>NZ_JBITGG010000028.1:65578-93304 GCF_044456765.1 Micromonospora sp. NPDC050784 | reverse complement strand
ACCTGGGGTGTGCGGGACTGCGACTCGTGGCGTGGGTCCGACAACGCCCTGCTGTTCGACTGCAACGGCAACAAGAAGGCCGCGTACACCGCCGTCCTGGACGCCCTCAACGGCGGCTCGACCCCGCCCACCACGCCCCCGCCGGGCTCCGGGGTGGACACCAGCGCCTGGTACGTGTTGCTGAACCGGAACAGCGGCAAGGCGTTGGACGTGTACGCCTCGGCCACCACCGACGGGGCGCGGATCAGCCAGTGGACGCGTAACAACGGGGTCAACCAGCAGTGGCAGTTCGTCGACTCGGGCAGTGGCTACTACCGGGTGAAGTCCCGCAACTCCAGCAAGGTGCTCGACGTCAGCGGCTTCTCCACCGCCGACGGCGGCGCGATCGTGCAGTGGGCCGACCTCAACGGCACGAACCAGCAGTTCCGGCTCGCGGACTCGGCTGATGGCTACGTACGCCTGATCAACCGCAACAGCAACAAGGCCGTCGAGGTGCAGGGCGCATCCACCGCCGATGGTGGAAACGTCGTGCAGTACGCCGACTGGGGCGGCACCAACCAGCAGTGGCAACTGGTCCGGATCGGCTAGCGACCGGCGCCATCGACCTGGGGAAGTGGGAGCTGCCGGCCGATCGGGATCCGGCCGGCGCCAGCCCGGGCGAGGTGTGACGAACGGCGGCCCGCCCCGTCGGGGCGGGCCGCCGAGGCCGCCAGGTTGTCGTTGCCGGTCGATCGATTGGATCGACAGCAGTCGTTTGACGTATGACGTCTTTATCGCTAATTTTCACCCGCGGGCCACGCGGTCGCCGGGAGCCAGCACGTCGCACCGCGCGGTCTGGCGCGGGCCTGCTTCGAAGCCCGGATCGTGGCATCGCCATCGCCATCGACGTGCGCCGCTGGCCGCAGGATGCCCGCACCC
Source organism: Micromonospora sp. NPDC050784 (assembly GCF_044456765.1). Taxonomy (NCBI): domain Bacteria; kingdom Bacillati; phylum Actinomycetota; class Actinomycetes; order Micromonosporales; family Micromonosporaceae; genus Micromonospora; species Micromonospora sp. NPDC050784. Next base: position 92,386 of record NZ_JBITGG010000028.1, on the reverse strand, counting down.
AACACCCCAGACGTGCTGACGCCACCACCAGGACGCAGGCACGCACGCCAGGGCACGCGCGGGCGTTCCGCTCGTGGGTGACCCCGATCGAAGGAGTGGACCATGAAAGCCCTCGGTGAGGCTCGTCCCGCCTCTCGACAGAGACGTCGCTGGCGGTCAGGGTTGGCCGCGGCGGCGGCCGCGGTCATGGCAGCCAGCACACTCGTCGCGGTCAACGCGGCGCCTGCGGCAGCCGCGACCGTGGACACCAACGCGTGGTACGTGCTGGTGAACCGGAACAGCGGTAAGGCGTTGGACCTGTACGCCTCGGCCACCACTGACGGGGCGCGGATCAGTCAGTGGACGCGTAACAACGGGGTCAACCAGCAGTGGCAGTTCGTGGACTCGGGGGGTGGCTACTACCGGGTGAAGTCGCGGCACTCGGGCAAGGTGCTCGACGTCAGTGGCTTCTCTACCGCTGATGGCGGTGCGGTCGTGCAGTGGGCTGATCTCAATGGGACGAACCAGCAGTTCCGGTTGGCCGACTCGGACGGTGGTTATGTTCGGTTGATCAACCGCAACAGCAACAAGGCGGTCGAGGTGCAGGGCGCGTCCACCGCCGATGGTGGGAACGTGGTGCAGTACGCCGACTGGGGCGGCACCAACCAGCAGTGGCAACTCGTCCCCGTCGACGGCGGCAACCCACCGCCCTCGGGTGGTAGCGGATGCGGCAAGGCGCCGACGCTGGCCAGTGGCACGCACACGATCCAGAGCAACGGCAAGAGCCGAACCTTCATCCTGCGGGTGCCCGCCAACTACAACAACAGCAACCCCTACCGACTGATCTTCGCCTTCCACTGGCGGGGCGGAACGATGCAGGAGATCTCCTCCGGCGGCACCAGCGGGACCGCGTGGTCCTACTACGGGCAGCAGGAGCAGTCGAACAACAGCGCGATCCTGGTGGCGCCCCAGGGATTCGGCAACGGCTGGGGCAACTCCGGCGGTGAGGACATCACCTTCGTCGACGACATGATCAGCCGGATCGAGAGCAGCCTCTGCGTCAACCCGCGGCAGCGGTTCGCGCTCGGCTTCAGCTGGGGTGGCGGCATGAGCTACGCCGTCGCCTGCGCGCGGGCCACCGTCTTCCGGGCCGTGGCGGTCATCTCCGGTGGGCAGATCAGCGGGTGCAGTGGCGGTACGCAGCCGATCGCGTACTTCGGGCTGCACGGCATCTCGGACAACGTCCTGGGCATCTCGGGTGGCCGGGCGTTGCGCGACACGTTCGTCCGGAACAACGGTTGCACCGCGCAGAGCCCGCGCGAGCCGGCCGCCGGCAGCCGTACCCACATCACGACCACGTACTCGGGTTGCCGGGCCGGCTACCCGGTGCAGTGGGCCGCGTACGACAACGGTCACATGCCCGGCCCGGTCGACGGCACCTACGCCGAGAGCGGCATCACGACCTGGACCAAGGGTGAGATCTGGAGGTTCTTCGCCCAGTTCTCGTGACACCTCTCGGCCTCAGCTGGCGGCGCCTGCTCCCGTACCTCGGGGGCGGGCGCCGTCCGTTGCCCGGGACGGTCAGCGTTCGAGACGGACCGGGCTCCCCGAGCCACTGCGGCGGACCAGCCAGGCCTCGGTGATGTGGGTGAACATCGCCTCGGCGGCGCCGTTGGGATCGTGGGCGGCGATGCGTTCGTAGATGCGTCGGTGACCCTGGTTGGACGCCACGCACAACGCGCGTTCGGTGCGGCCCATGTAGCGGGCGGTGTTGATGACCTGGCTCTCCAGCGCGCGGACGACACCACGGGCGATGCGGTTCCCGGAGGCCTGCATGATCGTGTCGTGGAAGGCCCGGTCGTGGTCGTGGTAGGTGACGTGGTCGTCGACGAGTTCGTCCATCCGGTCCACCATGGCCCGCAGTCGGTCGACGGTCTCGGCGTCGGCGAGGCGGGCGGCGACGTTCGCCATGTCGGACTCCAGCACCCGTCGGGTGACGACCAGGTCGTCGAGGATGGCGAGGCTGTCGTCCACCGCGATGGTGGCCGCGAGGACCAACTCGTCGAGCATGTCCCAGTGTGACGGCGGGGTGACCATGGTGCCGGCGCCCTGGCGGACCTGCACCAGCCCCTTCTCCTGAAGGATCTTCACCGCTTCCCGGACGACGGTCCGGCTCACGCCGAAGGTCTCGCAGAGGATCGGCTCGGGGGGCAGGGAGGTCCCGGACGGGTGTACGCCGCGGACGATGCGCTCCACCAGCTCGGCGGTGACCGCCCTGGCGAGGTTGGTCGGCCGACGCACCCACGCCGGGGTTGCCGGGCTGTTCAGGGCTGTCTCCTGCGGTGGCGTCATGTCCCCCTCCGAATGGCTCGCCGTGGCACGACGTCCGGGTCAGTGTACGGCCGACTGTTGACGTCACACGTCATACGAGTTACCTTCCGGTCAACATTTGGCTCGCGGGGCGCCCGCCGGCCACCCCCCATACAGAGGTGACAATCGATGAGACAGCGCGCAATATGGTCGGCCGTCCTCGTTGTGGGCCTGGCCCTGGCCGGTTGTGGAAGTGCTAGCGATTCGGGCAAGTCAACCAGTTCGGACGGCAAGTTGGTGGTGTGGGACTGGAAGTCCGGTGAGCCGTTCGCCAAATCCTATCTGGACAAGGCCAAGGCCGACTTCAAGAAGAAGCACCCCGACGTCGAGGTCGAGTTCGTCGCACAGCCCTTCGACCAGTACTACACCCTGCTCGGTGCGGCGATCCAGTCCGGCAAGGGCCCGGACGTCATGCTGTTCAACGGTGGCGGCCAGATCCGCGACCGGGTGGACGCGCTGGTGCCCCTCGACGAGTACGTGGCCGAGGACAGGCAGCGGTTGGCCGGCTGGGAGGCGTTCGCCAAGGACGGCAAGACCTACGCCGCCCCGGTGACGCTGCAGGGTTACCCCATCTACTACAACAAGGAAATCTACCGGAAGGCCGGCCTCGACCCGGCGACCCCGGCCACCACCTGGGACAAGTTCGTCGCCGACTGCGCCGTCATCGCCACCGAGGGCGCAAAGTGCTTCGCCCTCGGCAACAAGGAGGGCGTCGGCATCCAGTTCTGGCTCTCCAGCCTGGGCTCCACCACCCTGACCACCGCGGAGTACGACTCCTGGATCGCCGGCAAGCGCGACTGGAAGTCGCCAAACGTCAAGCGGATCTTCCAGACCTGGAAGGAGGCCGGCGACAAGAAGATGAACAGCGACGGGGCCAACTCGACCGCCATGTTCAACGACTCCTTCGCCCTCTTCCAGTCCGGTAAGGCCGCCCACGTGATGGGTCTGATGTCGGACGTGGGGCACTGGCAGGACTTCAACGAGTTCCTGACCCCGGAGCAGCTCGGCGTCATGAAGGCCCCGATCGTCACCGCCGGCACCACCCCGAGCCTCCCGTACGACGGTGGCATCGGCTACGCGGTCGCCAAGTGGACGAAGGACCCGAAGGTGGCCGCCGACCTGGTGCGCTCGCTGAGCTCGGCCGAGGCGTTGAAGGCCTTCTACGCCGACGCCGGCGCGATCGCCGCCGACACCACCATCGACGTGTCGCAGGCCGGGCCGGCCGTCGGCACGATCGTCAGCGAGCTGAAGAGCGGCAAGCCCGCTCTGCACGTGGCGCTCTCCTCGAAGACGCTGGACCTGATGGGGCGCCTCTCCCAGCAGCTGCTCAGCGGTTCGGTCACCGTCGACGAGGTGGTGAAGCAGTTGGCCGCTTCCGACCAGGCGGGCTGACCTCGTGCCGATCGGAAACACGCAACCGTCGGTCCGTCCGGCTTCGGCCGGACGGGCCGGCGGGGCGGCGGTCACCCCCGCCGCGCATCAGAGTGGCGCACGACCCCGTCGCAACCGTGGCGGCCCGCGAGCCGAGCGCTTCGCCCCCTACATCCTGGTCCTTCCGGCCGTCCTGATCATCGTGTTGCTGCGGCTCTACCCGCTGCTGCTGGGCGTCAACTTCTCCTTCACCGGTGACGGCGCGCAGAACGGGACCGCTGTCGGATTCGGCAACTACCGCGAGTTGTTCGGGGATCCGCTGTTCCGGACCGCGCTGAGCAACGTCGGGCTGCTGGTACTGCTCCTGCCGGTGGCGGTGGCGATCCCCGGTCTGCTCGCGACGTTCATCTACCTCCGGGTGCCGGGCCACCGCTTCTACCGCAGCGTCTACTTCTTTCCGGCGGTGCTCTCGCCGGTCATCGTCGGTGCGATCTTCAACCTGTTGCTCGCCTTCGACGGCCCCCTCAACGCCGTGCTCGGGTCGTTCGGGGTCGGTCCGGTGGACTGGCTCGGGGACCCGGACATCGCGATGGTCATGGTGGCGGGCGTGCACATCTGGGCCACCTTCGGCATGGCGCTGGTGGTGTTCCTCGCCGGTTTCGCCACGCTGGACGCGGCGCTCCTGGACGCCGCCCGGGTGGACGGGGCGTCGCTGCGCCAGGTCGTCTGGCACGTGATCATCCCGGCCCTCTCGCGCACCATCCAGTTCGTCTTCGTGACCACGATGATCGGGATGCTGACCTCGATGTTCGGGCTGCTCTTCGTGATGACCAGCGGTGGGCCGGAGGGGTCGACGTACCTGCCGGAGTTCTACATCTGGAAGCAGCAGGGCCAGATGAACCGTCCGGCTCTCGCGTCGGCGGCCTCGACGATCCTCTTCATGATCATGCTCGTCGTGGGGCTTCTTCAGATCAAGCTGCTCGAACGATCCGGAAAGGAGGATTGATGTCTCGCCTCCGCCTGGGACGGTGGCTGATCGCCATCCCCATGTCGCTGCTCGCCCTGGCGACGATCTACCCCCTGCTGTTCACCGCCAATGTCGCGATGAAGACCCGGCGTGACTACATCCTCGACCGGTTCGGCCTGACCGACGCCCTGCGCTGGGAGAACATCAGCGCGGCGTGGACCAGCGTCGGCATGGGCCGCTACTTCGTGAACTCGCTGTTCGTGGTGACGGTGTCGGTGCTCCTGCTGCTGCTGTTCGGGTCGATGGCCGGCTTCGCACTGAGCCAGCTGCGGTTCCGCGGCTCGTCGGCGTTGTTCCTGGGTTGCCTCGCGGGGCTCTTCATCCCGTTCCAGGTGATCATGGTGCCGCTGGCTCGGATCATGGCCGACACCGCGCTCATCGACACGTACCCCGGCCTGATCCTGGTCTACGTGGCCCAGTTCCTGCCCTTCACGGTCTTTCTCATGACGAGCTACTACAAGGGCATCCCGCCGGAGATCGTCGACGCCGCGCGGATCGACGGCAGCACCGTGTACGGCGTGTACCGCCGGATCATGCTGCCCCTGGGCACCCCGGCGCTGCTGTCGGTCGGCATCCTCAACGCCCTGTTCTGCTGGAACGACGTCCTCATGGCGCTGGTGATGATGCCGTCGGCCGATCACCGGACGCTCATGATCGGGGTGACCTCGTTGCGCGGGCAGTACTCCGACAACATCCCCACCTTCGCCTCCGGGGTGCTGATCGCGGCAATACCCGTCCTGTTGGTCTACCTGTTCCTCCAGCGCCAAATTGCCGACGGTGTAGCCGCCGGTTCCACGAAGGGTTGACATGCGGATCACGGGATATCGGACGCTCACCACGGTCCAGGAATGGGGGCGACCCGTCGGCGACGCCAATGGGGTGTTCGCCGACGGGGTGGTCCCGGTCTCGATCGTCATCGTCGACACCGACGAGGGCATCTCGGGAGTCGGCCTCGGGCCGCACGTCGAGATCGAGCGGATCTTCCCAGCCATCGAGGGCGAAGACCCCCGGGCCGTGACGTCCCTGTACGACCGCATGTTGCGGCACACCTTCAAGGCGGGCCACGCCGGGCCGGTGTTCGGCACCATCGGCGCTCTGGACACCGCCCTCTGGGACATCAAGGCACAGGCCGCCGGTGAACCGCTGTGGCGGCTGCTGGGCGGGCGAGACCGGCGGGTCACCGCCTACGCGTCCGGGCTGGACATCGGGCTCACCGACGACGAACTCGTCGCGGAGTACGAGGTCTACGCGAGCCACGGCCTACGCGCGGCCAAGCTCAAGGGCGGCCTCGACATCGAGCGCGACCGGCACCGCCTGAGCCTGGTCAAGGAGGTCCTCACCGAGGCCGGGCACGGCCGGCGGCCGGGCCTGATGCTCGACGTCAACGAGGCGTGGACCCGCAAGCAGGCCGTCCGGCACGTCTGCGAAATCGAACGCACCCTGGACCTCATCTGGATCGAGGAGCCGGTCCGGCGCTGGGACGCCGAGGGTCTCGCCGCGGTCAGTCGAGGCGTGTCCGCGTCGGTCGCCACCGGTGAGAACCTCACCGGGCTCGAACAGTACCGTCCGCTGATCGCCGCCGGCGCTGTCGACATCATCCAGATGGCGGCCGTCTGGGGGGTCACCCACTTCCTGCGGGCGTCCGCCCTGGCCCACGCCCACGACCTGCCGGTCAGCCCGATCGGCAACAGCCCGGTCGGGCTGCTGCACGCCGCGACCTCGGTGCCGAACCATCTGACCAGCGAGTTGCAGGACCTGCACCCGCCGGTCGGTGTCTCCATCGATCTGCACGTCGAGGATGGCGCCTTCATCCTCGGCGACGCACCCGGGCTGGGTGTCCGGGTGGACGAGGAGCGGATCCGGGCGGCGAACCGCCGACCGCAGGCGCACACGGCCGACAGCCCCAACGTCCGGCCGGAGCGGGCCGGACGGCGCCTGCTGGCCGGGGTCGACGGGGTGATCCCGACCCGCCAGGTGCCTGTGGTGCCGCTGAACTCCCACAACGAGGTGTCGCCGACCGTACGGCACTGAGCTGACCACCAGAACAGGGAAGGCGTGGGTGCATCGCGATGGCGATGCACCCACGACCATGCCCGGTCGGCACGACCGACGTACCGACCGTCGAGACGGAGGAACGATGAAGGCAGTCGTCTACCGGGGAGCGCGACACCTCGGAATCGAGAACCGCGACCCGGAGCCACCGGGCCGCGGCCAGGTACGGATCGAGGTGGCGTACACCGGGATCTGCGGTACGGACCTGCACATCTACCACGGGGACATGGACGCCCGGGTCGGTGACTCGGCGATCATCGGGCACGAGATGTCCGGGCGGATCGCGGCCGTCGGCGAGGGCGTGACCGGCTGGAACCTCGGTCAGCCCGTCACCGTGATGCCGACCCGGCCCTGCGGACGCTGTGCGGCCTGCCGGCGGGGCAACTCCCACGTCTGCCACGCGATGAACTTCCTCGGCATCGACTCACCCGGTGCCATGCAGTCCTCCTGGACCGTGCCGGTGGAGCTGGTCCTGCCGCTCCCGGAAGAGTTGCCCCTCGACCACGCGGCGCTCGTCGAGCCGGTGGCGGTCGCCGTGCACGACGTACGCCGGGGCAACGTGACCGCCGACGACCAGGTGGTCGTGGTCGGCGGTGGGCCGGTCGGCGTCCTCATCGCCACCGTCGCGCGAGGCCGCGGTGCGCGGGTGCTGCTCGTCGAGCCCGATCCGTTCCGACGCGAGGTGGCGGAGGGGATCGGGATCGAGGCCGTCGACCCGCGAGCGACCGATGTCGTGGCGTTGGTCAACGACCGCACCGACGGCGCGGGCGCGGACATCGCCTTCGAGGTGTCCGGCGCCCCGGCCGGCGTCACCACGGCGGTCGACGTGCTCACCACTCGCGGGCGGCTGGTGATGGTGGCGATCCACCCCCAGCCCCGGGAGGTCAACCTGCACCGGTTCTTCTGGCGTGAGCTGGAACTCCTCGGCGCTCGGCTGTACCAGCGCGACGACATGGTGGAGGCGATCCGGTTGGTCGCCTCGGGTGCGATCCCGGCACGGCAGCTCATCTCCCGGGTCGAGCCGGTCGAGGCGGCCAGCGCGGCCTTCGCGGCCCTGGAGGGTGGCGGCGTGATGAAGGTGCTGCTCGATGTGCGGGAGGGTAACCAGTGACGGCGTTGTTCGACCTGTCCGGACGGACCGCCGTCGTGACCGGGGCGCGGCGCGGTATCGGCCTGGCGATGGCCGAGGCCCTGGCCCTGGCCGGCGCCGACATCGTGGGCGTCTCCGCCCAGCTCGAAGCGGAGGGCAGCGAGGTCGAACACCGGGTGCGCGCCACCGGCCGCCGGTTCACCGCGCTGCGGGCGGACCTCGGCGACCGGGCGGCCGTGCACCGGTTGGCCCGCGACATCATCGCTCTCGGGCCGGTCGACATCCTGGTGAACAACGGCGGCACGATCGCCCGCACCCCGGCCGCGGAGCACCCGGACGAGATGTGGGACCACGTGATCGAGGTGAACCTCAGCAGCCAGTTCATCCTGAGCCGGGAGATCGGCCGGACGATGGTCGAGCGTGGCCGAGGGAAGATCATCTTCACCGCGTCGCTGTTGAGTTTCCAGGGCGGCATCACCGTCCCCGGTTACGCCGCGTCGAAGTCGGGCGTTGCCGGTCTCACCAAGGCGCTGGCGAACGAGTGGGCGGCACACGGGGTGAACGTGAACGCCATCGCGCCCGGCTACATCGCCACCGACAACACCCAGGCGCTGCGCGACGACCCCGACCGCAACCAGGCGATCCTCGGCCGGATCCCGGCCGGGCGGTGGGGCCGGGCCGACGATCTCGGTGGTGCCACGGTGTTCCTGGCGTCCACCGCGTCGGACTACGTCAACGGCGTCGTCCTGCCCGTCGACGGCGGCTGGTTGGGCCGATGACGGGCGCACCGGAGCCCGGACGCGCCGGGATCGTCGACGCACACCACCACCTCTGGGTCCGCGCACGGCACCCGCAGCCGTGGATCGACCCGCTGACCATGGCGGCCATCGACGCCGACTTCGAACCCGCCGATCTCGCGCCGCTGGCCCGGGCGGCCGGGGTCACCGCGACCGTGGTGGTGCAGTCCATCGCCTCCGCGGACGAGACGGTGGAGCTGCTGGGGGTCGCCGCCGAGGACACCCTGGTCCGTGGGGTCGTCGGCTGGGTGGACCTGACCGCCGACGACGTCCCGGAGCGCCTCGACCGTCTGCGGGCCGCACCGGGCGGGGAACGCCTCGTCGGGATCCGCCACCTCGTGCAGTCCGAGACCGACCCGGCGTACCTGGACCGCCCGGACGTCCGTCGGGGAATCGCGGCGGTGGGCGCCGCCGGCCTCGTCTTCGACCTGTTGGTACGCCAACACCAGCTCCCCATGGCCGCGCGTCTCACGCGCGACCTGCCCGAGGTGAGCTTCGTCCTCGACCACCTGGGCAAGCCCGCACTGGGCCGTCCGGAGCTGGCGCAGTGGAGCCGGGACCTGCGGTCGTTGGCCGCCTCGCCCAACACGACGGCGAAGCTCTCCGGGCTGGTGACCGAGGTGCCGCTCCCGCAGTGGACGCCGGGGGACCTTCGACCCGCCGTCGAGGACGCCCTCGACGCGTTCGGACCGGACCGACTGATGTTCGGCTCGGACTGGCCGGTCTGCCTGCTCGCCAGTACGTACCAGCGGTGGGTCGACACCCTGGCGGAGCTGCTGGCGGGCCAGGACGGGGTCGACCAGGCGTCGGTCTGGGGCGGGACGGCACGCCGCGTCTACGGGATGGAGGCGTCATGATGGCGCGCGCGCTGCCGCGCCGTCCGGAGGTACGCCTCACGGAGCTGGGCCTCGGCGCGGCCCAGGGCGGCAACCTGTACCGGACGACGACGGACGAGGAGTTCGCCTCGGCGGTCGACGCGGCGTGGGAGGCGGGCGTCCGGTACTTCGACACCGCGCCGCACTACGGTCTCGGGCTCTCCGAAGGCCGCCTCGGTGCCGCGCTGCGCCACCGGCCGCGCGACGAGTACGTGGTGTCGACGAAGGTCGGGCGACTGCTGGTGCCGTCGCCTGGGGACGCGCACCTGCGGGACTCCGACGGGTTCGACGTGCCCGCGACCCACCGACGGGTGTGGGACTTCAGCCGCGACGGCGTGCTCCGCTCCATCGAGGCCAGCCTGGACCGGACCGGGCTGGACCGGGTCGACATCGTCTACCTGCACGACCCGGACGACCACTGGGAGCAGGCCGCGCACGAGGCGGTACCCGCTCTGGTCGACCTGCGGGACCAGGGCCTCGTGGGTGCCATCGGTGCCGGTATGAACCAGTCGGCGATGCTGGCGCGGTTCGTCCGGGAGACCGACGTCGACGTGATGATGTGCGCCGGGCGGTACACCCTGCTCGAACAGGGCGCCGCCGCCGACCTGCTGCCGGCCGCCGAGAACCGGGGGGTGGGCGTGGTCATCGCGGGCGTCTACAACTCGGGGCTGCTGTCGCGGGACCGGCCGCCGGCCGACGCCGTCTACAACTACCAACAGGCGCCGGCCGAGCTGATCGAGCGGGCGCGGCGGATCGCCACGGTCTGCGAGACGTACGGGGTGACCCTGCCGCAGGCGGCCCTCGCCTTCGTCCGCCGGCACCCGGCCGTGGTGTCGACGGTGGTCGGCATCCGCAACGAGGCGCAGGCGGTCGAGACGGTACGACGGTCCGGGATCGTCGTACCGGAGGAGTTGTGGGACGACCTGGCGGCGGCCGGGCTGCTCGCCGCGCCGCCCGGCCGGCCTGTCTGATCGACGACGACGTCCCGGCCGGGGCCGGCTCCGTTCCTCGGATACCGGTCCCGACCGGGACGTCAGCTGTTACCGCGACAGCCGCGGGGTCACACTGCGGTGAACCGCCATTGCTGGTTGGTGGCGCTGTGGCAGGTCCACTGCAACAGCCGGGCGCCGTCGGCGGTGGAGGCACCGTTGACGTCCACGCAGAGCCCGCTCAGCACATTGCGCACCGTGTACACGCCGGAGGTTCCGGTCGCGGTGGCGGTGAACTTCTGCTGGTTGCCGTTGTTGCAGGTGGCCTGCTGGAGGAAGGCACCCGCCGCTGTGGAACTGCCGACCACCTCGACGCACTTGCCGCTGTGCACCGCCTTCAGGTAGACCGCGCCGCTGCCGGCGTCGACCGCCTGCCACTTCTGGTTGTTGCCACCGGTGGAGGCCCACTGGGTGATCTGGGCGCCGTCGGCGGTGGAGACACCGCTGACGTCCATCAGCTTGTTGCTGTGCTGGGCGGTGACCGTGTAGGTCTTGCCCGCCAGGCCATCGCCGGTGCCGGTGCCGGGTGTACCGACGCCGTTGCCGCCGAAGGTGTGCGAGTCCAGATCGAACGAGTTGTTGCTGTTCTTGAACACCATGTAGAGCGTCTGTGTCCCGCTGGTCGCGGCGACGCTCACCGGAGTCGTGGACTGGTAGTTGTCCCAGCCGCCCGTACTGGGCACCGTGGTGGTGGCCAGCAGGGTGCCGGTCGGTGAGCCGGCGCGCAGCTCGATCGAACCGCCACCGGAGGGCGACGACACCCGGTAGCTGACCGTCGAGATACCCGACAGGTTCATCGGGCTGAACGCGATCCAGTCGTTCGTGGAGATGTCACCGACGCGCTTGGTGCTCTCCGCCCCGGACTGGTCGACCACCCGGACCCCGGACTGGCTGCTGAAGTACTCGGACTGCTTGTGCTTCGGTTGCAGGATCGCCTGTGCGGTGCCGGTGAGCGGGGACCCGCCTCCCGCGCCGCCGTTGTCGGTGTACCGCGCGTTCAGCACGTAGAACAGGTTGGCGCCGTCGGGGTGCCCGCCGAGCAGGTCGGTGGAGATGGTGCCCGAGCAACCCGGGTACTCGGTCGTCTCGTGCGCGTGGTCGTCGTGACCCAGCGCCGGGTTGAGGAACACCTTCGAGCAGTCGACGGTTCCGCCGTCCGGATCGGTCACGGTGATCTGGTACGGCACCTTGTCACCGAAGGTCAGCATGCCGCCGTTGCCCGGTGTGGTGATGGTGACCACCGGGGCGCTGTTGCCGACGGTGATCGGGACGTTGGCGAAGCCGGTCTTACCGGTGCTGTCGGTGACCTTCAACTGGGCGGTGTAGTTGCCGTTGGAGGTGTACACCTTCGACGGGTTGGCCGCCGTGGAGGTGGTGCCGTCGCCGAACGTCCACAGGTAGCTCAGCGTGTTACCGTCCGGGTCGGACGTGCCCGCGCTGCTGAACTGGACGGTCAGCGGTGCGCTGCCGCTGGTGGGCGTGCCGGTGGCCTTGACGATCGGTGACCGACCGCCCTGGATGTAGTCGATCCGGTAGAGCCCGGAGTCGCTGTTGCCTCCGCCGAAGTTGGTGCCCCACTCCAGCAGGTAGAGCGAGCCGTCCTTGCCGAACTCCATGTCCATCGGCTTGTTGAAACCGGTGCCGGGCAGGAACGGGTTGGTGCGGGTCACCGCCGTGGAGGAGTCGAAGTGCACCTCCTTGATGTAGTTGCGCGCCCACTCGTAGAAGAAGTGCACCCCGTCGTAGTAGGGCGGGAACTTCGTCGCGGACGGGTTCGACGCGTCGTACCGGTAGACCGGGCCACCCATCGGCGCGGAGCCGCCGGAGCCGAGCTCCGGGAAGGTCGTCGAGGCGGGGTAGCCGTACCACATGTTGGGCATGACGACCGGCTTCAGGTTTACCAGCCCGGTGTTGTTGGGCGAGTTGTTGACCGGCGCGGAGCAGTTGAACTTCGAGCCGACCACGCCGGTGTCCGGGTTGTACGGCGCGTACGGCTGGTTGTTGCCGTGGCAGAACGGCCAGCCGTAGTTGCCGGGCGTCTTGATCACGTTGAGCTCGACCAGGCCCTCGGGGCCCCGGTTCGTGGTGGGCGGGTTGCGGTCCGGCCCGTAGTCGGCCAGGTAGACCCAGCCGGTGGCCGCGTCGATGGAGAAGCGGAACGGGTTGCGGAAGCCCATCGCGTAGATTTCCGGCTTGGTCTGGGCCGTGCCCTGGGGGTAGAGGTTGCCGGACGGGATGGTGTAGCTGCCGCTGGCTCCGGGACGGATACGCAGCAGCTTGCCGCGCAGGTCGTTGGTGTTACCCGCGCTGCGGGCCGCGTCCAGGTTGGACTTGCCCGAGCGCCAGTCCAGCGGGGCGTAGCCCTGCCAGTTGGGGTCGAGGTTCGGGGGCGTGTCGTCGCCGGTGCCGATGTAGAGGTTGCCGTCCGGACCGAACTCGATGTAACCGCCGGTGTGGCCGGGCTCCGGGAACGTCCGGTCCCGGTACGCCGGGATGTCGATGATCGTCACACCGCTCGACATGTTCAGCGTGTCACCGCTCATCGTGTAGCGGGAGACCCGGTTGACGTCGGTACTGCTGCTCGCCGGCGAGTGGTACAGGTACACGTACCCGTTGGTGGCGAAGTTGGGGTCCAACGCCATGCCGGTGAGACCGTCCTCACCGCCGGTGTAGACGCTCAGCGTGCCGGCGGTGACGGTGCTGTTGGTGGAGGGTTTGAACACCTTCAGTTGCCCGCCGCGCTGGGCGTAGAACACGCGCCCGTCCGGGGCCACTGCCATCGCCATCGGGTCGACGGTGTTGTCGTCCAGGGTGCGCTTCTCGAAGTTGCCCCAGACGGTGCCGCCGCAGTCGCCGGGTGCGTTGCCGGCGGCCCACTTGATGCCGCCGAGGACGTGGTTGCGGAAGTTCGTCTCGCTGTAGGAGTCGATCGCGTGGCCCATCGCGGTGGCCCACACCCGCCCGCCGCCGGTGTCCCGACACCAGGAGATCGGGTGGTCCGGGCCCATCGCGCGGGAGCCCGGGTTGTAGGTGCGCTCGTCGGCGGTCACCAGAACGTGCACCTTGCCGCGCGGGTTGGTGTCGAAGTTGTACCACTCCTCGCTGCGGTTCCACCGATCGGGCAGCGAGGCGGTCGACGGGTGCTGCTTGTCGGCGACGATCGCGGTGCCGGGAAGCACGCCGGGGGAGTGCTCGGGCATGTGGGCGCCGCCGTTGATGGTCTGGTCCCACCACGGGTACTCGGACTCGATGCCCATGTCGGTGGCGTTGTGGATGGCCACGATGCCCTTGCCGCTGGCGAGATAACCCTCCACCGCCTGGCGCTGGGCCGCCGAGGTCCAGACCATGCCGGAGGTCTGGAGCATGACGATGACGTCGAAGGTCGCCAGGTTGCTGGCGGTGAAGACGCTGGAGTCCTCGGTCGCCACCATTTCGAAGTTGTTCGCCGATGCCTGCTGCTGGAGCATGCTGATGCCGGCTGGGATCGAGTCGTGCCGGTAGCCGGTGGTCTTGCTGAACACCAGGGCCCGGAAGGCCGGGGCCGCCGACGCGGGTGGGGCGAGTCCGAGCGCCAGCAACAGGCCGGCGATCACTGAGATGAGCAATGTGTTGCGACGCATGCCGTCTCCTAGGTTGGGCGGGCGTAGGGATAGCGACCCGTGGGTCCTGCGACGCGTCAGGTTGACCCTGGACACGTGAGGGGACACGGGCACGCTGGTCTGTCCTCGTGCCGTTCGCCGCAACGGCAGTCAGACCTGCGGGACGTCACACAGCGTGATGCTGGCCGTGGTTCTCGTCCCGTGGTCCACGAGGTCAGGATGAGCTAGAGATAGAAGACTGTCAATTCACGAAGTAACGTCCGACGTCCTGCCCGGTGGACGGCGGTCGCGCTCGGCTCCCTCGCTGCGGTTCCGCCTGTCGATCGCGGCCCGGGCTGGCAGTCGGGCTTGATCGAGGATTGCGGACCCGCATCCAAACATCTATCTTCATACGTGTGATGTTTCGTTGGTGTCAAGGAAATGTTTTGGACGCGCGAACGTAAGCCATCGCTGTTCCTACGAAAGTTTGATGTCCAGCGCCTCAAAGTCGCCGTAGTGTGGCATTGAGTCCTGTCAATAACTACTGTCTGTGAGGGCACTCGGGATGTCAGACTCGCGGCCGGTGCCGCTGCTCACCCTTCGGGGCATCGGCAAGTCCTTCCTCGGAGTCCGCGTTCTCGACGGTGTCGACCTCGATGTAGCGCCGGGCGAGGTGCACGCCGTGGTCGGTGAGAACGGCGCCGGGAAGTCGACCCTCATGAAGATCGTCTCCGGCGGGTACGCCCCGGACGGGGGCACTGTCGAGTTCGCCGGTGCGACACGTACGTTCCGTGGTCCGCGCGACGCGCAGCGGGCCGGCATCGGCATCATCCACCAGGAGTTCAACCTGCTCCCGGAGCGCACCGTCGCCGAGAACGTCTACCTCGGGCACGAGCCGGTCCGCCGCGGGCTCGTCGACCGCCGGGGGATGCTCGACCGCACCACGCGGCTGCTCGCCTCGATCGGTGAGACCACGTTGCCGGCCGACGCCCGGGTGGGGCAGCTGGGCGTCGCGCAGCAGCAGGTCGTCGAGATCGCCAAGGCACTCGCCCTGGACGCGCGGCTGCTCATCATGGACGAGCCGACCGCCGCGCTGGCCGACCACGAGGTCGAGCTGCTCTACGGGCTGGTGCGCCGACTTCAGGAGCGGGGCATCGGGCTGCTGTACGTCTCGCACCGGCTCGCCGAGGTCTTCGACCTGTCCGGTCGGATCACCGTGCTCAAGGACGGCCGCCGGGTCACCACAGTGGACACCGCGGACACCACCGCCGACGAGCTGGTGCGGCACATGGTCGGCCGGGAGCTGTCCAGCTACTACCCGGACCGGGCCGCCCCGGAGGACCGGGGCCCGGTGCGGCTCAACCTGCGCGACGCGGGAAACCGGAAGCTGCGCGACGTCAACCTCCAGTTGCGCGCCGGCGAGGTGCTCGGCATCGGCGGCCTACAGGGCTCCGGGCGCTCGGCGCTGGCCCGTGCGATCTTCGGGGTGTCGCCGTTCACGACCGGGGACGTCACGCTCGACGACCGGCCGGTTCGGCTGCGCTCGCCCCGTACCGCGATGCGGGCCGGCATCGCCTACGTCACCGAGGACCGCAAGGGCGAGGGGATCGTCCCCCGGCAGTCGGTGCTCGACAACGCGCTGCTCGCCAGCCGGGCCGTCTTCGCCGCCCGGTCCGGCCGTGCGGCGAGGACCGTCCGGGTACGCGAGTTGCTGGCCGCCGTGGAGGTCCGCGGCGCAGGCGACGACCAGGAGATCCGCTTTCTGTCCGGGGGCAACCAGCAGAAGGTCGTGCTGGCCCGATGGCTCGCGCTCAACCCACGGATCCTGCTCTTCGACGAGCCGACCCGGGGCATCGACGTGGGCGCGAAGTCAGCCATCCACGACCTCGTCCGCCGCCTCGCCCGTGACGGCGCGGCCGTGCTGATGATCTCGTCCGACCTACCGGAGCTGCTGGGGATGAGTGACCGGATCGTCGTCATGCGGGACGGTCACGTCGCGGGCGAGCTGCCCGCCGGCGCGACCGAGGAGGAGGTCGTCGCGTTGGCGGTCGGCACCGTGCGGGAGACGGTCCAGTGAGCGCGAGGAGTGAG
Source organism: Micromonospora sp. NPDC050784 (assembly GCF_044456765.1). Taxonomy (NCBI): domain Bacteria; kingdom Bacillati; phylum Actinomycetota; class Actinomycetes; order Micromonosporales; family Micromonosporaceae; genus Micromonospora; species Micromonospora sp. NPDC050784. Next base: position 76,167 of record NZ_JBITGG010000028.1, on the reverse strand, counting down.
CCGGGTTTGCGAGCCCCGCAGTCGCGAACCGAGGTGGCCCAGTGAGCGCGAGGAGTGAGCCGGGTTTGCGAGCCCCGCAGTCGCGAACCGAGGTGGCCCAGTGAGTGCTCTGTCGCTGCTGCCGGCCCGGCGTCCCGTACCGGGCGTCTTCGTGGCCCTGACCCTCACCCTCACGATCGGCTGGTTGGTCGTCCTGCTCGACGGCGGTCAGCTCTTCAACCAGTCCACGACGGTGAGTCTGCTGCATGTCGCCGCCGGCCTCGGGTTGGTCGCGGTCGGCCAGACCCTGGTGATCCTGGGCGGCTCGCTCGACCTCTCGGTGGCGTACGTGATCAGCCTCAGCACCCTCGTCGCGGCCGAGACGATGAACGGCAACGACGGTGCGGTGCTGCCGGCGATCGGCCTGGTGCTGGTCGTCAGCGCGGGAGTCGGGCTGCTCAACGGGCTGCTCGTCACCCGGTTCCGGGTCAACGCGTTCATCGCGACCCTCGGCGTCGGGCTGCTGCTCAAGGGATACCTCGACAACGGCTACGACGGGCCGGCCGGCACCACCGCGCCTTCGCTCGTGCAGTCGCTCGGCTACCAGCGCGTCGGGCCGGTGCCGGTGTCGTTCCTGCTGCTGGTAGTCGTGACCGCGGCGGCCTGGTTCGCGCTGTCGCGGACCCGCTTCGGCCACCACCTGGTCGCCGTCGGTGGGGACCCGGAGGTGGCCCGGCTCTCCGGTGTCCGCAACGACCGGGTCCTCGTCACCGCCCACGTCCTGTGTTCGATGTGCGCGGGGCTCGCCGGCATCTACCTCGCCAGTCGGCTCGGCTCGGGCGCCCCGCGGGTCGGCACCGAGGGCCTCTACGACCTGGAGTCGATCGCCGCAGTGGTGATCGGCGGCACCGCCCTCGCCGGTGGGCGCGGCGGCGTCATCGGCACGGTCGGCGGGGTGCTGCTGCTTGCCAGCATCGACGCCATCTTCAACCAGCTCGAGGTCGACGCCTTCTTCAAGCAGGTGATCCGGGGCGTCATCATCATCGCCGCGGTCGCCGTCTACGCCCGCCGGGCCATGCGAAAGGCGGCCTAGCCATGCAGACCGTCCAGCCCCGTTCCCTGTCGCTGCGTCTGCCGCGGGTGCGTCCCGGTGGCGTCCTGCCGATCCTCGCGATCCTCGCGGTGCTGTTGGTGCTCGTCGGCATTCGGCAGCCCGACTTCCTGGCCCCGCCGTCGCTGATGTCCTTCCTCGGTCGTTCGGCGCCGATCATCCTGCTGGCCGCCGGCCAGTACTTCGTGATCGTGTCCGGCGAGTTCGACCTCTCGGTCGGGTCCCTGGTCACCGCGCAGGTGGTGGTCGCCGCCCGGCTGATCGACAGCGACCCGGCGCGTACCTGGCCGGTGGTGCTGCTCCTGCTCGCCTTCGGAGCGCTGGTCGGGTTGGTCAACGGCCTGATCACGACACGGCTGCGGGTGCCGTCGTTCATCACCACCCTCGGCATGTTCCTGATCCTCGTGGGCGCGGTCTACCTGTGGTCCGACGGCGCCCCGAAGGGTGGGCTCTCCGAGGAGTTCCGGCGGTTCGGCAGGCGGGCCTTCGAGGACGTGCCGGTGTTGGGCCGCGTGCCGTACGCGCTGCTGGTCCTGGTGGTCCTGGCGGTGGCGGCCGTGCTGCTGATGCGCTCGGACTTCGGTCGGACGCTTGTCGCAGTCGGCGACAACCCGCGTACCGCCGAGTTGAGCGGCGTACGCGTGTGGCGTACCCGGACCCTCGCCTTCATCCTCAGCGGCCTCGCGGCGGCGGTGGCGGCGATCCTCCTGGGCGGCTACAGCGGCGTGTCGTTCCAGGCCGGCGCGGGCCTGGAGTTCGGCGCGATCACCGCGGTCGTCCTCGGTGGCGTGGCGCTCGGCGGGGGTCGCGGCGCGGTCGTCGGGGCGATGCTCGGCGCGCTGACACTCGAGCTGTTGTTCGCCCTCATGAATTTCTACGGCGTCTCCGGCGCCCTCAGGTCGACCGTCCAGGGCGGGATCATCCTGCTCGCCGTGGCGGTCTCGGCATCGCGTTCTTCGTCGAGATAAAGGGGAAACCATAGTGCGACGTTCCATGGCTGCGCTTGCCGCTGTCACCCTGCTGTCCCTCGCCGCCTGTTCCACCGACGAGCCGGCCGCGGGCCCGTCGGGGAGCGCCTCCGCCGCCGGGTCCGGCACCGGAGAACAGTCGAAGTTCTTCGTGCAGGCCGACTACGACGCCGAGCTGGCGCTGCTCGACGCGGCTCCGACGGGCCCGGCTGACAAGCCGTGGGAGCAGGTGCTCAACCCGACGATGGTCGACACCGCCAAGTTCAAGAAGAACGGCCCGCACAAGATCTGCTTCTCGAACGCGGCCCTGAACAACCCCTGGCGGCAGGTCGGCTTCAAGACCATGCAGGCCGAGGTCGAGGCGCAGAAGAGCCGCATCGAGGAGTTCGTGCACGTCGACGCCGAGGGTAAGGACCAGAAGCAGATCGCGGACATCAACGATCTGCTCGGCAAGGGCTGCGACGCGCTCATCGTCTCGCCGAACACCACCGCCACGCTCACCCCGGCCGTCGAGGCGGCCTGCCAGGCCGGGCTGCCGGTCGTCGTCTTCGACCGTGGTGTCAACACGAAGTGCCCGGTGACGTTCATCAACCCCATCGGCGGTTACGGCTTCGGCCACGTCGGGGCCGAGTTCGTCAGCCAGAAGATGAAGCCCGGCGGCAAGGTCCTCGCACTGCGGATCCTGCCCGGCGTCGACGTCCTGGAGACCCGCTGGTCGGCGGCGAAGGTGGCGTTCGACAAGGCGAAGGTCGACGTCGTCGGCGTCGAGTTCACCGATGGTGACCCGGCCAAGACCAAAAAGATCGTCGACGACTACATCCAGCGGTACGGCACGATCGACGGGGTCTGGATGGACGCTGGAGCGGTGGCCGTCGCGGCGGTCGAGGCGTTCCAGGACGCGGGCAAGCCCGTTCCGCCGATGAACGGTGAGGACCAGCTCGACTTCCTGAAGATCTGGAAGGACAAGAAGCTCACGGCGATCGCGCCGACCTACCCGACCTATCAGTGGCGTACGCCGATCATCGCGGCGCTGCGGATCCTCGACGGTCAGCAGGTGTCCAGCCCGTGGAAGCTGCCGCAGCCGACTGTCACCCAGGACAACCTGGACCAGTACCTCGACGCGGGCATGCCGCCGCTGCACTACGCGATGTGCGGCTGCACCGACCTGCCCGGTTACCCGCAGCGCTGGAAGTAGGGTCCGATGTACGCCATCGGCGTCAACCCCTGGGTCTGGGCCTCGCCGGTCGACGACAAGGCCCTGGCCGAGCTGATCCCGCGGATCGCCGCGTTCGGCTTCGACGCGGTCGAGTTGCCGATCGAGCAGCCCGGCGACTGGGACCCGATCCGTACCCGGGACCTGTTGGCGGCGCACGGCCTCGCCGCCGCCGGTGTCTGCGTGGTCACCTCGCCGGGGCGGGAACTGGTCGACGCCGCGCCTGCGGTGGTCGAGTCGACGGTGGCGTACCTCAAGGGCTGCGTGGCGAGCGCGGCGGCCGTCGGCGCTCCGTGCGTCGGCGGTCCCGCGTACGCCTCGGTCGGCCGCACCTGGCGGATGTCACCGGCGGCTCGCGCGGCCTGCTACGCGGATTTCCGGCGGGCCCTGGCGCCGGTGGCCGAGCAGGCCGGCGAGGTGGGCGTGAGCATCGGTGTCGAGGCGTTGAACCGCTACGAGACGAGCGTCGTCAACACGATCGAGCAGACGGTCGAGCTGATCGACGGGCTGCCGTCGAACGTCGGCATCATGATCGATACCTATCACATGAACATCGAGGAGGCCGACCCCTACGCGGCCCTCGCCGTCGCCGGCCAACACATCAAGCACGTGCAGGTCAGCGGCACCAACCGGGGCGCTCCCGGTGCTGACCACTTCGACTGGCCCCGCTTCTTCACCGTCCTGCGGGACACCGGCTACCAGGGCGCGATCTGCATCGAGTCGTTCACGGCGGAGAACGAGGCCATCGCCACCGCCGCGGCGATCTGGCGTCCGTTGGCCCCCTCCCAGGACCGTCTCGCCACGGACGGCCTGCGCTATCTCCGGGAGATCCTCGGATGACCGCCCCGGCCCCCCACCCCCGCGTTGGCTGAGGCCGTTCCGCCACCCCCACCCCCGTTCTCACGTCAGGAGCACCGTCCCGTGTCCTCGTCCATTCCGTCGCTGCGCCGACTGCTGGCCGGCGCCGCCGCGACAGCGGTGACCGCCCTGGTCGCGGTAACCGCCTCGGCGTCCCCGGCCCTCGCGGCCACCACCACCCTCTACGCGTCGCCCTCCGGCACCGGCACCGCGTGTTCCGCCAGCCAACCGTGTTCGCTGAACGCCGCCCAGACCGCGGTGCGGGGGATCAACAGCGCGATGTCCGGCGACATCGTCGTGGAGTTGGCCAACGGCGCGTACCGGCTCTCGTCGCCGCTGCGGTTCACCGCCGCCGACTCGGGCAACAACGGCTACCAGGTGATCTGGCGGGCGGCCGCCGGCGCCCGCCCGACGATCACCGGCGCCCGGGCGGTCACCGGTTGGTCGCTCGTCGACTCCGGGAAGAACATCTGGCGGGCGAACGTCCCCGCCGGGCTCGACTCCCGTCAGCTCTACGTCAACGGGGCCGTCGCCACGCGGGCACGCACCGCCGTGAACCGCGGTGACTTCACCTTCACCACGTCCGGCATGCGGTTCACCAACAGCGCGCTCAGCTACCTCAACAACCTCGGCAACCAGAACCGGGTCGAGGTGGAGAGCGTCGGCTCGTTCACCGACCGGTACTCGCCGGTGCAGAGCATCAGCGGCAACTTCCTGACGATGCAGCAGCCCGCGTGGAACAACAACACCTTCGGCTTCGACACGCTGTCCCGTCCGCACCGCGCGGGCCCGTTCTACCTGGCCAACGCGTACGAGTTCCTGGACTCGGCGGGGGAGTGGTACCTCAACCCGAGTAACGGCCAGCTCAACTACATCCCGCTCGCCGGGCAGACCATGAGCTCGGTCAGCGTCGAGTTGCCACAGTTGCAGTCCCTGGTCAACGTCGGCGGCACCCTCGACGCGCCGGCGCACCACATCTCGTTCAGCGGCATCACCTTCACCGGCACCAGCTGGCTCGGCCCGAGCAGCAGCAACGGCTTCGCCGACCAGCAGACCGGCGCGCACATCGTCGGCACCTGGGCCCGTCCGTCCGACGCGCTGACCTCCTGCCAGGAGGGCTGCCCGCTGTTCGAGGCCACCCGCCCGAGCTGGGCCCAGATGCCCGCCGCCGTGCAGGTCTCCGCGGCCAACACCATCTCCTTCAGCGACTCGCAGTTCGTCAACCTCGGGCAGACGGCCATCGGCATCGGCAACGACGCCAACGCCCACGCCAGCGGCGTCGGCCTGGGCGCAAGCAACATCACCGTCACCCGCTCCGAGATCGCCCGCAACTCGGCCGGTGGCATCGTGGTCGGTGGTGTACGCGCCGACGCCCACCACCCGAGCGACCAGCGGATGGTCAACCGCAACATCACCATCAGCAACAACCGGGTGCACGATCTCGGTCTGGAGTACCGGGGCGTCGTCTCGATCCTGACGACCTACGTGAACACCTCGCTGGTCTCGCACAACGAGGTCTACAACATGCCGTACACCGGTCTGTCGGTCGGCTACGGCTGGGGCGCCAACGACGCCGGCGGTAGCCAGCACTACGCGAACCGGGGCCTGTACAACTACCAGCCGCGTTACACCACGGCGACCACGGCGGCCAACAACCAGGTCATCGGCAACTACGTGCACGACGTGATGCAGCAGATGACCGACGGCGGGTGCATCTACACGCTGTCGGCGAACCCCGGCGGGTCCATCACCCAGAACTACTGCCTGCGGACCAACGGTTGGTTCGGGCTCTACTTCGACGAGGGCTCGCGCTACTACACCGCCCGCAACAACGTGTTCTCCTCCACCGGCACCTGGGCAACCGCCAACTACTACTACGCCGAGAACATGGGCAACTTCACCGTCACCAACAACTGGTCGACCAACGGCAGCACGAACGTGACGAACGGCGACCGCGGCAACGTGGTCAACAGCAACGTCACGGTCAGCAACGGCAGTTGGCCGTCGGGCGCGCAGACGGTGATCAACACGGCTGGTGTGCAGAGCGGCGGCAGCACCAACCCGACGAACGTGCAGATCGTGGGCGCCCAGTCGGGCCGCTGCGCCGAGATCGGCAACTCCAGCACCACCAACGGCACGCAGGCCCAGATCTGGGACTGCATCAGTGGCGCTGCCAACCAGCGGTGGACCCACACCGCCAGCCGGCAGCTCATGGTCTACGGCACCAAGTGCCTGGACGCCTCCGGCCAGGGCACCAGCAACGGCACCACGGTGGTGATCTGGGACTGCAACGGTCAGCCCAACCAGCAGTGGAACGTCAACGCCAACGGCACGATCACGGGAGCGCAGTCGGGTCTCTGCCTGGACGCCAACGGCGCCGCGACGGCGAACGGCACGAAGTTGATCCTCTGGTCCTGCACCGGCGGCACCAACCAGCAGTGGCAGCTGCGTAGCTGACCCAGTAGCGGGACACCGACGGGTCCGGGTCGGGGCGAGACGCCTCGGCCCGGACCTGTCCGGTTACGGCCCTTCGAGCACGGTCAACCCGGTCGAGGAGCGGTAGCGGACCGGGATGGGATCGGTGAGTTCCCCGACGAACGTCTCGTCGACGTGGTCGAGGAAGCCGATGAGGGACCAGTCGTCGGCGGGTCCGGGGACCAGCCGGGGCGCGTACAGGTGCGGGTGGGCGAACGGCTGGGCGGACGCGATGTCCCACGGCCCGAGGGTGGTCTCGCCGGTCGCCACCCAGATCCGGTGGTCGTCGCGCCGGGCGCTGCCGGTGGCCTCGGTGGAGAACAGCAGCAGCGGCTGCCCGTCGAGGACGGCGACCTGGGGCACCTCAAGGTGACCGAAGCCGGCCGGTGTCGACAGCGGCGGCGCGACGGTCCAGGTGACGAGGTCGGTGGAGGTGGCGTGGCCGACGACGCCACGGGTGTTCGCCGGCCCGGTGTTGGCGCGGGCGGTGATGAGCATGTGCCAACCGTCGCCGTCGGGATCGGGGAACACCCACGGGTCGCGCCACGCCTGCTCGTACCACAGGTCCTTGTCCAGCAGCTCGTACCAGGTGGGGTCGGCCTGGACGATCGGCTCGGTGCCGTGCCGGTGCCAGGTCATGAGGTCGTCGGAGACGGCCAGTCCGATGCGTTGGACCAGCCCGTCCTCGCCGCGACCGACCCCGGTGTAGAACAGGTACCACCGTCCGTCCGGCCCGCGGACCGTGCAGCCCGTCCAGGTCGCCAGGTCGTCCCAGCTGGGCGCGTCGGCGGGGACCACGGCGTCGGCGACCAGACGCCACGAGTGCAGGTCCGCCGAGACGGCGTGGCCGATCGTGGCCCGACGGTGGCGGCGGTGCGGGTCGTGCAGGGCGCGGGACGCGCGCAGGAAGAACACGTGCCAGAGGCCGTTGTCGTCCCGCGCGTACCAGCTGTCCCACACCCAGTGGTCGGGTAGACGAAGCATGGCCGGAAAACTAGCACTAAACCGTTTTAGCGTCGCCCGGGGCCACCCCGACGGTATGGCCGGAGGGCCGGTGGTCAGTCGGCCGGAGGCGCGAGGGACCGGCGTCGGCGCAGGGGCATCGGAACGAGGGAGGGCTCGGCGGAGCCCCCGTCCAGGAGCAGTTCGACCGCGCGTCGCCCCATCTGCTCGTGCGGCAGCGCCGTGGTGGCCAGGCTGGGACGCAGCCAGGCGGCGATCGGGTCGTCGTCGAAGGAGATGACCGAGATGTCCTCCGGAACGGTCAGCCCCGCCTCCCCGAGCGCCTGGTAGGCGCCGAAGGCGAGCCGGTCGTTCATGCAGATGATCGCGCTGGGTCGCTTCGGCTTGCTCAGCAGGTTGCGCATGGCGGCGTACCCGTGCTCGGGCAACCACTCTGTGCAGAAACACTCGGCCAGCAGGCTGACCTCCGCCTCGTCCAGCGTCTGCCGGATGCCGTGCAGGCGGGCGCGGGCGGCGAGCGAGACCTCCGGGTCGTCCTCCTTGAGTCGGTTGCGGCCGATGAGCGCGATCGCATCGCGGTGGCCGAGCTCCAGCAGGGCGGTGGCGACCGAGCGACCGGCCCCCTCGTCGTCGGGGACCACGCTGGGCAGGCCGTCGGGGCTGGTGGCGTTGAGCAGCACCACCGGGCCGCCGAGGATGGCCGCGGGCACCGCCAGTCGTCGGGTCGCCATCGCCGCGTAGATCACGCCGTCGACCTGCCGGTCCAGGACGGCCTCGATGGCGTACTGCTCGAAGGTGGCGTCGCCCTGCGTCTCGGTGATGAGCAGGACGTGGTCGCGTTCGCGGGCCGCGTCGAGGGCGCCGCGGATGAGGTCACCGGCGAAACGGGTGGTGGCCACGATGTCGGAGACGAACGCGATGGTGGCCGTCTTGCGGGTGCGGAGGCTGCGCGCGGCGAGGTTGGGCCGGTAGCCGAGTTCCTCGGCGGCGGCGAACACCCGCTGGTGCGCCTCGGCCGAGAGCCGGGTGCCCTCTCGGCCGTTGAGCACCATCGACGCGGCGGTCTTGGACAGCCCGGCTCGCTGCGCGACGTCGGCGAGTGTTGCTCTGTTGCGGCCCATCAGTCCTCCGAATCAGGGCGCGGTGCCACAGGCGCCGCTCCTGCCCATCATGATGCGTCGCCGTCCGAGGTCGAGCGTCGGCCACGTCGGCGCGGTGTGAACCCGACGTTTCCGCACCGTTGCCAAGTTGTCCTTGACAGCTTCCCGTGCCGCGCGCATGCTCTGCTAAATCAGTTTAGCGACCACTTCTGGCGCATCCAGAGGTGCCTTCGGTGGCCGTGCCGGGTTCTTTTTCTGCTGACGGTACGGGTGCTGCGCCCGGGCGACAGGTCACGGCGTACGTGTCGTGGCCGGCACCCGGTCGCGGTGGTCCCGGTGGAGCCGTCGCGCGGCCGTGGCCGCGGGACGCGTGGAGATGTCAAGGAGTCATGAAATGGCAGAATTGCTGACAAAGTTTCCGCGACGGAGAACGGTGCTCCTCGCGTCGCTGCTGGCGGTCGGGATGACCGCGACGGCCTGCAGCGCGCCGGGGGAGGACCGGTCGTCGACCCAGAAGTCCGATGCCGCCGTCAAGACGGAGCTGGGGACCGACCCGATCACCCTGGAGATGTACGCGGAGACCGGCTTCCCGCTGGCCAAGGCGTTGGCCGACGAATTCTCCAAGCAGCACTCGAACGTCAAGTTCAACATCCGCGAGGACCAGTTCACGGTGATCGTGGAGAACGCTCCCCGGGTGATGGCCTCGGACAACTCGCCCGACATCATCCGGCTCCCGACCATGGTCGACCTGGTCAAGGACGACCTGCTCAAGAACCTCGACCCGTACTTCACCGCGTACGGCTGGGACAAGTTCCCCGCCTCGCAGCTCATGCAGCTGCGCGTCGGCGACAACACCCGGGGCACCGGTTCCCTGTACGGGATGGGGCTCGGCTACAGCGTCACCGGCGTCTTCTACAACAAGAAGCTGGCCAGTCAGATCGGCATGACCCAGCCGCCGGCCACGGTCGCCGAGTTCGAGGAGCTGCTGGCCAAGGCGAAGACCGGCGGGGTCCAGCCGATCATGCAGTTCAACAAGAACACCGCAGGCATCAACTTCCCGCACCAGGCGCTGCAGAACCAGTTCGGCGACCCGACCCAGGTCGCCGACTGGATCTTCCAGAAGCCGGGGGCCACGTTCGACACCCCGGCCGCCCTGAAGGCCACCCAGACCATCCAGAAGTGGGCGCAGGCCGGCTACTTCACGAAGGACGCCAACGCCCTGGACTACGCGGGCATGGTGGGGGAGTTCCAGAAGGGCAACGGCCTGTTCATGTTCAACGGTGACTGGGAGTCGGCCAACCTCGACAAGTCGATGCCCGGCAACGTGGGCTTCTTCCTCTTCCCCACCGAGTCTCCCGGTGGCAAGCACGTGGCGATGTCCGCCCCCAACACCTTTGGCGTCTCCGCCAAGGCCAAGAACCCGGACGCCGCCGCGTACTTCCTGAACTGGGTGCACACCAACTCCAGGGCCCGCGAGATCTCGGTGACGGTCGGCGGCTCCAGCCCCGGCGGCCCGAGTGACCTGCCGGTGCCGAGCGCGGCCCCGAACACCGTGCTGGCCGAGACCCTGAAGGCATCGCAGCAGCTCGGCGCGGAGAACGGCGCGGTGGACTTCACCGCGAACGCGACCGGCGGCATCTTCGCCGCCGCGATCACTCCGGAGATGCAGAAGCTGATCGCCGGCCAGCAGACACCCGAGGGGTACGTGAAGGCGGTCCAGGCCGAGTACCAGAAGGAACTGTCCCGATGACGTCTGCCCTCGGCAGCGCACCAACCGGGCGCGACGACCGTCGCGCCCGTCCCACCCCCGCGGGGGGGGGCCCCCCCCGGCGGGGGGGGGGCGCCGCCGGCCCGGGGGGGGGGGGGGGGGCCCCCCCCGCGGGGGGGGGGGGGGGGGGTGGGGGGCGGGTGTGGGGCGCGCC
>NZ_JBITGG010000028.1:0-65568 GCF_044456765.1 Micromonospora sp. NPDC050784 | reverse complement strand
CCCTCCTGTGTGAGCCCCAGATTCATCAGGACCATGGGCCCCGCCGAGCGGCGGCCCCCCCGCCCCCCCCCGGCCCCGCCCGGCCCGCCCCCCCCCCCCCGCGGCCGGGACCGGCTGGTTGTACGTCCTGCCCGCCCTGGTGATGTACGCGGTGTTCGTCCTGCGCCCGCTCGTCCTGACGCTCCAGTACTCGCTCTACGACTGGAACGGGATCGGGGTGGCCCGCTGGGTGGGCCTGGACAACTACCTCACCGTCTTCACCGACAGCGACCTGCTGAAAATCATCGGCAACGCGATCGTCCTGATCATCTTCTTCAGCTTCATCCCGGTCGCGCTCGGACTGTTGGTGGCGAGCATGGTTCGCCGGATCACCACCGGGGCGTTCGGCACCGTCGTCCGGACCATCCTGTTCCTGCCGCAGGTCATCCCCCTGGTGGCGGCGGGCATCGCGTGGAGTTGGCTGCTGTCGTCGAACGGTCTGGTCAACCAGGCGCTGCGTGCGGTCGGGCTGGTTGGCGTCGCCCGCGCCTGGCTCGGCGACTTCGACACGGCGCTGCCTGCCGTTGGCGTCATCGGAGCCTGGGTCCTGCTGGGCCTCTGCACGATCCTGCTGGTCACCGGCATGAGCAAGATCGACCCGGCGCTGTACGAGGCCGCCCGCCTGGACGGTGCCGGCCCGGTCCGCGAGTTCCTCGCCGTGACCCTGCCCAGCCTGCGCCAGGAGATCGGCGTCTGCCTCACCGTCACGATCATCGCGGCGCTGGCGAGCTTCGACATCGTCTACATCTCCACCAGCGGCGGCCCCGGCCTCCAGACCACCGTGCCGGGTCTGGAGATCTACCGGCTGGCCTTCTCGCAGCGGCAGGTGGGGCTCGCCTCGGCGCTCGCCGTCGTACTCATGCTGCTGGTGCTGGCGTGTGTGCTGCCGATCCAGCGCCTGAGCCGAGGGGAGAAGCCGTGAACCTGAGCCGACGCGAACAGCTGACCGGGCGCGTCTTCCTGATCGCCCTGATCGTGGTCACCCTCCTGCCGTTCGTGAGCATGCTCTCGGCCGCGTTGCAGCCCCGTGGCACCGTGCCCAGCGGGCTCGAGTGGCCGTCCGACCCGCAGTGGGGAAACTTCGCCGACGCCTTCACCGCCGCGAACATGGGTGCCCTGCTCCGCTCCAGCCTGCTCATCGTGGCCGGTGTCGTACCGGTGTCGGTGCTCATCGCGACCATGGCCGGCTTCGGGCTCGGTCAGCTGCGGGTGCCCGGCGGCCGACTCGTCTTCGGCCTCTTCCTGCTGGGGCTGACCCTGCCGTTCGAGGCCGTGGTCACGCCGCTCTACTACCAGATGCAGGATCTCGGCCTGCTCAACACGCGCTGGGCCATCATCCTGCCGCTGATCGGGCTGTACATGCCGTTCGCGGTGTTCTGGATGCGGGCGCACTTCAGCAACGTGCCGGTCGAGTTGTCCGAGGCGGCCCGGGTGGACGGCAGCAGCACGTGGCAGTTGTTCTGGCGGGTCCAGGTGCCGCTCGCCCGACCGGCGATCGCCTCGCTGACGATCCTGCTGTTCCTCTGGACGTGGAACCAGTTCCTGCTCGCCATCGTCCTGGTCGACGACGCCACCAAACGCACCATGGCCGGGGCGCTCGGCGCGTTCCAGGGCCAGTGGGGCACCGATCTGGTGCTGCTGTGTGCCGGGTCGCTGCTGATCCTCACCCCGACCCTCATCGTGTTCCTGATCTTCCAGCGACAGTTCATCAAGGCCCTGATCCAGGGGTCACTGAAGGGGTAGGGAATGGCCACACAGCCGCAGATCCACGGCGACGTCGACGACCACTACCGGCGCGTCGCCGACGTCTTCCGCGACAACTTCACCTCCCGGGGAGAGGTCGGCGCCGCGGTCACCGTCTACGTGCGGGGCCACAAGGTCGTCGACCTGTACGGCGGGGTCGCCGACCCCCGTACCGGACGGCCCTGGGACGCGCACACGCCGGCCGTCGTCTTCTCCTGCACCAAGGGGATCCTGGCGATCTGCGCCTACCTGCTGGCCCAACAGGGCCGGCTCGACCTCGACGCTCCCGTGACGCGCTACTGGCCGGAGTTCGGACAGCACGGCAAGGCGCACATCCCGGTGCGCTGGCTGCTCACGCACCAGGCAGGTCTGCCCGCTGTGGACCGACCCCTGACCCTCGACGAGGTCCTGGCGTGGGATCCGGTCATCAAAGCGATCGAGGCGCAGGCCCCGCTGTGGAAACCGGGTACGGCGCACGGCTACCACTCGATGACCTACGGCTGGCTGGTCGGAGAGGTGATCCACCGCATCACCGGCCAACTACCCGGCGCGTTCTTCGCCGACACCGTCGCGGGCCCGCTCGGCCTGCGCACCTGGCTGGGGCTCCCGGCCGCCGAGAGCGACACCGTCGCCTGGGACCTGGCGCCGCCACCGGACCCCGACCCGTTCGAGGACCCGGTCGCCGAACGGGGCATCACCATGGGGGGCGCTTTCGCCTTCCCCGCCGACGCCGACGGCCTGGTCAGCTTCAACGACGACGCGATCCGGGCCGCGGGTGTTCCCGGCGCGGGCGCGGTGAGCACCGCCGAGGGCCTCGCGCGCCTCTACGCCGCCTGCGTCTCCGACGTTGAGGGTGGACCGCTGCTCACGGCGGCGTCGGTGGACGACGCGGTCGTGATTCGCTCGCAAGGTCAGCAGCGGCACGGCCCGCCGGACACCGGGCAGCGCTGGGGGACCGGCTTCCTGCTGCACTCCCCACCGGCCCGGCCCCTGCTGGGTGAGCGCAGCTTCGGCCACGACGGCGCGGGCGGGAACCTGGCCTTCGCCGACGCCGAGCATCAGGTGGGATTCGGCTACGTGGTCAACCAGATGCGCGGGATGGGCGACGAGCGCGCCAATCTGCTCGCCGCCGCCGTCCGCGCCTGCCTCAACGACTGAGGTGCCCGGGCCGAACGCGACCCCGGTGATCATGAAGTTATCGCCGTCAATGACGGCGTGTCGGAGCAACAACTTCATGATCACCGGGGTTCGACCTGGGAGTGGACCGTCCACTGTGGTCGGTGAGGGTGTTACGGGGATACTTCGGGCACGTTTCATCGATAGTCTTGACAGCTGTTGTTAGCGATAACACGATGGCCTTCACGCCGCTCTCGCGTTTGGAGCTCGCCTTGGTCGTGTCGGTCCGCTCGCGTGTCCTGAACATCGCCCGCGTATCCGCTGTGAACAGCCTGAACGCCGCCGCTCGCCACGCCACCAACACATTGAGCCGACTGGCGTCCACAGTGCGCCCGGATCGCCTTCGCTCACTGTGCACGCTCGCATCGGCGGCTGTTGTCGGCGGCGCGGGCCTGGTGGCCACTCCGGCCGCCGCACACGACGCCGACGGATGGTCGCCCCGATCGTCGTACACCTCGACCGACACCGGCGCGGGCACCTACTCGGTGCCGCTGCTCAACGCCGACGTGCCGGACATCAGCGTCGAGCGGGTGCCAGCCGCCGAGAACGACGAGGGCCGCGACCTCTACTACATGATCAGCACGACCATGCACCTGAGCCCAGGTGCGCCGATCATGAAGTCGTACGACCTCGTCAACTGGGAGATCGTCAACTACGTCTTCGACCGGGCGAGCATCGGCGACTCCTTCTCACTGCGCAACGGCCAGAACTCGTACGGCCAGGGCCAGTGGGCGTCGTCGCTGCGCTACCACGACGGCACGTTCTACGCCGTCTTCAACACCAACAACCTCAGCGGGGCGTACCTCTACCGCACCGACGACATCGAGAACGGCGCGTGGCAGCGCACCGCCCTCGGCCGTGGCCTGCACGACCCGTCGCTCTTCTTCGACGTCGACGGCACGCCGTACATCTTCTACGGCTCCGGCGGCACCAGCGCCGTACGCCTCAACGCCGACCTGACCGCCATCGCGCAGGACTACCCGAACATCTTCACCGCCAACAACTACGCCGGCCAGCCGTTCATCGGCGGTCTGTTCGAGGGCGCGCAGGTCTACCACATCGACGGCTGGTACTACGCCGTCATCATCACCTGGCCGTCCGGTCAGGGGCGCCAGGTGGTGATGTTCCGGTCGAAGGACCTGCTCGGGCGCTACACCTCGGCCGGCGGGGTCAACACCTACGAGGCACGCGGAGTGCTCAACTCCAACGGCTTCGCGCAGGGCAGCCTGGTGCCGATCAGCCGCGCGGGCGGCGGGACCGACTGGCACGGCATGTTCTTCCGGGACACGTTCCCGATCGGCCGGATCCCGGCGCTCATCCCGGCCACCTGGCAGGACGGGTGGCCGACGTTCGGCACCAACGGGGTCGTCCCGGTCAACGGCCTGTTCGACAAGCCGATCCCGCTCAGCCCGGCCGAGGAGCTGTTCGAGCGGCAGAAGAGCATCGTCGCCTCGGACGACTTCGCCAACGACGCGCCGCACAAGGCGTACCAGGACGAGCAGTGGACGGTCCCCGCGCCGCTCGACCCGGCGGAGATCGCCCCCAACGGCTCACGGCTGGACCTGGCGTGGGAGTGGAACCACGCCCCGGACAACAGGTACTGGTCACTCACCGACCGCGACGGCTGGCTGCGGCTGACGGCCGGCAAGGTGGTCACCGGCCAGTACGTCTACACGAAGCTGTCCAACCGGGCCGAGCTGGCATGGTTCGAGGAGGCACGCAACACGCTCTCGCAGCGGACGTTCGGGCCACGGCAGTCGGTGCAGACCCGGATGGACATCTCCGGGATGAGGAACGGCGACGTCGCGGGCCTGGCCGCCTACAACCGCGGATTCTCGTACGTGGCGGTCAAGCGCGTGGGTGACGTCAACACCCTCGGCGTCGTCAACCGGTCGCAGCCGTTCGCTGTCGACCTCGACCAGTCGACGCTGGAGAACTTCGTCGCCGGCACGACTGTGTCGCTGGGCGACGCGACCGAGGTGCATGTGAAGGCGGACCTCGACTTCGCCTCGCCGGTCGGCCAACTGTGGACGACGTTCTACTACAGCCTGGACGGGGTCCAGTGGACCCGACTCGGCAACCGCGTCGGCCCGCAGGCGCTCGACGGCAGCCTCGCCCACTTCATGGGTCACCGGGTGGGCCTGTTCAACTACGCGACCCAGCAGACCGGCGGCCACGTCGACTTCGACGACTACCTGCTCAGCGACGTGCTGACCGCGCAGGCCCGGCCACTGGACACCACCGCCCTCGACGCGGCCATCGCCCACGCGCAGACGCTCGACCCGCGGCACTACCCGGCCGACGCCTGGGCCGCGACGCAGTCCGCGCTGGCGGCGGCGACATCGGCACGGGCCGGCCGGTTCGGCACCCAGAACCAGATTGACGCACCGGAGCGGGCGCTCAGCTACCAGTTGGCCCGACTCGGAGTGCTCGCGGCGCTGCCCGTGACGACCACCGCCCAGGTGCGCTGTCTGAGTGGCAAGGCGTACCTGGCGGTGCAGGCGCGTAACGACTCGGACGAGCCCGTCGAGATCACCGTCGAGACCGCGTACGGGGACCGGACGTTCGCCGCCGTCGCACCGGGGGCGAACGTCTACCAGTCGTTCAACACACGCGCGTCGTCGGTGCCGGCCGGCTCGGCGACGGTCCGGGCCACCGGGGCGGTCGCCGGCCGGGACGTGACCACCGTCCACTCCGCGCAGCACCCCGCCAACGCCTGCGGCGGATAAACCCCACCACGAGCCCTCGGCCCACCGACCAGCGCCAACGCCGACCGGCCGGGCGGCGCGGAACAGCCGACCTGTCCCGCGCCGCCCGGCCACGGTCGGACCGGTGGCGGCGGTCGAACCCTGATCCGGACCACCCACGGAAGCACACCCACCGATCCCCCGTACACCGATGACCGCACGTCAGAGATGAAGGAGGATGTCTCGTGGAACAACGAATGCGACGGGCGACCCGAGGACGGGTCGCCGCACTCGCGACAGTAGGCCTGATGCTGGCCACCGGGTTCGTCGCCCCGGCGGCGCCGGTACAGGCCGCCGACACGAACCTCGTCGTCAACGGCGGGTTCGAGGACGGCCTGACCAACTGGTTCGTCAACAACGGAAACGCCACCGACGGCGCCCAGCTGTCAGTCACGTCTGACGCCCACTCCGGCGCGAACGCGGCGCTCGTCACCAGCCGGACGACCACCGGGTCCGGCCCGATGCAGGACCTCAGCGGCAAGGTGCAGGCCGGCCAGGCGTACACCCTCACGGCCCGCATCAAGTACGAGAACGAGAGCGGACCAGCGACGAAGCAGTTCTTCGCCACCATGCACTACGGCGGCGGCACCTACACCAACCTGGTCAGCGTGACCGCGACGAAGGGTCAGTGGGCGCAGTTCAACGGAACGTTCACGATCCCGACGACGCAGAGCGTGTCGACGGCGCGCCTGTTCTTCGAGACCCCCTGGACGAGCACGCCGTCCACGGACCCGGCCCTGCACCTGATGGACTTCAAGCTCGACGACGTGTCGGTGGTCGGCGCCGCGCCGCCCGCGCCCGCCTCGAAGACCATCGAGGTCGTCGGCAAGCTGCCCGGGGAGCACAACCCGTTGATCGGGCACAAGTTCGGCGCTGACGGTTTCGGCCTCGTGCACGACGGCCGGGTCTACATGTACATGACCAACGACACCCAGGGCTACGCCCCGAACCCGAGCACGGGCGTCTCGCCGGGGATCAACTACGGCGACATCAACCAGATCACGGTGATCTCCTCGGAGGACCTCGTGAACTGGACGGACCACGGTGAGATTCAGGTCGCCGGCCCGAACGGGGTGGCCCCGTTCACCGCCAACTCGTGGGCTCCGGGCATCACCAAGAAGGTGGTGAACGGGGTGGAGAAGTTCTTCCTCTACTACGCCAACGGTGGTGGCTCCAGCAACGTGATCACGGGTGCGTCGCCGCTCGGCCCGTGGACCAGCGAGCGCACGAGCACGCTGATCGACGGCCGTACCCCGGGCGCCGAGACCGTCGCGTGGAAGTTCGACCCGGCCCCGTTCGTGGACGACGACGGCCAGCCGTACCTCTACTTCGGTGGTGGTCCCGCCTCGACGAGCATGCCGCCGGCCGAGCGCTTCAACAACCCGAAGAACATCCGGTCGATCGAACTCGGCGACGACATGGTCTCCACCGAGGGAACGGCCGCGGTGGTCGACGCCCCGGTCGCCTTCGAGGCGGGCCACGTCTTCAAGCGCCAGGGCAAGTACTACTTCTCGTACTCCTCGCACTTCGGCGGGAACGACTTCGGTGGCAACCAGCAGCCGCTTCCCGGTTACCCCGGGGGTGGCCAGATCGGCTACATGATCTCCGACGGCCCGATGTCGTGGCCGAAGGAGACCTATGCCGGGGTGCTCTTTCCGAACCAGTCGCAGTTCTTCGGGGCCGGCACCGGTGGCAACAACCACCAGTCGGTGTTCGAGTTCGGGGGCAAGTACTACTTCACGTACCACGCCCCGACGCTGAACAAGCGCATCAACGGCAACACCACCCAGGGGTACCGCAGCCCGCACATCCAGGAACTGACCTTCAATGCGGACGGCACGATCCAGCAGGTCGTCGGCACGTACGCCGGCGTGGACCAGGTCCGGGACTTCGACCCGTACCGCGTCTTCGAGGCTGAGACCTTCGGCTGGAGCAAGGGCGTCGCGACCACGAAGGTCGACGGCAGCTCCGCCCAGTTCGGTGCCGCGGCGCCGAACCTGGTGGTCCGCGACATCGACAACGGCGACTGGACGGCGCTGTCCTCGGTGAACTTCGGGGACAGCGGCGCGCAGAGCCTGACGGCGCGGGTGCGTGCGCTCGCCGCCGGTGGGCAGGTCCAGGTCCGGCTGGACGATGTCAACGGTCCCGTCGTCGGCACGGTCGCGGTGGACACCCCGGTCGGACAGTGGGCCGAGGTGACCGCCGAACTTGACGGCGTCAGCGGCGTGCACGACGTCTACTTCACCTACACCGGCCCGGCCGGTGTCGACCTCTTCGAGATCGACACCTGGGCCTTCGCGGCGGCCAGCCTCGAACTGCCCGTCACGCTCACCGCGTCCACGCGGTGCGTGGGCGGCAAGGCGTACGTGGCGGTGCAGGCGCGCAACGACCATGACGCGCCGGTGGGCATCACCCTGGAGACGCCGTACGGCGAGCGGTCGTTCACGGCCGTCGCGCCGGGCGCGAACGCCTACCAGTCCTTCAACACCCGTGCCGCGTCGGTGCCGGCGGGTTCGGCGACCGCCCGGGTGACCGGGGCGATCGGCGGACAGGACGTGACGACCGTCCGCACCGTGCAATACCCCGCCGGCACCTGCGGCGGATAACCCCTGATGGCGGAGAACGGAGATCACATGAGCACATACAAACGGCGGCAGCTTCTCGCGGCCGGCGCGGTCGGCGCCGTGCTGACCGGGGCGGCGGTGCTGCCGTCGCCCGCACTGGCCGAGCCGGGTGACGACGCCAGCGTGCGGGTCACTGTCGACATCGACGAGATCAGGGAACCGGGCGTGCTCGCCCTGTCGATCGCCGGCGACGCCGTCGCGTTGTCCGAGGACGGCTCGACCCTTCTGGTTCGCCAGTTCGTCGGCACGCTGCCGACGGTGACGGTCACCGACACCCGCGTCGCCGACGAGGTGCCCGACGGCGCCAACTGGGCGGTGCTCGGCAGCGCGACCGACTTCGCCGGCACCGCCGGCCAGGCGCCGATCACCGCCGACCACTTCGGCTGGAAGCCGCGCCTGCTCGACGGTGGCGACACCGGCCTGGTCACCGAGGGCGAGGAGGTGGTGACCAGCCTGGACGAGCCGACCCAGCCGGGCAACAATGTCGGCCTCGTCGACCAGGAACTGCTGGTCTCGGCCTTCGACTCCGAGGCCGTCGTCGGCGACTCGTACTCGGTCAACGCCGACCTGTACCTGCGGACCCCCGCGGAGGTCGCCGCCGGCGAGTACAGCTCCACGCTCACGCTCTCACTGTTCGAGTAGTGGCCTGGGCGGGGGCCCGCTTCGGGCCCCCGCCCAGCCCTGTGCGGAAGGGCCGCCTCATGACCGTCACCCCGCTGCGCCGGGCGCTCGTCGTCCTCGCCGTCGCGTCGCTCGCGGTTGCTGCCGCGCCGACCGCGGCGGCGGCGGAACCGGACCCGAAGGCCCTGACCTGGACGGTCCAGCCGGCCGCCGCGAGTGGACCGGACCAACGCCGGTGGATCAACGCCAGCCTCGACCCGGGGCAGGCGGTGACCGAGCACCTGGCGGTACGGAACTTCAGCCGCACCGCTGTCGCCTTCTCGCTGAAGGCCGCCGACGGCTACCTCACCGACAAGGGCCGCTTCAACATGCTGTCGTCCGACCGGCCCTCGGTCGACGGCGGCACCTGGATCGACGTGCAGGATAAGGTCACCGTCGGCCCCAACGAGACGCGGGTCGTGCCGTTCACCATCACGGTGCCCAAGGACGCCACCCCGGGCGACCACCCGGCCGGCATCGCCGCGACCGTCACCAGCACCGGAGGCACGGTCAACGTCGAGAGCCGCGTCGGGTTCCGGGTCATGCTGCGGGTCAACGGCTCCGCGCGGGCGGCCCTGGCCGTCCGGGGCCTCGGCACGACGTACTCCCCGTCGTGGAACCCCTTCGCCGGTGGCACGGTGCGGGTCCGCTACACCGTCGAGAACGACGGCAACGTCTGGGTCAGCGGAACGAGTCGGGTCGCGATGTCCGACCTCCTGGGCCGGAGCAGCCACGACGCCAGCAGCGCCGTCGAGGAGTTGCTTCCCGGCGGCAGTCGGCAGGTGCAGACCCGGGCCGATGGCGTCTGGGCCCTGGGGCGCCTCCGCACGACCGTCACCACGTCGCCGACGCTGCTCGGCGACGGCCAGGCCGGGGCCGACCTCCGACCGGCCTCCGCCACCGTCACCACCTGGGTCGTACCGTGGGCGCAGCTCGCACTGCTGGGTCTGCTCGCCAGCCTGCTCCTGGGGCTGCGGGCGGCGGCCCGGCACCGGCGGCGTCGGCTGGCCGGGATGTTGGCCCGCGCGAGGCAGGAGGGCCGGCAGGAGGGTCAGGAGTCCGTGCTCGTCGGCGGCGCGCCCGCTGCTGCCGAACCCGACGCGGGCGACGCCCGCCGGTAACCCGTCGGCGCGAGGGAATCGCGCCGCCGGATAGCGGCGAGGCGTCGCCCCGTCCGCGGCCTCAGGGCTTGGACTGGTCGAGCAGCCAACGCAGGATGCTGGCGTCCTCGTAGGTCGGCCCGAACGCCGCGTGGTAGTCCGGCACCGAGAACGCGGCGTCGGCGTACTCGGTGTAGCGCACCAGGTCGGCGGTCTGCTCCGGCGTCTTACCCCGGGCGGCGTACGCCTGCCGCAGCACGGCCGTGGAGTTGCGCGCGCCCGTGACGTTGAGCAGGTGGTCGTGCTCGCCGTGGGTGATCCACACCGGCACCTCGGCCGCCGCGATGGCGGTCGCCTGGGTGGCGTTGACCGGGAAACCACCGGTCACCAACCCGCCGGCGAACAGGTCCGGACGCTTGGCGAACGCCTCCCAGAGCAACTGGGAGCCGTACGACACGGTGGTCGCGTACACCCGACGGGCGTCCACCGCGAACTGGCCGACGAACTGGTCGAGCAGCTTGACCAGCAGGTCCGCCTCGGCGACCCCACCGACCCGCTGGTGCTGGGGCGCCAGGACGATGACGTCCTCGGCGGTGCCGGTCCACTGCGGTTGGAGCCACGCGGTCGCCGGGATGTCGGCAGCGAGTTGGACGCCGAGGTTGTCGCCGTCCCAGCCCATCCCGTGACCGGGCAGGACGACCATCAGTGGATATTTGCGGCCCGGCTGGTAGTTCTTCGGCAGGTGGTAGTGGTACGGCAGCACCATTCCGCCATTCAGGAACGAGCCGTAGGTGAACTCGTCGACCAGTTGGTTGACCGGCTTCTCGGTGACCGGTCGGGACTCGCGCGGGGTGGCCCGGGCGAGCACCGGTCCCTTGCCGGCCCCGCGGCCGGGCTGGCCATGCACGTCCTTGCGCTGCACGACTCGGGTCGGCAGCTCCGGATTGACCTTCACGGTGCAGAGGAAGGTCGGGCACTTGGAGACGATGACCGTCGAGCCGCCGGTGTCGGCGGGGTCGAGCTCGACGATGACGTACCTGCCCGGCGCCGATCGGTGGTCGACACGGGTGCCCGGTGCCCCGTTGGTGTAGGTGTGGGTGACGGTCCGGTCGGCGAGCTTTGGCAGGTCCTCGATGGGGTTGAAGCGGAAGTTGTAGATGGTGTCGGTCACCGAGAACGTGGCGGTGTCGAGGGTGCGGGGGTTGACCGTGGCCCCGTATTCGATCGCCACCGCCGAGACCTTCTGGCCGTACGTGTAGACGGTGGTGATCGGGGTGATGCTGCGGATTCCGTCCGTGGCACCCCTGCTGCCGCTCGCGCTGCCGTACGCCGTGCCGGATGCGCCGGCCAGGACGAGGGTGGCGGCGAGCGGGATCAGTCCTTTTCGCAGTCTCATGCGGGTCCTTTCTCGGGGGTGGTGCGCGCAGTCAGCGATCCCGCCGGGACCGGGAGCGGGACGGGTCGGAGCGAGGCGCCGCTAAACTGATTTAGCAGAGCATCGATGGCAGGCCCGGCGGTGTCAATACCGAGCGCGCAACAAGCCGGAACCTGCGCCGCCGACGACCCGGGCCGCCCTGACCCGCGCGGCCGACCTCTTTCGTGAGCACTGCAACAAACCTGCAAACGCCAGCTATTGCCTTCAGGGAAACCGCTTTCCTACGATTGCGTTGCATCGATGTTTCATTTAAAGGTTGGGCGAGCGGCGTCACCGGGCACACCCCGCTCGCACGACACATCCCTGCTTCTACCAGGGCACGAGACATCTCGATGAAATCGCCGCGATTGACTGTCGCCAATTCCTGAACGACGTCCGTCGGCAGGTGCGGTTGCGGTGTGCGTCGAGTCGAAGCCTGGAACGAGACGAATGCGAAGGTGAGGCGACATGAGACGACCAGTCGTGCTGCGAAGTCAGGCAGTGCTGGCTTCAGCGGCCGTGGTGATCGCGGTCGGGGTGGCCCTGCCGACCCCGCAGGCCGCGGCGGCGGTCGGCAGCGCCACCGGCTACGCCACCCAGAACGGCGGGACCACCGGCGGCGCCGGCGGGCAGACGGTGCGGGCCAGCACGGGCACGGCGATCCACGCGGCGCTCTGCGGTCGGCCCAGCAGCAGCACCCCGATCACCATCGAGGTCAGCGGGACCATCAACCACGGCAACACCAGCAAGGTGTCCGGGTCGAGCTGCAACACCGCGGCGGGCGTGATCGAGCTCAAGCAGATCAGCAACGTCACCATCATCGGGGTCGGCACCGCTGTCTTCGACCAGCTCGGCATCCACATCCGGGACTCCAGCAACATCGTCATCCAGAACGTGACGGTGCGGAACGTCAAGAAGTCGGGCTCGCCCACCTCCAACGGTGGGGACGCCATCGGCATGGAGAGCACGGTCCGCAACGTCTGGGTCGATCACGTCACCCTGGAGGCCTCGGGCGGCGAGTCGGAGGGGTACGACGGCCTCTTCGACATGAAGAACAACACCCAGTACGTGACGCTGTCCTACAGCATCCTGCGCAACTCCGGTCGCGGCGGCCTCGTCGGGTCCAGTGAGAGCGACGTGTCCAACGGTTTCATCACGTACCACCACAACCTCTACGAGAACATCGATTCCCGCACGCCGCTGCTGCGCGGCGGGGTCGCCCACATCTACAACAACCACTACGTGAGCCTGCACGAGTCCGGGATCAACTCCCGGGCCGGAGCCAGGGCCAAGGTGGAGAACAACTACTTCCGGGACTCCAAGGACGTCCTGGGCACCTTCTACACCAACGAGCGCGGCTACTGGCAGGTCGCCGGCAACGTCTTCGACAACGTGACCTGGTCCAGCGCCGGCAGCGAGAACTACCCGGCCGGCCCCAACCCGACCTCCAACACCACGGTCAGCATCCCGTACTCGTACAGCCTCGACGGGGCGAGCTGCGTGCCGGACATCGTCCGCCAGACGGTCGGCGCCAACACGGGCCTGAAGGTGTCGAACGGCAGTTGCTCGCCGCAGACTCCGCCGCCCACCACCCCACCGCCGACCACGCCTCCGCCCACCACACCTCCGCCCACCACCCCGCCGCCCTCTGGCGGGACCAACCTCAGCCTCGGCGCTGGCGCCGACGGTTCCAGCAAGGCCAGCGGGACCAGCTACGGCAACGTGCGCGACGGCAACCTGAGCACCTACTGGTCGCCGGCCGGGTCGACCGGCACTATCTCGATCAAGTGGGGCTCCGCGACCCAGGTGTCCCGCGTGGTGATTCGGGAACCGTCCGGCACCCAGGGCTCCATCGGCTCCTGGCAGCTGGTCAACAACGACAACGGGGCCGTCCTGGCCGCCGGCAGCGGGGCCGGTTCGATCACCTTCTCGCCGACCGCGACGAGCAAGCTCAACTTCAAGATCAACAGCTCCGGCGGTACGCCCCGGGTCGGTGAGTTCGAGACGTACGCCGGCTAGACGAGTAAGCCCTCCCGGACCGTCGTCGGGGCGGATTCGGGTTCAAGCGGTATACCTCAGGGGCATATTTATGCCTCTGAGGTATGCCGCTCATCGGTGGATCGTCTGGGCGGTCTAGCCGAGCGCGTCCGTCACGAATCGGTCGACGGCAGGGTGTCCATGAAGGAGCTGACCGAGAAGACCGCCCGGCCGGGCCCGGCGGGGCCGTACCCGGGCGGGCTGGACAGGCCGTGGGCGTCCATGGTCGCCCGGTAGGCCTCCAGCAGGCGGACGTGGTATTCGAGCGGCGCACCCTGCGGGTTCGTCCGGCCCAGTGGCGTGGTGGGCTCCGGGCACCAGGTGGTGAACCGGGGCGTGATCCCCCGGGACATGAAGTAGTCGAGCCCTTCGGTGGTGGAGTCGATCGCCTCGCCGACGCTGGTGAAGCCGTGCGGGGCGGCCATTTCGACGCCCGCCACGAAGTTCGGGATCACGTTGCGCGGGCCGAACACCTCGGCGGAGTCGAGGATGCGCCGGTGCCACTCCTCCCGACCGACGTACCGCTCCTTGCCCGGGCAGTACAACTCGAACAACCGCTTGTCCCACACCTCGTAGTTGGGGTGGTAGATGCGGATCCCGTAGTCGTGGAACCGCTGCACATCGGCTCGTGGCAGCGCCTGGGCCACGACCTTGCCGATCCACCGTCCCGGAAACCGCTCCTCGATCGCCTGCGCGTACTGGCCGTAGAAGTCTGCCTCGGCCAGCCCGTTGACCTGCGAGGTGATGCTGCCACCGGTCAGCGTGTACGCCTGCGACGCGCGGTCGGTGTCGTGCCGGTTGATGATCTCCAGGGCCTCGAGGACCTCGTCGACCGGCTTGACCCCGGTGTAGGGCCGGCCGGCCTGCTTGTGCTGCCGCCAGTTGTGGTTGATGTCGCAGTACTGGCACTCCTCCTTGGCGCCGAAGTACTGGCAGACCCGGAACGCGGTGAGGTAGATGAGATAGCCCCACTGGATCGTCGGGGCGACCTCCATCACCGACTTGCCGTTGGCCAGCGTGTGGCGGTAATACGCCGGCATGGGGGGCAGCCCGACATCCGCGATCGGCCGCCCGTCCAGGAACAGCCGGAGTCGACCGTCGCTGTCGGTGCCGACGCGGTACGGCGAGCTGGGGTTGGTGCGCACCGACACGACGGTCCGGCGTAGCTCGTACGGACCTCCGGTGAGCACGATCTCCTCCGGTGGCCGGCGCAGCGCCGCCGTCCCCAACTCGGGCAGCGTCCGGTGATCGAAGGAGAAGATGAAGTACGACTTCGGCTTGACGTCGCCGTGCTCGTTGTCGGTCAGTGCCGCGTCGTCGAAGGCGAGCCCGCCCCGCAGCAGGTCCTCCTTGAGGACCGCCTCCCGCGGCACGTGTGGGAAACGGCTCATCAACTCTTCGACGAGGTCGGTGCGCGACGTCATGCGGTTCCTCCCGAACGCGGTACGCCGAACCGGGTGGCCGGTGCCACCCGGTGCCGGCTGGTCAGCTCTGCTTGGTCTCCCAGAAGATCTTCGAGATCTCCTCGATCTTTCCGAGGAGCTGCTCGGCGACCGCCGGGTCCGCGGCGCCCTTCGCGCCGCCGGCACCCGCCAGCTTGGTCGCCTCGTTGAACAGGCCGTGCAGCTGGGGGTACTTCTCGAAGTGCGGCTGCTTGAAGTAGTCGGTCCACAGGACCCAGAGGTGGTGCTTGACCAGCTCGGCCCGCTGTTCCTTGATGAGCAGCGCGCGGGTGCGAAACTCCGGGTCGTCGCTGGCCTGGTACTTCTCGGAGATCGCCTTGACCGACTCGGCCTCGATGCGGGCCTGCGCCGGGTCGTAGACGCCGCAGGGGAGGTCGCAGTGCGCGCTCGCGACGGTACGCGGGCGGAGAAGGCGTGACAGGTGCATCGGAATCCCTTCGACGGTGGTGCTCGGGCGACGGACGTCCGGGCGCGACGGCCCGAACGTGATCATCTAGGGACGTTAGAACCTCAACCGCGCTTCATGTCAAGACCGAGTCCATCACGAGCGCTGTTTCCGAATGAGCGCCAGCAGGGCGGCGTGCGTCCGCTCGTCGGCGGCCGCGACGAGACCATCCCCACCGGTGTGCAGCGGCTGACCGTCCAGCCCGGTGACCACGCAGCCGGCCGCCTGGCAGAGCGCGATCCCGGCCGCGAAGTGGACGCTGTTCCGCAGGTCGTGGCGGTCCGTCACGTAGGCGGTGCGGCGACCGGCGGCGACCCAGGCCACGGCGAGGCTGGTGGAGACCACCCGGGGCCGGAACTGTTCGAGGAAGTCCTCGTCGGTGAGCATGCGGGCGGCCAGGAAGACGTCCCGGTTGGGAAACGGCGGGTCGAGGTTCAGGTCGACAAGCGTCGACTCGGCCGACGGAACGAGTCGCTCGTCCGTCCCCGCACCCCGGACGTATGCGGCGGTGCCGTCGGTCCAGAACACCTCGGCGGCGAACGGGTCCACCGAGGCCGCCACGGTGACGTCCGAGCCGACCCGCAGAGCGACGTTGACCGAGGCCAGCATGGTCTGCGCGGCGAAGTTCAACGTGCCGCACAGCGGATCGACCAGCCAGGTGCGTCCGTTGTCGCCGGTCCCCGTGCGTCCGCTCTCCTCGGCCAGCACGGCGTCGTCGGGACGTACCGCACCCAGGACGTCGAGGATGGCCCGCTCGGCCTCGACGTCCGCGGCGGTGGCGAAGTCACCGGCGGTCTTCATGACGCGGGTCAGTGCTGAGCCGTACCGGGAGCGGACGACCGCGGCTCCGGCTTCCGCCGCCTCGATGGCCAGCGCATGGTCTGTGATCGACATGCCCGAACCATACGAGCCGTGGGCAACGTCGGTGGGAGTCCGATGTGCCGCCGCCCGCCCGGCTGACCGGGCGGGCGGCGGTCACGACCGCATCAGCAGTCGCAGTCCGGCGGAACGATGTAGAAGAAGACACTCGTGTTGCTCGCCTGGTACGTGGCGTTGCCGCTCCAGGAGAACTCGTACTGGAACTGCGGGTAGGTGCTGGCGTCCATGGTCGGCGGCGAGTCGCGGTAGGAGAACGTCCCGTCCTCGGCGGTGGTCACCCTCGGCAGGTCGACCGACGAGCCGTCCGGGCCGATCCGCCGCACGGTCAGCCGTAGCTTCGCGCCGATCGACGCCGCGTTGCCGTCGGTGACCTTGCCCTCGATGACCGCCTGCTGGCCGTTGAGGAGGGTGCGGTCGGGCGACGTGGCCTCGATGCCGGACGGCTGCTTCTGCACGGTGCCGGTTATCGTGCCGGTGGTCCTGCGGTGGGTGGAGTCGCCATCCCACGTCACGGTGTAGGCCACCTGACCGGTCCTGCCGACGGTGTCGTCGAAGCCGAAGCCGCAGGAGGCGTCGGTGGTGACGTTCGGCAGTTGCTGCGCTGCACCGCCGTTGATCCGCCGGCTGACGCGGACCACGGTCGGGCCCGCGCAGACGCCGACGTCGTAGGTCACGGCGCCGGTGACCCAAAACGCCAACCCGAGGTACGCCGGCTCCGCCACCTGCCCGGCGATGTGCGAATCAGGTGAGGACACAGCGATCTCGTGGCTGGCCGACGACGCCGCGTACACCGGGTCGCCGTCCCAGCTGACGGTGTAGACGTGCCGGCCGCCCTGGGTGGGCGTGTCCAGGATGGTGAAGGCGCCCCGGCCGTCGGTGGTGATGTTGGGCAGCTGCTGGACGGCACCGTCGAGTCGGTTGTTCCAGATGGTCCGGGTCACCGCCAGCGTCTGTGGCTGCCCTGGGGCCTTGCCGTCGAGACCCAGCGTGCCGGTGAGCGACAGCTGTCTGCCGTCCCTGCCGATCCTCGACCCGTCGAGGGTGAGCGTCGCGGCGCGACCGGCGACCGCGACGGTCACCGAGGCGGTGCTGCCCTGGTAGTTCTCGGTCGAAAACCAGTAGGCGTCATAGCGGAGATGGCCGCTCAGCGGAGGGATGTCGGTGAGGGTGAAGGTGCCGTCGACCGCGGTGTTGGTGAAGAGCGTGGTCCAGGTCTCGTCCGGCACGACACGGTTGACCGCCACCTGCTGCACCCCCGGATCGGTGCCGTCCTCCAGGGTGAGCCGGCCGGTGATGGTGATCGGGTCGAGGGCGGTCGCGGAGGCGGGTGCCTCCAGGGCGATGGCCGACGTGGGCAGCGTCGGGTCATCGAGCGCCGCGGCCACCCCGACCGCGGCTGCTGGCCGGGCCCCGTTGACTGCGGCGGCGGCGGCTGGCCCGGCTGCCCCGACGGCGACCAGTGTCACTGCGGCGGTGGCACCGGCGATGCGGCGCAGCAGCGCGGCGCGGACCCGTGTGGGAGCTGATCGGTACGGCATGATCCCCCTGTCTGGAGCGACACCTCATCGCTCCGAGCGGGATCATGGTTGGGCCCTCCGACAGGAATCCACCCGACTGCGCCAGCTGGCCCGACATTCTCACATGTCGATAAATGCGACACCGTGACGGGCGCGCTCCGGACCCCTGCGGCGACCGATCGGACGCAGTGGGGAAAAAGGTCAGGAAACTGCCGCCCGCACCAGTTCGGTGATCTTCTTTTCCACGGCCGGGCTCCACTGCTGCAACGCGTACGCCACCGGCCAGATGTCCCCGTCGTCGAGGTTGGCCGGGTCCTGGAAGCCCAGGGTCGAGTACCGGTAGTTGAACTTGCCCGAGTCCTGGAAGAAGACGACGATCTTGCCGTCCTCGTTCGCGTAGGCGGGCATCCCGTACCAGGTCTTCGGCGCCAGGCCCGGGGCGGCGGCGGTCACCGTCACGTGCACGCGCTCGGCGAGCGCGCGGTCCTCCGGCTCCATCTGCGCGATCCGGTCGAGGACCGCTTGCAGCCCGTCCGCCTTCTTGGCGCCCTTCTTGCCCTCGGCGCGCAGCTCGTCGGCGCGCTCCTTCATCGCGGCCCGCTCCTCGGGGCTGAAACCGTCGGACTTGGTCGTGGTCTTCGCGGACATTCTCGGGATCCCTCTCGTCGTCCAGGTCGGCGTGCTGCCGTTCACCTGGGGAAAGGCTAGGTCGCCCGGCGCTGTCGGGCTTCTCGATTCCTGATCGGTTCGAAAGCCGGACGGCAGGTGGCCGCCCTCGCGCCCGTGATTTGCTGGTCAGCGTGATCAGTGGCTAGGTTGTCGGCCGGGCAGAACGACCGTTCTAGGGGGCCGTCATGAGTATCACCGCCGATCGGATGGCGACGGCGTACTTCGACGCCTTCGAGACGCTGTGCAGAGTGACCCCGAAGGGTGGGTACGCCGAGCGCGGCACCGCCCGCGCGGGGGTGACCCAGGCCGGCGTCGCGACGCTCAACGCGGCCTACGACAGGTCCACCGAGCCCGACCCCGGGTCGCTCGACGAGATGGCGACCGAGGTCGGCAGGCAGGCCGCCCACTGGTCGATCATCGTTCGGGGTGAGGCGGGCGACGCGGTCACTGACCTCGCGGCCCGGCACGGCCTCCTCGGGCGCACCGAACTTCCCCTGCTGGCCTGCGCGGCGCACGACCTCGCGTTCCGAGCCACCTCCGGTGCCGGCTCGGCGCAACGCACGTCGGTGCGTCAGGTCGGTGCCGCCGAGAACGACCTCTACACCGACGCCCTCACCCGGAGCTTCGAGGTTCCCGACGGTCTCTTCGGGTCGCTGATGGGTGGTGCCGTGCTTGACGCCGATGCCATCACCGGCTACCTGGCCGAGGAGTCCGGCCAGCCCGTGGGCACCGGCCTCGGGATGCGGACCTCCGGGGTGGTCGGCGTGTTCAACATCGCCGTCGTTCCGTCCGCCCGGGGTCGTGGCCTGGGCCGGGTGCTCACCGAGACGGTTCTGCGGGACGGCATCGCGGCCGGCGCGGACGCCGCCTACCTGCACACCAGCGCGATGGGTCGGCCGCTCTACGAGTCGATGGGCTTCACGCTCGTGGAGACCTGGACCATGTTCCACGCGCGCTGACCGACGAGTTCGACCGGGGCTGTCGTGCGGTGCCGGTGAGGGGGGAGAGGGCGATGACCTTCAGTGAGAACGTGCGTTCGGCCTTCCGCCGAGGCGAGACCGAGGCCGTGGTGCGGATGAGCGAGGCCGAGATTGAGCGGGCCCGGGCGGCCGGCGACCCGGCGGGCGAGGTGGAGGCCCGGTACAGCCTCGCCCGGGTCGCCATTCGCGGCGGGGACCTGCCGGGTGGAGAGGCCCGGGCCCGGGAGGCTCTCGCGGTGGCGCTGCGCTCCGGTGACCGGGCCCTGGAGGAACGACCGAGGCACGTGCTCGCCGGCGTGGCGCGAATGTCCGGCGACCTGGCCCGCGCCCGGGACCTGTATAGGGAGAGCATCGCGCTGAACGAGGCGCTCGGCCAACCCATGACGGTCAACTCCGAATATCACAACCTCGCGTTCTGCGAGCTGGGGCTGGGCAACCTTGACGTGGCGCGGACGCTGTTCGCCGAGAACCGCGAGCGGGTCTTCCGCAACGGCTGGGCCGACTTCGTGCCGTACGTCTGCGTCGCGGGCGCCGCGCTCGCGTCCGCCGAGCGTGACCATTCGCGTGCGGCGCGGATGATCGGTGTCGCGGATGCCGCGTTCGCGGCGCTCGGCCAGGTTCCGGACCCGGACGACGCGGCGGACCTCGCCCGGATGCGCGCCGCCGCGGTCGAGGCGCTCGGCCCGACCGACTTCGACGACGAGTACGCAGTGGGCCAGCTCCTCGAACCGCGGGCCGCGTTCGGCACCGACTGACCCGCCAACCCTGGTGGACCCCCGAGGTCTGGGGCATCCATGGGGGCATCGAGTGGTTCGAAGGCCAGGCTGCGGACCGAGCCATGGGCGACTCCACACCCGAGCCCGCAACGCCGCGCGGGTGTCGAAGACTTCGCCCGCCTGAACCAGTCTGATCCGAGAGCGGTCGAGGTGGGAACGCCCAGGCGGACCCGGGGCGACCCCTACGACGCCGATCGGGCAGCGGTGATGGTCCGCCCTCGCTCCGACTCCGGGAAGCGGTCGAGCATGGCGCGTACCTCGTCGGCGCTGACGTTGGCGCCGAACAACTCGCTGCCCGGTTCGAGCCGTACCCCCTCGGCCAGCCGGCCGGCGACGACCGGATCGAAGCCGAGTGCGTTTACCAGGGCCGCGACCTCGGTGAGGTCGGCGTTGTCGTCGCCGGCGATCGCGATGGCCTTGCGGCCGGTAGCCCCCGCCGGCCGGGCCTCGTCCTCCAGGTCGTGATAGCCCATGTGGTTGAACGCCTTCACGACGCGTGAGCCGGACAGGAACGCCTGGACGGTCTCGCTCGACGAGGTACGCGGGTTGGTGAGGTCGTCGCGGATGCCGTCGATCTCCCACCAGTAGTTCATGGCATCGACCACGAGCTTGCCGCGCAACGCCTCGGCGGGAACGCTGCGGTACTTGCCGAGGGGCAGGGCGAGGATGACGACGTCGGCGTCGGCCACCGCGTCGACCGCCGTGGTGGCCTCGGCCCCCGGTGCGAGGACCTCGACGGTGAGGGCGATCTTCGCCGGGTCGCCGGAGCCGGCCACCCGTACCCGGTAGCCGGCGGCGACGGCGAGCCGGGCGAGCACCGTGCCCACCTTGCCGGCCCCGAGGATGCCGAGGGTCGCGGGCCGGCTCCGGTCGTTGTCGTTCATGTCGTCCTCTCGCTTGGGAAGTGCTGATCAGGCCAGCAGTTCGCGGACCATGGGGATCACCTTCGAGCCGTAGAGCTCCACGGCGCGCATCCGGGCGCTGGCCGGTTGCGCTCCGGCCGAGTAGATGAGGTCGAACCGTCCGACGCCGAGGCTGCGGATCGCACGGGCCATCCGCCGGGCCACCGTCTCCGGTGAACCGATGTAGAGGGAGCCGTTCTCCACCTCGGAGTCGAACTCCTGACGGCGGATCGGGGGCCAACCCCGCAGTTTGCCGATCCGGTCCCGCATGACGCGGTAGTGCGGCCAGTAGATCTCCTTGGCCTGCTCGTCGGTGTCGGCGATGAAGCCCGGCGAGTGCATGCCGACCGGGTGCGCGGTGGTACCGAGCTGGTCGGCCGCCCGGCGGTACAGGTCGATGTACGGCGCGAAGCGTTCCGGGGCGCCGCCGATGATGGCGAGCATGAGTGGCAGCCCGTACTGGGCGGTGCGGACCACCGACTGCGGCGAGCCACCCACACCGACCCAGGTGTCCAGGTGACCCGATTCGGTCTTCGGGAACACGTCGGCGTTCTCCAGCGGGGCCCGCAGGGTGCCGCTCCAGGTGACCGGCTTCTCGTCCAGCAACTTGACGAACAGTTCGATCTTCTCTTCGAACAGCGTGTCGTAGTCGCGCAGGTCGTAACCAAAGAGCGGGAACGACTCGGTGAACGAGCCGCGACCGAGGATGACCTCGGCTCGGCCGTTCGACAGCGCGTCCACGGTGGCGAAGCGCTGGAACACCCGCACCGGGTCGTCCGAACTCAGCACGGTCACGCCGGAGGCCAACCGGATCCGCGACGTGCGGGTGGCGATTCCGGCCAGCACCGTCTCCGGTGTGGAGACCGAGTACTCCGGCCGGTGGTGCTCGCCCAGGGCGATGACGTCGACCCCGAGTTGGTCGGCGAGCACGGCCTCGTCGACGACCTGCCGGATCGCCGCCGCGTGGGAGACGAGCTTGCCGGCGTCGTCCTGCGGTACGTCGCCGAACGTGTCCAGGCCGAACAGCAGATCAGACATTGTTGGGCTCCTTCGCCAGCAGCTCCCGGACCCGCGGCGCGACCTCACTGCCCAGCAGTTGGATGGTGCGCGCGCGTGCCTCGCGGGGCAGGTGCATGATGTCGTACTTCAGGTCGAAGCGGCTCAGTCGCAGGTCGCGAGCGACCTTGGCGATCTTCTGCGCCACCGTCTCGGGTGAACCGACGAACAGCGCCCCGTGGTCGATTTCGGCCTCGTAGCGCGCGCGGTCCGGTTTGTAGAAGCCGCGTTCGGCGGCCAGGGCCGCCACGACCGGCTGCCAGTATCGCCACCACGTCTCCACCGCCTCCTCGTCGGTGTCTGCGACAAGGCCGAGTGAGTGCTGCCCGATTGGCTGCAGGGTATGCCCGAATTGTTCGAGCGCCCTGGTGTAGAGGTCGACGTGGCCGGCGAAGCGCTGGGGACGCCCGCCGATGATCGCGAGCATGAGCGGTAGTCCGTACCGGGCGGCGCGGATCACCGAGTTCGGGCTTCCCCCGACACCGATCCAGGTCGGAATGCCGGCGGGCTGCATCCGTGGGTGCAGGCGCTGCGCGGTCAGCGGGCTTCGTACCGTTCCGGACCAGGTGACCGGTTCGTCCTGCTGGAGCCGCAGGAAGAGGTCCAGCTTCTCCTCGAACAACCGCTCGTAGTCGGCCAGGTCGTAACCGAACAGCGGAAACGACTCGGTCGCCGACGCGCGGCCGAGGACAATCTGGGCGCGGCCGTCGGAGACGGCGTCGAGGGTGGAGAACTCGTGGTAGAGCCGTACCGGGTCGTTGGTGCTGAGCACGGTGACCGAGGTGCCGAGGCGAATTCGCTCGGTCGCCGTCGCGACCGCCGCCAGCAACACGGGCGTCGCCGAGTCGTTGTGACCCTCGCGGTAGTGCTCACCGACGCTGAACACGTCGATTCCGGCCGACTCGGCGAGCCGTGCCTCGTCCACCAGTAGCCGTACGGTCTCGGCGTCGCTCAGGACCCGGTCGCCGTCGGTGGCCACCTCCCCGAACGAGTTGAGCCCCAGCTCGAAGTCTGCAGCTGCCATCGTCTCCTCCTCGTGCAATCCGCCGGTGGCTCGCGGGAGCGGACCTACCGGTTGACGTGTCAATGATGCTAACTTGGCGATTGACACGTCAATTCCCGGGAGAGTGAGATGACGGAGGCCACACCCGGTCGGCGGGGCGGACGCCAACTCCCCACCGCCGACGAGCTGCGGATCTGGCGGGACTTCATCGAGACGACGGCAGCGCTGGGCTCCCGGCTCGAGTCCCGCCTACAGAGCGACTCCTCGCTCTCGACCGGGGACTACGCCGTGCTCCTCGCCCTCAGTGAGGCGGAGGGTCAGGCGATGCGGTCGTCCGAGCTTGCCGCGCACATCGGGTGGGAGCGGAGCCGGCTCTCCCACCACCTCGGGCGGATGGAGCGGCGCGGCCTCATCCGCCGCCAGGAGTGCCCGACGGTTCCCCGTGGGGCGGAGGTGCTGCTCACGACGGCCGGCGCCGAGGCGTTCGCGGGGGCCACCTTTCCGCACCTGCGCGCGATTCGCGAGCTGTTCGTCGACGCCCTCACGCCGGAGCAGATCGTCGCGGCGGGCGAGATCGCCACGGCGCTGAGAACGCGCCTCGACGTCCTGCGCGCGGAGTGACACGTCAGGACAGCCTCCCGGCGCTACCGCATCCATAACCGCGAGTGTTCGGGAGATTGCCGAGAGCTACGTCCGGGTGGTCCAATCCTCCAGAAAGCCGCCGCCCCGCCTGACCGGCGGGGATGGCGACGGCTGCGCCGCCCGGGAGGTATGCCCATGAGCGAGACCGTCACCGCAGAGGCCCACCGCGTCACGCCCGGCACGTCTCACCCTGGGCGCACGGAGTCGGTGCTGCCGGAACTGCGGGAGATGTGGTGGGAGACGGGCGTGCGGGCGCGCGCGGAGGCCGGCGTCTTCGCCGTCTTCGCGGAGCTGCCCAGGCTCGTCTGGACAGCCCTGGGCATCAGTTGGCGCGCGGACCGGCTCCGTACCGGTGTGGTGGGCGCGGCGACGGTCGGCGCGGGGGTGATGGCGGCCTTCGGCCTGTTGGCCACCCAACGGGTGTTGGTGGAGTTGTTCGCCGGCGGCCCCACCGCGGACAAGGTGCGGGCGGCGCTGCCCGCGCTGGCCGTGCTGGCGGCGACGGTCGCGCTCCGTGCGGGGATGGGCATCGCCACCGGGTACGCGCAGAACGGGTTGACGCCCCGGGTGAGCCGTGAGGTGGAGCGGGGCCTGTTCGAGGTGTCGACCGCGGTCCGGCTGGAGGCGTTCGACGCCGACGCGTTCGCCGATGACATGGAACGCGCCTCGCGAGGCACCGAGTCGACGATCGGGCTGGTGCAGGCGTCGATGAATCTGCTCGCCGGGCTCGCCGGGCTGCTCGCCGTGGCGGCTGCCGTGATCGTCATCCATCCGCTGCTGCTGCTGGCGCTGCTGGTCGCCACGGTGCCCAACGCGTGGGCGTCGTTGCGGGCCGGGCATCTGCGCTACCAGACGTACACCACCGGGTCGGTGCGCCGACGTCGACTGTGGCTGCTGCACAAGTTGATGGCCGAACGTGCCTCGGCCCCGGAGTTGCGCTCCTATGGACTGCGCCGGTTCCTGCTCGACCAGTACGACCGGGTGATGCAGGTGGAGACCGACATCCAGCTCGCCCTCGCTCGACGCGTCACCACGACCACCACGGTCGGGGCGATCGTCGGTGGCCTCGCCACCGGCACCGTCTACGCCCTGCTCGGGTTGCTGCTCCTGGACGGGCAGATCCCGCTCGCCGCGGCGGCGACCTGCGTCATCGCGGTGCAGTCCGCGCAACGATCCCTGGCCATCGCCACCTTCCAGGTCGACCACGTCTACACCGAGGGGCAGCACTTCGGCGACTACACCGGCTTCATGACCCGCGCCGACGCCTACCTACCGGACAACACCGGGCCGGTAGCCGCGGCCGACCCGGACCGGCTGCGGGAGTTGACCGTCAACGAGGTGAGCCTGCGCTACCCCGATCGGGACACCCCCGCCGTCGACGGCGTCACGCTGACGATCACCGCCGGGCAGACGGTGGCGTTCGTGGGGGAGAACGGCTCGGGCAAGACGACCCTCGCCGCGATGATCGCCAGCCTCCGCGCACCCACCGAGGGCAGTATCGAGTGGAACGGCCGCCCGTTGTCGGACTGGGACGTCGACGGGCTGCGGGCCCGGATCGCGGTGGTGACGCAGGAATACCACAAGTGGCCGTTCACCGCGGCCACGAACATCGCCATCGGCGACGTCGACAGCGAGGCCCGGCAGGATCGCATCGAGGCCGCCGCCGGCCGCGCCGTCGCCCACGACATGATCAATGAACTTCCGCACGGGTACGAGACGTTGCTCGACCGGACCTTCGCGCGCGGCCAGGACCTCTCCGGTGGGCAGTGGCAGCGCATCACCGCGGCCCGCGGGTTCCTCCGCGACGCCGAACTGCTGATCATGGATGAGCCGTCCTCCGCGCTCGACCCCCGCGCCGAGGACGCCCTGTTCCAGACCATTCGGGACCGCAGAGGTCGCCTCACCACCATCCTCATCACGCACCGGCTCGCCAACGTCCGGCACGCCGACCGGATCTTCGTCCTGCACCACGGCCGACTGGTCGAGGCCGGCACGCACGCCGACCTCGTCGCCGCCGGCGGCCGGTACGCCGAACTGTTCGCCCTCCAGGCAGCCGGCTACGACGCGAACCTGGCCGAGGGCCACCAGCGCACCCGGACCGCCCAGTGAGGACCGACGCCGCCAGCCTCGGCCGTCAGACCTTCTCCCGCTCACCCACGGGAGGCTAGGCTTCGGCGCATGTCAGGGTGGCGGGGCCGGACGGCGGACGTGGCCCTGGTGCCCGCCGTGGGTCTGGTCGCCGTCGTGGGCCTGGTGGTGCAGTCGCGCGGCATCGACACCGCCGCCGAATGGGCGGCGCTGCTGGCGGTGCTGCTCTCCACCGGCGCGCTGTACGTCCGCCGGCTCCACCCGGTGCCAGTGGGCGTCGTGGCGCTGGCCGCCATCGGCGCGTACGGGGCGTTGCTGCACCGGCCCGGTCCGATCATGTTGGTGTTCGTCGTGGCGCTCTACACAGTCGTCGACGAGGGACATCTCGCGGTCGCCATCGGGCTCGGTCTCGCCTCGGTGATCGCCTTCGCCGTGGCGGACAGCTACGACCGGTCCCCGAACACCATGAACGGGGCGACGCTGCTGCACGCCGGTTGGCTCGTCGCGGTCATCGTCGGCGTGACCCGCAACCGCCGCGCCTACCTCGCCGAGGCGCGGGCCCGAGCGGTCGTCGCCGAGCAGCGGATGGAGGAGGAGGCCCGGCGACGGGCCACCGAGGAGCGGCTGCGCATCGCCCGGGAGTTGCACGACGTGCTCGGCCACCACCTGTCGTTGATCAATGTGCAGGCCAGCGCCGCGTTGCACCGACCGGATCCGGTCCGGTCCGAGCAGGCCCTCACCGCGATCAAACAGACCAGCAAGGAGACGTTGAGTGAGTTGCGCGCGACGCTGGGCGCACTGCGGCAGGACCCGGCGATCGGGCCCGCACCCGGTCTGAACCGCCTGGGCGAGCTGGTCAGGACGGCCGCCCGGCCGGAGTTGGAGATCCGCACCGAGGTGGCCGAGACCCGGTCGCTGCCACCGGAGGTCGACCTGGCGGTGTACCGGATCGTCCAGGAGGCGCTCACCAACGTGGCACGGCACGCGAGCGCCACCGCCGCGGTGGTCCGGGTCCGGCCCGATCACGACGACGTGCTCGTCGAGGTCGAGGACGACGGCACTGGCCAGCCGGGTGCGCCGGGCAGCGGGATCCTCGGCATGCGCGAGCGGGCCCGGGCGCTCGGCGGCTCGCTGACCACGGGCTCGCAGCCGGACGGCGGCTTCCGGGTCCGCGCCCGTCTGCCGATGCGGCCCGGCCCCGCACCAGTGAGGGAGCAAATGTGATCCGGCTGCTGATCGTCGACGACCAGACCCTGGTCCGCGCCGGCTTCCGGTCCATCCTCGACGGTGAGGACGGCCTCGAGGTGGTCGGCGAGGCTGCCGACGGGGCCGAGGCGGTGCGGCTGGCCCGGCAACTGCGACCGGATGTCGTCCTGATGGACATCCGGATGCCCGGTCTCGACGGCCTCGCCGCCACCGGTGAGATCGTCGCGCACTCCGATGCGCGCGTCATCATCCTGACCACGTTCGACCTGGACGACTACGTCTACGGGGCGCTGCGGGCCGGTGCCAGCGGCTTCCTGGTCAAGGACACCGAGCCAGCGGAGCTGATCCACGGCGTGCGGGTGGTGGCCCGGGGTGACGCGCTGATCGCGCCGTCGATCACCCGACGGTTGATCGCCGAGTTCGCGGCCCGGGCCAAGCATCCCGACCCTGGGCCGCGACTGAGCGTGCTCACCGAGCGGGAGCGTGAGGTGCTGACGCTTGTCGCCGCCGGCCTCTCCAACGACGAGATCGCCGCGCGGTTGGTGCTGAGCCCGGCGACCGCCAAGACACACGTCAGCCGGATCATGACCAAGGCGCATGCCCGGGACCGAGCCCAGTTGGTGATCCTCGCCTACGAGTCCGGCCTGACGGTGCCTGGTTGGCTCGCTCGCTCCTGACCACCACCATCGGCTGATCGGCCGAAACGATCACCGGCGGTGCAGCCTCCGGCTGGAACGAGATCACCCAGGCCGACCCCATGCCGGGCCTGGTCAGGGTCAGCCCGCCAGGCGGCCGGTGCGCCGCGCGCGAACCAGGGCCAGCCCACCGAGTACCACGGCGGCCAGTCCAACCGCCAGCGCCACATAGGCCCCGCCTCGCCCGTTACCCGTGCCGATGCCACTGTCGGAGGTGGCCACCACCAGCCCGCCGAGCGCCATGCCGATCAGCCCCGTCGCCAGGGCCAAGACGGCCCCGAGGCTTCCCGAGCCGGTACCGAGGCGACTGGCGGGGCGGGCCAGGGCCAGCCCGCCGATGACGGCGCCGACCAGTCCCAGCAGGACGGCCGTACTGGCACCGAAACGCCCGGAGCTCATGGAGAGAGCAGTGGCGGCGGTCGGTTGGGCCGAGACGTGCGCGGCCGCCGGTGCGGCCAGCTCGATTCCTGCGAGCGGGGCGGCTACGGCGGTGGCAAGCAGGTGACGGACGGACATCATGGATCTCCTCGGTCGCAGGACGGGTACAGGCGGCAGCGTATGTAGCGGACTGCTCGTGAGTCGTCATGCCGGAGTTGCCAGTGGGCCTACCACCCGGGATGTACGCGCTCGGCACGTCGTACCGCCGCGGTTGTCTCCCCGGGGCTTGTTCGGGCCACCGTCCGGAACCCTGACTTCCGCACGCCCTGGCCGGCAATGCCCTCTGACCTGCGGTTTTGTCGGATCCGAACAGTAGCGTTCAAGGCCTGCGAGTGGTACGACTGACGTATCGGACCGGGTGGTGCAGGGGCAGGAGGAGGTGGCGTCCATGCGTCTCACGAGCACCGCGCCCCAGCCCTGGCCCTCGCAACTGGAGGCCACTGCGGTCCCGTCCGAGCACCGGATCGGGGCCGCGTCCCCGCGGCCGACGAGGTCGCAATGACAAGCCCGGAGAACACCGAGGAGAAGGCGGCCGCCTACGCCCGCGGTCTCGACGCGGGCCGGATCGAGCAGCGTCTACAGGGGCACGATGAGCACCTGCGAAAGATCAACGGATCGATCGACTCGATGACGCAGGCGCTCGGGTCTCTCACCGAGGAGCTTCGCGCCAACGCCACCCGGTTCAGCGCCAACGTGACCGCAGACCGCCGAGACGCCACCGAGCGGGACAAGATCGCGGCGGCGCGGGTGGAGGAGGCGGGCCTCGTCGCGTCCGAGCGGACGGTCCGGTGGACGGCCTGGCAGCGCTGGTTCGCCGTCGTCGGCGCGATCATCCTGGTCGTGAACTTCGGCCTGGGTCTCTATCTCGCGTTCGGCCGTTGACCTGGCGTTGGTTAGTCGCCATCCGATCTGGGCTCCAGCACCACCACTGCGGTCTCGGAGAGCCGCCGCGCCGCGTGGGCCTCGAAGTTCTTGTCGGCCTCGCGCCAGCGTGGCCACAGTCGCGACCGCTCGTCGTCGGTGGCGACGCGGCCGCGCACCAGCCGCCGCCCGTCGGCCAGCTCGACCGACGCATCCGGTTGTGCCTGGAGGTTGAGCCACCAGGCGGGGGCGCCCTCCCCCCACCCGTTCATCGCCACCCCGACCAGGTTCGGGCCATCCTCGAAGTACGCGATGATGACGCTGCGCTGCTGACCGGTGCGACGACCGGTCGTGGTCAGCCGCAACGTGCCCCAGCGGGTCTCGCGCGGTTGCCACAGCCCGACCCGGCTGCCGGTGACCCGGTACAGACCCCGGTGCACCGACCAGGCCAGACGGATGAACCACCGCGGTGGGAGCCACGGTGCCTTCGTTTCCTGACCATCCAACATGACGATCTCCTCCACCAACCAACGCTGATGGCCCGGGTGGCTGCGGCACGCGGTCGGGGCCGCCACTGTGGACCGAGATCCTCAAGTCTTCCGGCGGGAGCGCGACTCGCGTTCGGGTGTCCATGATCCGACCGAGGATCGAACCGATCGGTGGAAGGCCCGCGTCGGTGGCGGTCGGGCGAGCTACCGCTGCCAGGCGTCGATGACGCGTACGCCGTCCCGCACGACCCGGTCCAGGATGGCGGGGTTGCCGCTGGCACCCTCCCAGCCCTGGTCGTCGAAGACCGTCACCGTGCTGTCGACCCGGGCCACGGCGGTCTGGCTGGACGCGGTGCCGCCGGTGCGTTCGCCGTTCAGGCTGGTCTCCGGCCAGGTCCGGGTCAGCAGCAGCGCCTCGTCGCCCACGCCGGGCAGCGCCTGACTCTTGACGGTGACGCGGTATCCGGACTGGTCGTAGGAGGGGCACGCCCGCACGGCGGTGCGAAGACGGCCCAGGTAACCCGAGGCGCCGTCGCCGTCGAAGGTGAAGATGGTCTGGTGGATCATCCCCTGCGGCACGTTGCTGGAGGGCTCGCCGGCCTTCTGGTAGGTGACGGTCATCGCGGCGCTCGCGGTGACCTGCCGGCCGCCGGTGCCGAACTCGTTGGCACACAGCTTCGGCAGGGCCTCCTCGACGGGCGTCGTCCGTCGGGGAGACTTCCGCAGCTCGGCGGGCAACTCGACGAAGGCCGAGGTCGGGATGGTCACCGGGGTGCTCGCGCTCGGGGATGGTGGGTCGGTCGGGGGAGTCGACGCTGACGCCGACGCGGTGGCCGGTGCGGTGG
This sequence comes from Micromonospora sp. NPDC050784, assembly GCF_044456765.1. NCBI lineage: Bacteria > Bacillati > Actinomycetota > Actinomycetes > Micromonosporales > Micromonosporaceae > Micromonospora > Micromonospora sp. NPDC050784. The sequence goes on along the minus strand of NZ_JBITGG010000028.1, from coordinate 35,075 downwards.
TCGCCGGGGCCGAGCCGGGCGGATCCTCGCTGGTGGTGCAGGCAGCGGTCAGGGCGATGGTGCCGAGCAGCGGGAGCAGCGCGAGCGCGCGTCGCGTACGGGTCACCGGCAGTGGTGTGTGTCGGCTCATCATCACCCCTCGTCTGTCCTGGGACAGTTCCCTGCCTGGTGTCCAACGAAACGACCACGCCTCGGGCATCGGCCGGACCACCGGAATCGGGGTGTCGTCGCGTCGGCCGGTCGCTACGCTGTCCCGCATGACCAGCGTGATCGCTCAGTGCACCGGACTGTCGTGTGACGTCCAGGTCGGTGCGGGGCGACGCCGGCGATCCATCGCCCGCCCGCGCTGACCTGTTTCCTGCGACCGGCGGATCGAGCCGCCGGTCGTTCGCTGGTCGTCCTCGGTCCGCCCGTATCTCCCCGTCAACGGCTCGCGTGACAGCGCGGGTCCGAGCGAGATCGGCGTACTCATGGATCTTGAAAAGTTGTTGTCCGACCGGCTGGCGCCGGCGTTCGCGGCGGTGGCCGGCGGACCGGTTGACCCGCTCGTGCGGCGGTCCCCGCGTGCGGACTTCCAGTCCGACGCGGCGCTGGCGCTGGCCCGGCGGCTCGGCCGCCCGCCGCGCGACATCGCCGCCGCGGTGCTGGCGCACGCGGTGCTCGACGACCTCGGCGTGTCGGCGGAGGTCTCCGGGCCGGGTTTCCTCAACCTGACCGTTGCCGACCGGACCCTGGCCGATCTGGTCGCCGCACTGGCGGGGGACGCCCGGCTCGGCGTGCCGCCGACGGCGACGCCGCAGACCGTGGTGGTCGACTATTCGGCACCCAACGTGGCGAAGGAGACGCACGTCGGGCATCTCCGCTCCACAGTCATCGGCGACGCGGCGGTGCGGCTGCTGGACTGGCTCGGGCACCGCGTGGTGCGGGTCAACCACCTGGGTGACTGGGGGACGCCGTTCGGCATGCTGATCGAGCACCTGGTCGACCTCGGTGACGCCGAAGCCGGGCAGAACCTGTCGATGGGGGACCTGGACACGTTCTACCGGGCGGCCCGGGTCAAGTTCGACGCCGACGAGGCGTTCCGGGAACGCTCCCGGTTGCGGGTGGTCGCGTTGCAGGGCGGCGACGAGCGGACCCGGCGGTTGTGGCGGCTGTTGGTGACGCAGTCGGAGCGGTACTTCCTGACCGTGTACGACCTGCTCGACGTGACGTTGTCCGGGGACGACTTCCGGGGCGAGAGCGCCTACAACGACCTGCTCGCGGGCGTCGTCGACGACCTGGACCGGCTGGGGCTGCTGCTGCCCAGCGGTGGGGCCGACTGCGTCTTTCCGCCCGGGTTCACCGGCCGGGACGGCGAGCCGTTGCCGCTGATCGTGCGCAAGAGCGACGGTGGGTACGGCTACCCGGCCACCGACCTGGCCGCGCTGCGGCAGCGCGTCGGCGAGCTGGGCGCCACCCGGCTGTTGTACGTCGTGGGCCTACCGCAGCGGCAGCACTTCGCGATGGTGTTCGCCGTCGCCCGGGCGGCCGGTTGGCTTCGCCCGCCGGCCCAGGCGGAGCATCTGGGCTTCGGGTCCATCCTCGGTGCCGACGGGCGGATGTTGCGCAGCCGGACCGGCGAGTCGGTGAAGCTGGTCGGGCTCCTGGAGGAGGCGGTCGCCCGCGCCACCGACCTGGCCCGGAGCAGGAACCCGGACCTGGACGCCGGGACCGCCGACGAGATCGGCCGCGCGGTGGGCATCGGCGCGATCAAGTACGCCGACCTGTCCGTCGACCGGACCAAGGACTACGTCCTGGACTGGGAGCGGATGTTGGCGCTGGACGGCAACACCGCGCCCTACCTCCAGTACGCGTACGCCCGGATCCGGTCCGTGCTGAAGCGGGCCGGGAACGCCGCGCGGCCGGACGCGCCCATCGTGGTGGCGCAGCCGGCGGAGCGGGCGCTCGCGGTCGAGCTGCTCGGCTTCGCCGCGGTGGTCGGCGAGGTGGAGCGGAGTCTCGAGTTTCATCAGCTCGCCGGTTACCTGCACCGGCTCGCGACCGCGTTCAACGCGTTCTACGAGCGCTGCCCGGTGTTGCGTGCCCCGGACGAGCTGCGGGAGAGCCGGCTGCTGCTGGCCGAGCTGACGGCCCGGACCCTGCGGCAAGGGCTGCACCTGCTCGGCATCCGCACGCTGGAGCGGATGTGACGAGCCGGCCTCCCGGCCCGGTCAGCGGGCCCTCTTCGTCGCCCGCTTCCGGGGCGGCGTCAACAGGTCGGCGATCTGCGCGATCGCGGCGGGCACCAGGCGGTAGTACGCCCAGACCCCGCGCTTGTCGCGTTCGAGTAGGCCGGCCTCGGTGAGGATCCGAAGGTGATGACTCACGGTCGGCTGGGAGAGATTGAGCGCCGAGGTGAGGTCACTCACGGACGCCTCACCTTCCGGCGCGGACTGGATCAGGCTGAGCAACCGGAGGCGCGCCGGATCGGCGAAGGCCTTCAGCACCCCCGCTAGCCGCTCGGCATCGGCCCGCTTGATGGGATCGCCGGTGAGCGGCGAGATCGCAGGCATGGCAGTTTTCGCAGTTCCCACGCCTGCCATAGTGACACCAACACCATCAATAAACCGGCAGATCCGGCACCAGCCCTCCGATGGCGTCCGGTTGGCGCGATGGAACCACCGAACGTGAGTCGAACGCCGACGTCTGTGGTGGCACACGGGCCGTGTGGAGCTTCCCGAAGCTCCACACGGCCCTGAGCGTCAGCGGCGCGGTCTGGGTGCGATGCGGGGCAGGACGTACGGCGGCCCAGCGAAGATCAGGTCGGACTTCAACTCCTGGTACGCCCGCTTGGGCTGGTAGTTCTCGTCGTAGATGGTGGCCAGGCCCTCCGGCGGGTCGTCGAACCAGCCCGGCACCCACGAGTGGTTGTCACTGAAACCCCAGACGGTGTACGACAGGCAGCTCCGCACGGCGAGGCACGCCTTCATCAGCACACTGAAGTTGGCGGCCGACGCCTGTAGCCGGGGGTTGATCTCCTCCGCGTTGCCCGCCTGGACGCCCTCCGTCAGCTGGCTGCGGACGTCGACCTCGGTGAACGCGGTCGCGACGCCGAGCCCGGCGAACTTCTTCAGCGCGGCGGTCACCTGGAGGGTGTCGAAGTTGCCGTACTGGGTGCCCAGGTGGCCCTGGGAGCCGACGCCGTCGATCGGGACACCCTGGGCGCGCAGGCTCTTGGTCATGTCGTACACGAACTGGGTCTTGTCGTCCGCGGGGTTACCCGAGCCGAACGCCTCGATGTTGTAGTCGTTGTAGAACAGCAAGGCCTTGGGGTCGGCGGCCCGCGTCCAACGGAACGCGTCGGCGATGTAGCCGGGCCCGAGGTTCTGCGCCCAGAAGCCCTTGTAGTGCAGGGTCGACGGGGTGTCCCACGGGTCGCTGACCGCCTCGTTGACCACGTCCCACTGCCAGATCTTGCCCTTGTAGCGGTTGACGACGGTGGTGATGTGCTTGCGCAGCAGCTCGCGCAGCTCCTGCTTGCTGATGGAGCCGTCGGCGACGCCGTTGGTCAGCCAGGCGGGCAGCTGGTTGTGCCAGACCAGCACGTGGCCGCGCACGCTCTGCCGGTTGCGCTTGGCGAACTCGACGAACTGGTCGGCCGGGGCCCAGTTGTAGGTGCCGCGGGTCGGCTCCAGGCTCTCCCACTTCATCACGTTCTCGGCGGTGACCGAGGCGAACTCGGAGGAGGCCAACCTGCGGTACTCCGGATCGCTGGCGTCGTTGAGGGCATCCATGTTCACGGCGGTGCCGACGTGCAGGCCGTGGCGCAGGCCGAGGGTGGCGAGGCTCTGCGTCGTCGGGTCGTACGGCCGACTCGCGGTGGCCGGCACCGTGTTCAGCGTCGCGACGGTCGCGACGGCGACCAGGCCGACGGTCGACCACTGTCTTTACTTCATGTGCCTTCCCTTCCAGACGATCAATAGATAGAGGTCGATCTAGGAGGTGAGGGTCCGGTGTTGGCGGACGGAGACGCGGTTGGGGCGGATGGCACCGGAAGTTCCGGTTGGAAACCGGAAACCCGCTCGAAACGTTAAGCCGATCTATGTCTGGGCGTCAACGCCGAAAACTTCCGGAAATTCATCACATGACCTGCGTGGCACCGAGGGGCTGGCAGTCGAAAGTTTCGGCGGCAGGTAGTCGGCGACTGGCGACCGGTAGCCGGCGGTCGCGGCGCTGGCGCAGGGTGCGGCGGCACCGGCGTTTCGCGCGGTGCTGTCCTCGCGGCGGACGGGCAACCGGCCGGGTACGGCTGCCCGGTCCAGACCCGCGCACGACGCAGGCATCGTCGACGCGGTGGCCGACGATGCCTGGTGCCGCTGGGAGACCGATCAGCGCAGACCGGCGAAGAGGTCGTCCTCGGGGGTCGGCGCGCCGGTCCGGTCCCGGACCCGCAGGAAGGTCTCCACGCCCATCAGCTCGGTGAACCGCTCCTGACCCAGTTGCAGGAAGAAGATGTTCTCGGTCTGACTGGCGTGGGTGGCCAACGCCTCGAACTTCTGCGCGCCGTACTTGCTCGTGTCGACCCAGGTGGTGATCTCGTCGTCGGGGAGGCCGAGCTGCGGCCCCGGCTCCGTCGCCGCGTCCGGCTCGGCCCACTCGACGCCGAGCTCCTTCATGATTCGACCGAACTCGGCGAACGCCGTACGCGGCACCGTGGTCCAGTAGACCTTCGCCGGGACGTCCGTCTGCTCGACGGCGGCCATGGTGATCCGATGGGCCTGGATGTGGTCCGGGTGGCCGTAGAAACCGTTCTCGTCGTACGTGACGATCACGTCCGGCTGGTACTGCCGGATCAGCTCCGCGAGCCGGGCCGCCGCCTCCGCCACCGGCGTCGTCCAGAACGCGCCAGGCAGGTCGTTGGTCGGCCAGCCCATCATTCCGGAGTCGGCGTAGCCGAGGGTCTCCAGGTGGGTGACGTTCAGAGTCGCGCAGCTGGCCTCCAACTCGGCCTGGCGCATCGCCACCACGGCGGCGGGGTCGTGCCCCTCCTCGCCCGGCTTGACCCCACCCGGGCCGTCCCCACATCGCCCGTCGGTGCAGGTCACGAGCACGGTGGTGACCCCCTCGGCGGCGTAGCGGGCAAGGACACCGCCGGTGCTCGTCGCCTCGTCGTCGGGGTGGGCGTGCACCGCCATCAGGGTCAGAGGTCGCTCAGCCATGCCATCACCCTACGGTCATCCGACCACGGCCCCGCGACCTCTACCGGGAACATCTGCGGAAGCGGGGGGCCTACCCAGTTCGGCAGCCGCCGAACGGTCCTTGTCCGAATGGTGATCAGGTCGCCGACGGGTGGCTGGATGCGGGCGAAACGGCGAACCAGCGGCCATGGGGCTCGACCTCATCGCCCTGATGGACGCCCTGGCACAACCTGCCGCAGGAGGCGCCGCAGACCCTCGCGGACGCGGTGCTGGAGGTCTGAGTCGCTAGGGCGTCGGACGTTCCACCCGCACCGGATCGCCGCGGACCAACCCGTCGTGGATGCGCCACCGGGCGGTGCCGACGGCACGCCGCGCCGCCTCGTCGCCCTGCTCGATGCGGCGGCGCAGCAGGTCCAGGGCGATGCGGCGGTTGAGACTGAACTGCCGCTCCTCGTCCACCACGACCACCATGCCCGACGGGCGGTGCGTTGCGCGTACCGCCGTGCTGGCCTTGTTCCGGTGCTGACCACCCGGCCCGCCGGTACGGCAGGCGACAATGTCGACGTCCGCCTCGCGAAACGTCGTCGGCCGAGCGTCGCGTTCGGGCGGCTGGGCGGTGACGTACCAGTTCTTCCGGCCGGTGCCCGACCGGTACGGGCTGGGGGCCTGCCAGCACAGCGTCCCGGTCCACGAGGCCGCGAACGCCTCGGCGTCGGCGCCGGAGATCCGGATCAGCACGGACCGGTAGGTGCCGGTGCGGTCACCGGGCACCACCTGAACCTGCTGGATCGTCAGACCTCGGCGGGAACCCTCGCCCCGCAGACGGTGCAGCAGCTGACGCACTGCCCAGGCGCACTCCTGCGGCCCCCGCCCGGCCGACAGCAGCAGGAACACGTTCACGACCGGCCTCGTCCGCCGCGGTGGCCCCGCCGGTCCCCTCCTGCGGCGGACCGGAGATCGGGCGTCTTGTAGGTGACCAGGGGCGTCGTGCTGACCACCGGCGTGGCCAACTGGTGCGCGACCAGATCGGCGATCACCTGCTCGATGCGCTTGTACGCCGTGGGCGCCTCCTCGAAGAGCAACTGCCGGTCACCGCACACCACCAGCGACCCCACCGGGGTACGACGTAGCTCCTCGACCGTGTGCTTGGCCCGGCCCCGCCGCAGGGCGTCGGCGCGCGACATCTTGCGGCCGGCACCGTGGGCCACCGAGTGGTTGGCGTCCGGCCCGGCGTGCGCGGCCACCAGATAGGAGGCCGTTCCCCGGGTACCGGCGATCAGGACATCGCGCCCGTCACCCGGCGCCGCACCCTTGCGGTGCAGGTAGACCCCGTCCCGGACCTCAACCAGGTTGTGGCACTGGTCGACGATCGGCGCGGTGGGCTCGGCCCCCAGCGCGTACGCCACCCGGGCGGCCAGCACCCGGCGGTTGAGCGAGCCCCAGCGCACGGCGTCGTCGTGCATGCCCAGGTAGGCGGCGGGGTCGGGAGCCGCCCCGGCGCCGTGGACCTCGGTGTGCGCCCGCAGGATCCGCTCCCCCAGGCCACGGGAACCGGTGTGCACGATGAGCACGAGATCGCCCGCGTCGAGCCCGAGCCGGCTTGCGTGCCGCACGTCGAGGATGGTGTCGACGCGGGCCAGCTCCACGAAGTGGTTGCCCCGGCCGACCGTCCCCAGACCGTCGAGGTGACCGGCCGGAACGTCACCGTCGACAGCGGTCCAGGCCGGGTCGTCGGCGTCCCGTACCGGGTCGAGCGCCTGGTCGAGGTCGGGGAACCGGGCGGCGAGTCGTTCCGGTACGGCACGCTTGAGCTTGATCGGAAACACTGCGATGCCGCAGCCGATGTCGGAGCCCACCAGGAACGGGTACAGCACGGTCGACGCCATGGCCGCGCCGATGGGCGCGCCCTTGCCGGGGTGCAGGTCCGGCATCGCGGCGACGTGCAGCATGCCGTCCAGGGTGGTGACCTGTTGGCACTGCGCGAGCGCATCGGACTCGATCCAGCTCGCGGGAGAGGCGAACACCGTGACGGTGGCCGGAGCGGACGGGGACAGGGGCTCCCGAGGGAGGTGGTGCTGGGACAAGGAGGCTCACTCTTCGTCGCGAACGTGGGAACGGACGGCGTCACGGCCCCCGGGAGGCATCACCGGTGGCGCGGAGCAGGGGGTGGTGTCCGTCAGTACGTCATGGACGTCACTCTGACCGAGGCGCGCCAGGCACGACAACCGATTTTCCTTCACGACGTACGCTGCCGCGATGAGCGCACCGCGTCGCATCCTGGTCTACGGGGTGTACGGCTCAGGCAAGTCCACGCTCGCCGCGCGGTTGGCAGACCACCTCGGACTGCCCTGGTACCCGGTGGACGACCTGCTCTGGCAGCCGGGCTGGGTCGAGGTGCCGGTCACCCAGCAGCGCAGCCGGATCGAGGAGATCTGCCGACGGGACCGCTGGATCATCGACGGGGCGTACCACGGCTGGCGGGACGTCCCGATGGCCCGCGCCGACCTGGTCGTCGGCCTGGACTATCCACGGTGGCGCTCGTTCGGACGGTTGCTCCGCCGCACCGTCCGCCGGGTGGTCACGGGCGAGGTGATCTGCAACGGCAACCGCGAGTCGTTGAGCAGCGTGCTGTCCCCGGACTCGATCCTGGTGTGGCACGTCACCGCGTTCGGGCGGGCCCGACGGCGGATGCGGGCCTGGCAGGCCGACCCGTCCACGCCCCCCGTGGTGTTGCTGCGCTCCCCGGCGGAGCTGGACGTCTGGCTGACCGGGCTGCCGCCCCGGTGAGGCCGCGCGGACCCTGGGCCGGCAGCGCGCAGTTCGCAGATACCCGTCGTCGGCCCACCCCCGGTGGGGAGTGGACCGACGACGGGCAGGAGGCCGTGCTCCCGGAGCGGCCCGACCGGCAGGTCACCGGCCGGGCCACGATCAGGACTCCAGGCGCCGACGCCGGGCCAGGAAGAACGCGACCGCGCCCAGCACGACCATCACACTTCCGACGCCGGTCATGGTCGGGACCACACCACCGCCGGTCACCGGCAGGATGGGCTGCTTGCCGCCACCACCGGGTCGACCGGGTGCGCCAGGGCTGCCGGGTGCGCCAGGGCTGCCAGGCGCACCGGGGCTGCCGGGCGCTCCAGGCGCTCCGGGGGGTCCGGACGGACCAGGTGCGCCGGGGCTACCGGGTGCGCCGGGGGCTCCCGGACTACCGGGTGCGCCAGGTGCTCCCGGGCTACCAGGTGCTCCTGGACTGCCGGGTGCTCCTGGACTGCCGGGCGCGCCGGGGCTACCGGGCGCTCCCGGGCTGCCAGGTGCTCCCGGGCTACCGGGTGCTCCCGGGCTGCCCGGTGCGCCGGGACTGCCGGGTGCTCCCGGGCTGCCGGGCGGGCCGGACGGTCCGGGCGGGCCGGTGGGTCCGGGTGGGCCGGTCGGACCGGGTGGGCCCGTCGGCCCGGCGCAGTTCGGTGCGGTGATGACGTTGGTGTCGAGGGTGACGGCGGCGGTGCGCGCCAGCGCGCGGCCCTGGAGGGTCGCGCCCGTGGCCATCGTGATCGCGGCCTGAGCCATGATGGTGCCCACGAAGGTGGTGCCGGTGCCGATCGTCGCCGAGCTGCCGATCTTCCAGAACACGTTGCAGGCCGAAGCCCCGTTGATCAGGGCGACGCTGCTGTTCGACGCCGTCGTCAGGGAGGAGTCGACCTGGAAGATGAACACGGCCGACGGGTCGCCCTGGCCGTTGAGCGTCAACGTCCCGGTCAGTTGGGCCGCCCCGATCCGGTAGACCCCTTCGTTGAGCGTGTTACCGCCCAGCTCCGCCGGAAGGATGGTGAACGGGGTCCGGCCGGCGGCGTCGTTGAAGGCGGTGGTCAGGTCGCTCTGAGCCTGTAGGGCAACCGCGTCGCCGAGGTGTACCTCGCCGCCGATGGTTGCCGTCTCGAAGCCGGCCGCGGTGCTGCCGGGAAAACGCCCGAGGCTCTGGGCCAGGAAGCTGGGGCCGGTGTTGGTCGGCTCCGCCCCGGCGAGGACGGAGAAGTTGGCGGCCGTCCCGAGGTTGACCGGTGCTTCCTGCGCGTTGGCGGCGGTCGAGCTGAAGAGCAGCAGGCTGGCTGCCACTGTGGCGGCTGCGCCAGCCGCGAGCGCGGGCAGGACCACTCGCCGCCGTAGCCAGTGTTTGGGTTTAGCTGTCACAGAACACCCTCCGTGGGTACTACTCGCAGGAGACGTCCAGCGAGTGGCGTCCTGCGTGATACGGCCTGTATGGCGCCGATAAGCGCGGTGACCACCACATCACGCCCGGGTGTTCGAATGTGGGCAAATTGGGACAATAGCCAAGGCGTCTATCTGAATGGGACTGACGCTCGCGTTCTTGTTCGCCGGGTCCGCGAAAGTGGGCAGTGCGCGTTCAGGGCAGCGGAGTGGATTTCGGCCTATCGCCCGACGGTCGGGAGCGGCCTGATCGCGCGGCCGAGGACGCAGGGGGAGGAGGGGCTGTTGCTGGTGGCCGGAAAACGGAACCGGCGCAGCTCCTCCACCTGGAAACCGGCCGCTGCGATGGCGGCGACGGTGTCGCGGCTGGTGTGGCAGCCGGCGAACAGCTTCGGCCACAGTGTGGCGTCGACGAGTCGTTGGGCGCGATGCAGGCGCGGGGCCTCCTCGGCGGCCACGTGCTCGAAGAACCGCACCTGGCCACCGGGGCACAGCACCCGGCTGATCTCGGCCAACGCGCTCGCCTGATCGGGCACGGTGCACAACACCAACGCGACCACGGCCGCGTCGAACTCGCCCTTCCCGGCGGGCAGCGCCTGGGCCAGACCGTCGACGACGGTGACCGGAACCGGCGCGTCCGACGCGGCGCGCTCGGCGGCGGCACGCAGGCGCCGTTCCGGTTCGACCGCGAGAACCTGGGTCACGCCCGGCGGGTAGTGGGCGAACATCCGCCCGTTGCCCGCCCCGACCTCGATCACCCGCCCGGACAGGCCGGCGACCAGGTCCCGTCGGAACGCCGCCGTGCCGGCGCGGTCCATGGCGACGCTGAGTCGCTCGTACACGCGGGCGAACACCGGGTGGGACACCGTCGCCACGTCGACCTCCAGGGATGGCGTGATCTCCGTAGAACGCTTTCTCCGGCGATTGTCCTGCATCCGCGCACGCTTTCCGTCTTACTGATTGACAGCACGATTCAATCCGGTGCAGACAGGACTGGTTCGACCATGAAGATCGTCGTGATCGGCGGCAGTGGCCTCATCGGCTCCACGCTCGTGGACCGACTCCGCGCCCAGGGCCACGAGGCGGTGCCGGCATCGCCGAAGACCGGCGTGAACACCCTGACCGGCGAGGGAGTGGCCGAGGCGCTCACCGGTGCCGAGGTCGTCGTCGACGTGTCGAACTCTCCGTCGTTCGAGGACGCCGCCGTGCTGGAGTTCTTCGAGACGTCCACCCGGACGCTCCTCGCCGCGGCGTCGGACGCCGGGGTGGGTCACTACGTGGCGCTCTCCATCGTGGGGAGCGACCGCATCCCGGACAGCGGCTACATGCGCGCGAAGGTCGCCCAGGAGAAGCTCATCGCCGCGTCCGGAATGCCGTACTCGGTGGTGCACGCCACCCAGTTCTTCGAGTTCCTCCAGGGCATCATCGACGCCGCCACGGACGGTGGCACCGTGCACCTCGCGCCGGTGCTCATTCAGCCGATGGCCGCGGACGACGTCGCGGCCGCGGTGGCCGAGGTCGTGCTCAGCGCGCCGACCAACTCCGTGGTCGAGGTCGCTGGCCCGGAGCAGTTCCGTCTCGACGAACTGGGTCGATCCCTCCTCGCCGACCAGCAGGACCCCCGTTCCGTGGTGGCCGACCCCGACGCCCGGTACTTCGGCGCCAAGCTGGGCGAACGCTCGCTCGTCCCCGCCGACGGCGCCCGCATCTCCGGCACCGGGCTGGACGACTGGCGTACCCGGGCAAGCCGGGGACAGTGAGCCGGCCCGCTACCTCGACGTTCCGGGTGGGTCGGCGCGCCCACCGAGACGCTGCGCCAACTCCCGCACCACCTCGGTGAACGGCTCGTCGGACTCAGCCGGCCAGTGCCCGTGGATGGGTGGGGCGACGCTGTCCCCGGGAGGTGTCACCACGTCGCGGGGATCACGCTGTCGGCGATCCACCGCGGTGGCCGGGTCGCCCGGCGCGGGGGACGGCTCGGGGGAGAAGATCCACCCGCCGATGGGGTCGGTGTCGCGCCACAGGTTCACCCAGCGCCAACCCACCCGACGGCCGATCTCGTGCAGTGCCGCGTCGTCGACGTAGGCGGGAAAGAGCCGCGCGTAGAGGCGGCGCAGCGGTGATCCGTGGGTGAGCAGGGCGACCCGGTCACCGACCTGCGGCGGCAGCTGGAGCACCGTGGCGGCGAGCAGGACCGAGCCGTGACTGTGCCCGGTGAGCAGCACCGCGTCGCCGCGCTCGACGAGGTAGGTGATCCGGCGGGCCAGTTCCGGCACGGCCCGTTCCGAGTAGCAGGGCGGCGCGAACGGGTGGGCGGCCCGGGGCCAGAAGGTGCCGAGGTCCCAGAGGACACCGATGTGCCTGCGGTACGGCTCGGTCCGGTACGCGAAGATTCCGCCGATGATCAGACTGAGGATGACTGCCGCGATCACCCAGCTACCGAACGCGATGCCGAACGTGACCGCGTCCGCCGGCAGCCCCACGGCCCGCTCGATGACATCACCCGGGACCTGCCCCAGCAGGCCGATGGTGGTGGTGGCCGTGGCGAGTCCGGCGAGACAGCCGTACAGCACGGCCAGCGGCACCAGTTTCTCGGTGAAGCGAGCCCGGGCTATCGCGTCTCGGATCTGCCGCAGTCGGGGCCCTGCCTCGGCCGGCGCGTTCGGGAAGTCGCGGGCGACTATCGCCGCCGCGGCCCGGCGTCGACTCCGGCGGGAGATCAGCACGACGAGGCCAGCGACGACCACGGTGCCCAGCAGTGCCCGGAAGAAGCCGAAGATGGCCCAGGTGTAGGCCCTGGGCGGACCGGAGGCGATGCCCTCCCCGGTCGGCACGTCCCGGTCCAGGAAGTCGGCCACCCGGTAGACCAGCTCGGCGGAGTACGCCACCGCCATGCTGATTCCGGTGGCGGCGACAACGAGCGCGCCCAGCCCGAACAGCGGGGTCGCCCCCCTCTCCCGGCGCCCCTGCCAGAGCAGCACCACGCCCAGCGCGGCCAACAGCATCGTCTGCGCCACGAACAGGCCGGCGAGGGTGGTTTCGTAGCCGGGGAGCCCGTGCTCCTTCGGCCACCTCGGCGAGCCGGTCGGCACGTGTGCCACGACGGCCGCGGTCAGGATGATGGCAGCGGTCCGGAGGGTGCGGGTGACCCGGTCGAGCCGCCGGTCGCCAGGGGCCCGATCCATCAGCGGCGGTGTGCAGAGCAGCCCCACGCAGCCCGCGAGGATCACCCCCGTGATCGTCGTCAGTGCGGTCGTGGCCGCCGAGGCGTCACCCGCGCCTCGGGCCAGGAGCAGGACGAGGTCCAGCGTCGCGAAAGCCGCCGCGACGTGGATGGCCCGCAAGCGGCCCACCAGTGGCTCGGCGTCCCATCGACCGACGGTGCCGAGCCGAGACGCGGAGCTGCCCTGATCGGGTGCGCGAAACGCCTCGAACGTCCGCCCCGGACGGGAGCTGACCCGCCAGATCAGGCCGATCGCGGCGACCGGGACCAGCGCGAGCACCGCCAGCCGCTGTCCCACCGGCCGTCCACCCAACCAGGACAACCAACTGCGTCCCGCCACGCAGTCCGGCGAGGCCAGACACTTCCAACCGACGAGATCCAGGGCGACGCCGGCGATGGCGAGCACGTACAGCACGGTGAGCGTGAGCGCCAGCACCCGGCACAGGGACTTGACCGTCGCCTCGGACCCGGGGTTCGCCGGGCGCATCCAGATCGCGACGTTGACCAGCATGAAAGGGAGCAGGAACACCACCGCCAGGGTCCGGGCCACGGTCCCGGAGGGCAGGTCACCCCAGCGGTACGCCTCCAGCGTCACCCCGCGTACGTCGGCGGTGTCCGAGCACCGGGGGCGCGGCCGGTAGAAACCACCGCTGCGGTCACCGGCGACCTGTCCGGTCTGTTGCAGGTCGAGCACCTGTGCGGCGCTCGCGCCGGAGACTCCGTGCACCCGCAGCTCCACGACGTCACCGGAGTCGTCCGGCCCGCTCAACCGCGCTGATCCATCCGACGTCCCCCCGAGGCGTCTCGCAGCCCTTGTCCCGCTACCCGGCCCCGAGGCCATGCGCCGGGGCCGCCGACCGCGGTGACGGCAGAGCCGGGACTACCCGAACGGGACGCCCCCAATCGCGGCGGGCCGGGGCGCTACCGCCCGGGCCGGGCCCGACCGGCCCGTGCCGGCGAGGATTGATCCGGTCGTGGCGGGGTAGGTGCCGCCATGGTCGCTGCCGGTCGGCGCGGAGCGGACGCGGGCCCGTCGACCGTTGCCCGGTGGTCGGACCGAGTGCTGGCCGCGTTGCGCGACCGGGTCCGTCGGGTACGGACCATCGGGGGCCTCGCCCTGCAGGCCGGCCTGGCCGCGGCGCTGTCCTGGCTGGTGGCGCACTCACTGCTGCAGGTGTCGCAGCCGGTCTTCGCGCCGATCTCCGCCGTCTCGACGCTCGCCGCGTCCGTCGGCCAGCGGTTGCGTCGCACCGTCGAGCTGATCATCGGTGTCACCGTCGGGGTGCTGGTCGGCGACCTGCTGCTCCTGGTGATCGGCACCGGGTGGTGGCAGCTCGCCCTGATCGTCGTGCTGGCGATCGTCGTCGCGCTCTTTCTGGCGGGCAGCGCGGCGGTGGTGATCCAGGCCGGCGCGACCGCGGTGCTCATCGCCACGCTCAGCCCGGCCGTCCGGGATCTGGAGATCCCCCGGTTCGTGGACGCGCTCGTCGGGGGAGGGGTGGCGCTGCTGGTCACCGCCGTTTTGCTGCCGCTGAACCCGCTGCGGGTGCTCAACCGGGCCGCGCGGCCGGCGTTGGACCTTCTCGTGACCCAGCTCGACGCCACCGCCGCCGCGCTGACCGAGCGGGACGCCGCTCGGGCCCGTACCGCCCGGGGTGAGCTGCGGCAGAGCGCGGGCCGGTTGAAGGCGTTCGTCGAGGCGACCCAGGGCGCCCGGGAGGCGAGCACCCTCTCGCCGGTGTACTGGCACCAACGGCACGGGCCGGTGGGCCGCTACGCGCAGGCGGCGGAGCCGATCGACCGGGCGATGCGTAACAGCGGCACCCTGATCCGACGGTCGGTGACGCTCATCGAGGACGGCGAGCCGGTGCCGGAGTCGTTGCCGACGGCGGTGGCCGAGCTCGCCGAGGCCGTCCGCCTGCTCAAGCGACAGTTCGCTGCCGGTGCCGAGCCGAATCGGGCGAGGGAGCAGGCGCTGCGGGCGGTCCGGACGGCCGGGCACGCCTATCGGGACGGCGTCGGCTTCTCCGGAGCGGTGGTGGTGGCCCAGGTCCGGACGACCGTCAGTGACCTCCTGGTCGCCTCCGGATTGAGCCAGGAGGACGCGAATCGCCTGGTCCGAAGGGTTTTCGGCGACCTCTGAGAGCCCGGCGATCCGCAGCGGAGCCAGATGGCGGCACCTTGCTGAGCCATGACTGTTGCACTATGAGCCAAAGTGGTGCCATGATGGTGCCATGGAACTGAGGTCATACGTCGAGAACCTGCGTAACGAGTTCGCCGTGGCCGCGGAGGGCGTGGACCCGGAGGCCCGGGCGTTGGCCGAACGACTCTTCGCGCAGTTGGAGGCGGCCACCCGTCTCACGCTGCTCGAGGCGCTGTCCGACGCGGCCGACGAGATCACCCGTGACCTCGCACCGGGGTCGGTGCACGTTCGATTGCGCGGGCGCGAGCCCGACTTCGTGGTGACGCCGGCCAGCCCGCCGGTCGAGGTGGTGAGCGAGTCCAGCGGCCCGCCGCCGCTGTCGGTGCCGGTGTCCGCGCCCGACGGCGACGAGGGCGGCACCTCACGGATCAACCTGCGACTGCCCGACCACCTGAAGGCCAGTGTCGAGGACGCCGCCGGCCGCGCCGGGCTCTCGGTCAACGCCTGGCTGGTGCGCGCCGTCGCTGGCGCCATCGGGGCGGGCGATACGGAGCGTCGTCCACCCCGGCGGCCGGAGCCGCGCTCCGGCCAGCACTTCACCGGCTGGGCCCGCTAACTCCCCGTACCCCTTCCACCACGCCGCTGACCAGCGGCGACCTCCGCCGACCACCTTTCGGGAGACCACCATGCCTGTTTTCGAGACGCCAGAACCGATCTCCGTCCAGATCGAGCTGCCGATCGGCGATGCCTGGATCGCCGCGAGCGACCGCACCGACACGGTGGTGACGGTGCGGCCCCGCGACCCGTCGAGCAAGGCCGACGTGAGCGCCGCCGAACAGACCACCGTCGAGTTCGCCGCCGGGCGACTGGTGATCCGGGTGCCGAAGACTTGGCGCCGCTACGGGTTCGGCCCCGGCCCCTCGGTCGACGTCCTGATCGAGGTGCCGACCGGCTCGCGGGTGTACGCCGAGGCGTCGTGGGCCGCGTTCCGCTGCGAGGGCCGGCTCGGTGAGTGTCGGATCAAGACCGGCAGCGGCATCCGGCTCGACGAGACCGGGCCGTTGGAGATCGACAGCAGCCACGGCGAGGTCGCGGTCGAGCGTGTCCTGGGCTCCGCCCGGGTGAAGGCCTCGTCCGGCAAGGTGCGCATCGGCGCGGTCGACGGCACCGCCGAGATCAAGAATTCGTCCGGCGACTGCTGGATCGGCCGCAGCGGTGGCGACGTCCGAATCAACACGGCCTACGGCGACATCACCGTGGACGCGTCACTGGCCTCGGTGACGGCGCGCACCGCCTACGGCAACCTCCGGCTCGGTGAGGTCGCCCGCGGCGCGATCGACGTGCAGACCTCCTACGGCGCGATCGAGGTCGGCATCCGTCGCGGGACCGCCGCCTGGCTCGAAGTCAGTTCCAAGCACGGCCGCGTGCACAACGCGCTGGAGTCGACCGACAGCCCGGCGCAGACCGACGAGACGGTCGAGGTCCGGGCGAACACCTCCTACGGCGACATCATGATCCGCCGCGCCTGACGCATCGCCCCGCCAGACCGATCACCGCGTCGACCACAAATGAGGAGACCATGACCAGCTCCATGAACCCCGCGATCGTCGCCACCGACCTGCGCAAGTCCTACGGCGACAAGGTCGTGCTGGACGGCATCGACCTGATGATCACCGAGGGCACGATCTTCGCGTTGCTCGGTCCGAACGGCGCCGGCAAGACCACCACCGTGCAGATCCTCTCCACCCTGATCAACGCCGACGGCGGTAACGCCCGAGTCTTCGGCCACGACCTGACCCGGGAGCCCGACGCGGTACGCGCGCTGATTGGCGTCACCGGCCAGTTCTCCGCCGTCGACAACCTGCTCACCGGTCGGGAGAACCTGACCCTGATGGCCGACCTGTGTCACCTGGACCGGGCCGCCGGTCGGCGGCGGATCGCCGACCTGCTCGACCAGTTCGACCTGACCGAGGCGGCGGGCAAGCCAGTGTCGACGTACTCCGGCGGCATGCGCCGGCGGCTCGACCTCGCGATGACCCTGGTCGGCGAGCCCCGCGTCATCTTCCTCGACGAGCCGACCACCGGCCTCGACCCGCGCAGCCGCCGGGCCATGTGGCACATCATCCGCGCACTCGCCGCCGAGGGCGTGACCATCCTGCTCACCACGCAGTACCTGGAGGAGGCCGACCAGCTCGCCGACCGGGTGGCGTTCCTCGACCACGGTCGACTGATCGCCGAGGGCACCCCGCGCGAGCTCAAGCGGCTCATCCCGGGCGGCCACGTCGTGTTGCAGTTCGCCGACCAGGAGGGGCTCGACTCGGCGGCCCGTACCTTCGCGGCCGCCACCCGCGACGACGCGGCGCTCACCCTCCAGGTGCCGAGTGACGGCGGGGTCGGGTCGCTGCGATCCCTGCTCGACCAGCTCGACCGCGCCTCGATCAGCGTGGCGGGGCTCTCCGTGCACACCCCCGACCTCGACGACGTCTTCCTCACCCTCACCGGTCAGCCCGACACCCGGGCCGGCCGACCCGACCACGAAAGGGCTCCCGCGCGATGAGCACGCTCTCCCTCGCCGTCCGCGACTCGAGCACCATGCTGCGGCGCAACCTGCTGCACATGCGGCGGTACCCGTCGATGACGTTCCTGCTCATCGGCATCCCGATCATCATCCTGCTGCTCTTCGTCTACGTCTTCGGCGGCACGCTCGGCGCCGGCCTCGGCCCGTCCGGCGACCGCTCCCAGTACGCCAACTACGTCACCCCCGGCATCCTCCTCATCACGGTGGTCAGCGCGGCGCAGGGCACCGCCATCTCGGTCGCGATGGACATGACCGAGGGGATCATCGCCCGGTTCCGAACGATGTCGATCTTCCGACCGTCGGTCCTGACGGGTCACGTCCTGGGCAGCCTGGTGCAGACCATGCTCAGCCTCGCGGCCGTCACCGTCGTAGCGCTGCTGGTCGGGTTTCGGCCCACGGCCAACGCGGTGGAGTGGCTGGCCGCGGTCGGTGTCCTTGCCATGATCACCTTTGCGCTCACCTGGCTGTCCGTCGCTCTCGGCCTGGTCAGTGACAGCGTGGAGACGGCCAGCAACCTGCCCATGCCGCTGATCCTCCTGCCGTTCCTCGGCAGCGGGTTCGTCCCCACCGACTCCATGCCGGCCGCCGTGCGGTGGTTCGCGGACTACCAGCCCTTCACGCCCGTCATGGAGACCCTCCGCGGCCTGCTCCTGGGCACCGGGATCGGCGCCAACGGGATCATCGCGGTCGTCTGGTGCGCCGTCATCAGCGTGGCCTGCTTCTTCTGGGCCAAGGCCCTGTACAACCGCAACCGGACGGCCTGATCCCACCGGCGCTCGGTTTCGCCGTCGCAACAGAGAGCCGGCGGCTTGGCCCAGAGGGGTCGGGCCGTCGGCTCGTGGCGTCGCCCGACCGGCGGGCCGGCGGCGCGAGCGCGTGGTCAGGCTGCGGGCCGGCGGCGCGGGCGCATGATCCACTCGGATTTCGTGAAGTCGGTCGGTCACGCCGCCGCGGACCCCGCGACTTCAGGAAACACGAGTGGACCTTGCTGCCCGGCACCGTCCGCCGCGCCGTTCGACGCGCGGGCCGACCCGGGCGGCGAGGCCCACCAAGACGTTGAATGTTATCGATAACACGGCCGTGGCGGCCGGCTGCGCGCTGCGCGGATCGCCCCTCCGGAGCGCTCACTCGTGAGCCCGCATGGTCATCGATGGCCGTGCCGCGGATCTGGGCGCGAGAGCGCGACGCCCCGGCGATGTTATCGCTGCCATCATTGTCGACCGAGACGTGGTCGCTATCGGACGGTAGTCCCGCTGTGTCCGGCGCGTTGGACCTCTCGCCCCACCTCTCGAGGCCTCCGTCGTCGGCGACCGACCCGCGCGGACGCCCCTGTCGCCACCTGATCGACGTCGTTGACGCCGGAATCGCGCGCTTTGCACCGGTCCGCTATCTACCCTCCCGAGTCGGTCCGCCTTCCGCGTTCCGTTACGGAGCTGTTGCGGGTAGATGTCTTGACGAGCCTGGATGTGAGCGTTAACACTATCCCCGTTAACGGTGGAGGTGAACATGAACCGTGTGGACGGAGCTGACGACCGCTACGTCGTCGGTGTCGACTACGGCACCCTGTCCGGGCGAGCTCTGGTGGTCCGTGTCGGCGATGGTGCCGAGTTGGGGACCGCGGTGCACGAGTACGGCGATGGCGTGATCAGCACGGCGCTTCCGGGAGGTCGAGCGCTTCCCCCGGACTGGGCCCTGCAGAACCCGCAGGACTACCGCGACGTGCTCCGGTACGCCGTTCCGGCGGCGGTGTCCGCCGCGGGGGTGGACCCGGCGGCGGTGGTCGGCATCGGCATCGACTTCACCGCCTGCACCGTGCTGCCGACGCTCGCCGACGGCACCCCGCTGTGTGAGACGCCCGAGCTGCGCGACCGACCGCACGCCTGGGTCAAGCTGTGGAAGCACCACGCCGCGCAGCCGCACGCCGACCGGATCAACGCGCTGGCCCACGAGCGGGCCGAGCCGTGGATCGGCCGGTACGGCGGCAAGATCTCCGCCGAGTGGCAGTACGCCAAGGGCCTGCAGATCCTGGAGGAGGACCCGGAGGTCTACGACCGGGCCGAGCGCTTCATCGAGGCCGCCGACTGGATCGTCTGGCAGCTCTGCGGCACCGAGACCCGCAACGTCTGCACCGCGGGATACAAGGGCATCCTCCAGGACGGCCACTATCCCTCCGAGGGCTTCCTGACCGCGCTCAACCCCAACTTCGGCGACTTCGTGGCCAAGCTGGACGGCCCGTTGCTGCCCCTCGGCGCCCGGGCCGGCGCGCTCACCGCCCAGGCCGCCGCCTGGACCGGCCTGCCGGAGGGGATCGCGGTGGCCGTCGGCAACGTCGACGCGCACGTCACCGCGGCGTCCGCGCAGGCGGTGGAGCCGGGTCGGCTGGTCGCCATCATGGGCACCTCGACCTGCCACGTCGTCAACGGCGCGGAGGTCGCCGAGGTGGCCGGCATGTGCGGTGTCGTGGACGGCGGCATCAGCCCCGGGGCCTGGGGTTACGAGGCCGGGCAGAGCGGCGTCGGCGACATCTTCGGCTGGTTCGTCGAGCACGCCGCCCCGGCCGGCACCGACTCGCACGAACGCCTCACCGAGCTGGCCGCGAGCCAGCCCGTCGGCGGGCACGGTCTGATCGCCCTGGACTGGTGGAACGGCAACCGTTCCCTGCTGGTCAACCACGACCTCAGCGGGCTGATCGTCGGCATGACCCTGGCCACCCGGCCAGCGGACATCTACCGGGCCCTGCTCGAGTCCACCGCGTACGGCACCCGGATGATCATCGAGGCTTTCGTCGACGCCGGAGTCCCGGTGAACGACCTGGTGATCGCCGGTGGCCTGACCAACAACGCGCTGCTGATGCAGATCTACGCCGACGTGACCAAGCGACCGCTGAACATCATCGCCTCGGCGCAGGGGCCGGCGCTGGGCTCGGCGATCCACGCCGCCGTCGCCGCCGGTGAGTTCCCCTCGATCCACGAGGCGTCGCAGGCGATGGGTCGGGTGCACGAGGCCGTCTACCGTCCGGACCCCGAGCGGGCGCGCGCCTACGACGCCCTCTACGCCGAGTACCGGGCGTTGCACGACCACTTCGGTCGTGGCGGCAACGACGTCATGCTCCGCCTGCGGGCGATCCGGAACGCGGCGGTCGAGACCGCCGCGGCCACGCACGAGGCCCCGCTGGAGGTGGTGGCGTGAACGCCGAGGTGACCCGACAGATCGGCGAGCTGCGCGAGACCGTCGCCCGCCTGCACGCCGAGTTGACCCGGTACAACCTGGTCGCCTGGACGTCCGGCAACGTCTCCGCGCGGGTCCCCGGCCAGGATCTGATGGTGATCAAGCCGAGTGGGGTGAGCTACGACGACCTCACCGCGGCCACGATGGTGGTCTGCGACCTGGACGGCGTACTCGTCGAGGGCGACTTCGCCCCGTCCAGCGACACCGCCGCCCACGCCTACGTCTACCGCGCCATGCCCGAGGTCGGCGGGGTCGTGCACACGCACAGCTCCTACGCGACCGCCTGGGCCGCGTGTGGGGAGTCGATCCCCTGCCACCTCACCGCGCAGGCGGACGAGTTCGGTGGGGAGATCCCGATCGGGCCGTTCGCGCTGATCGGCGGTGACGACATCGGCAAGGGCATAGTCGCCACGCTCGCCGGGCACCGCTCGCCCGCGGTGCTGATGCGCAACCACGGTGTGTTCACCATCGGCCGCGACGCCCGCGCGGCGGTCAAGGCGGCGGTCATGTGCGAGGACGTGGCCCGTACCGCGCACCTGGCCCACACCCTTGGGCAGCCGGTCCCGATGGCCCAGGCAGACATCGATGCTCTTTATGACCGTTACCAGAACGTCTACGGTCAACAACCAGTCGCACCGGCGGGTTCCTGACCCCTGCACCGATCATCCGAGACCCGTCGGTCTGCACCACGACGCACCAGCACGCACCACCCGCGTACGCCGCTCTTGCGCACCTCGGCGGTTGTCGCGGTTACCCACCACATCCAGCCAAGGAGATTCGATGGGAAAGATGCGAACGCAGTCCGCTCCGTGGCGCGCTGCCGCGGTCCTCGCCAGCGTGCTGCTGGTCGGCGGCGTGGCGGCCTGCGGCAATAGCGACACCGGCGGCGGCGGGTCCAAGGACGACGGCAAGATCACGATGGGCTTCTCCCAGGTCGGTGCGGAGAGCGGGTGGCGTACCGCGAACACCACCTCGATCAAGGAGTCGGCGGCCGCCGCAGGCATCGAGCTGAAGTTCGACGACGCTCAGCAGAAGCAGGAAAACCAGATCAAGGCGATCCGCAACTACATCCAGCAGAAGGTCGACGTGATCGCCTTCTCGCCGGTGGTGGAGTCCGGCTGGGACACCGTGCTCAAGGAGGCCAAGGACGCCGACATCCCGGTCATCCTGACCGACCGCTCGGTCGACTCGGCCGACAAGTCGCTGTACAAGACCTTCCTCGGCTCGGACTTCGTCAAGGAGGGCCGGCTCGCCGGTGAGTGGCTGGTCGAGCAGAAGAAGGGCGCCTCGGGCACGGTGAACATCGTCGAGCTGCAGGGCAACACCGGTGCGGCGCCGGCGAACGACCGCAAGAAGGGCTTTGGTGAGGCGATCGCCGCCAACCCGAACCTGAAGATCATCGCTTCCCAGCCGGGCGACTTCACCCGGGCCGGCGGCAAGCAGGTCATGGAGCAGTTCCTCAAGGCCAACAAGCAGATCGACGTGTTGTTCGCGCACAACGACGACATGGGCCTCGGCGCGCTCGAGGCGATCACCGCTGCCGGCAAGGTGCCCGGCAAGGACATCACCATCATCACGGTCGACGCCGTCAAGGACGGCATGCAGGCTCTCGCCGACGGGAAGTTCAACTTCATCGCGGAGTGCAGCCCGCTGCTCGGCCCACAGCTGATGGACCTGGCCAAGAAGGTTCACGCGGGCGAGGAGGTGCCTGCTCGGATCGAGACGCAGGAGACCACCTTCACGACCGAGCAGGCCAAGGAAGCTCTGCCCAACCGTAAGTACTGATCGACGACGGGGTCGCCGCGTTTGCGTGGCGGCCCCGCCGCGTCGCTTCCCTACCCGAAACGGACCGGGCTTGGCCCGCGACGACCCCGTACCACGCCCGCCCGAGCGACCCCCAAGGGGCGACCGGGCGGGCGTGGCGGGAGCGTGGCGGCCCTTCCGTGTCGACAACCCAGAAGAGGTCTGATGGGATGACGGATAGCCGTCCGGTCCTGACGATGACCGGGATCAGCAAGTCCTTCCCCGGGGTGCGCGCACTCCACGACGTCAACTTCCGGCTCTTCCCCGGCGAGGTGCACGCCCTGATGGGTGAGAACGGCGCCGGCAAGTCGACCCTCATCAAGGTGCTCACCGGCGTCTACGACACCGACGAGGGCGCCATCACCCTCGACGGCGAGCCCGTGTCGTTCACCGGGCCGATGCAGGCGACCGCCGCCGGTGTGAGCACCGTTTTCCAGGAAGTCAACCTCTGCACCAACCTCTCGGTGGCGGAGAACATCTTCATCGGCCGTGAGCCCCGGGTCTTCGGCGCCGTCCGCTGGGGTGAGGTCCGCCGCCGCGCCCGCGCCCTGCTGGCCCGCCTCGACCTCGACCTCGACGTCAGCGCGCCGCTC
Source organism: Micromonospora sp. NPDC050784 (assembly GCF_044456765.1). Lineage (NCBI taxonomy): Bacteria > Bacillati > Actinomycetota > Actinomycetes > Micromonosporales > Micromonosporaceae > Micromonospora > Micromonospora sp. NPDC050784. Next base: position 12,124 of record NZ_JBITGG010000028.1, on the reverse strand, counting down.
GGCTCGTACTCCCTGGCGATCCAGCAGATGGTCGCCATCGCCCGCGCGATCGACATCAAGGCCCGGGTGCTGATCCTGGACGAGCCGACGTCCAGCCTCGACGCCGGCGAGGTGGCGCAGCTGTTCCGCATCATGCGGCAACTGCGCGACGAGGGCATCGCGATCCTGTTCGTGACCCACTTCCTCGACCAGGTCTACGAGATCGCCGACCGGATCACCGTGTTGCGTAACGGCGGGCTCGTCGGCGAGTACCTCACCACCGAGCTGCCCCAGCTCTCCCTGGTGGAGAAGATGATCGGCAAGGAGCTCGACGTCCTGGAGGGCATCGAGGAGCACTCCCGGCGGGACCTGGCCGCGCTGGAGGAGGGCACCCCCCTGGTGGCGGTGTCGAACTTCGGTCGGGCGGGCGCCGTCGAGCCGTTCAGCCTCACCATCCACGCCGGCGAGGTGGTGGGCCTGGCCGGCCTGCTGGGCTCGGGGCGTACCGAGGTCGCGCGGTTGTTGTTCGGGGCCGACCGGACCGACGGCGGCCAGGTCATGGTCGACGGCGCGGCGAGCAGCCTGCGCACCCCCGCCCAGGCCATCGACCACGGCGTGGGCTTCTGTTCGGAGAACCGCCGCGCGGAGGGCATCGTCGCCGACCTGTCGGTCCGCGAGAACATGATCCTCGCCATGCAGGCTGCCCGCGGCTGGCTGCGGCCCATTCCGCGTCGTCGCCAGGACGAGCTGGTCGACAAGTACGTCAAGGCCCTCAACATCCGGCCCGCCGACCCGGAGGTGCCGGTACGCAACCTCTCCGGCGGCAACCAGCAGAAGGTGCTCCTGGCCCGGTGGCTGATCACCGAGCCACGGCTGCTGATCCTGGACGAGCCGACCCGGGGCATCGACATCGGCGCGAAGACCGAGATCCAGAAGCTGGTGACGCAGCTGTCCGACGGGGGCATGGCGGTGCTGTTCATCTCCGCCGAGCTGGAGGAGGTGCTGCGTCTCAGCCACAAGGTGGCCGTGATGCGGGACCGGCAGATGGTCGCGCAGCTCGCCAACGACGAGAGCCTCGACGCCGACCGCATCATGCAGACCATCGCCAGCGGATCCCACCGGGAGGAGGCAGACCGATGAACGACACCATGAGCCGCTATCGGACGATGATCGGTCACCGGCTGTTCTGGCCCGCCGCCGTGCTGTTCGTCATGCTCGCCGCGAACACGATCTACCGGCCCGGGTTCCTGTCCATCGAGCTCAAGGACGGGCACCTGTACGGCACGCCGATCGACATCCTGCGACTGAGCGCACCGCTGATCCTCGTCGCGCTGGGCATGACCCTGGTCATCTCGACCGGCGGCATCGACCTGTCGGTCGGCTCGCTCTGCGCGATCAGCGGCGCGATCGCCTGCATGTACATCAGCAAGCAGCCCGACCAGAACAGCGTTGGCGTGGTGGTGACCGCCCTCGCGATGGCGATGGGGGTCTCGCTCGTGCTCGGCGCCTGGAACGGGGTGCTGGTGGCCGTGATCGGTATCCAACCGATCATCGCCACCCTGATCCTGATGGTCGCCGGCCGGGGCCTCGCCCAGCTGATCACCGAGGGCCAGATCATCACCATCAACTCCGAGCCGTACCGGGCGATCGGCCTGGGCCACGCGTTGACCCTGCCGCTGGCCATCTTCATCGCGCTCGCCGCGGCCCTGCTCGTCGCCGCGTTCACCCGTCGTACCGCGCTCGGCATGATCATCGAGTCGGTGGGTGGCAACGCCACGGCCAGCCGGCTCGCCGGCATCCGGTCCGGCCGGGTCATCTTCCTCGCGTACGTGATCAGCGCCGCGTGCGCCGCGGTCGCCGGTTTCATGATGACGGCCAACGTCTCCAGCGCCGACGGCAACGCCGCCGGCCTCTGGGTCGAGCTGGACGCGATCCTCGCGGTCGTCATCGGCGGTACGTCCCTCGCGGGCGGCCGGTTCTTCCTCAGTGGCACGATCATCGGCGCGCTGATCATCCAGACCCTGACCACCACGGTGTACGCCATGGACATCTCACCGCAGACCTCGCTGCTGTTCAAAGCGGTCGTCGTCATCGCCGTCTGCCTCATCCAGGCACCGGCCTTCCGGGCCCGGTTCAGCCGACGTAGGCGCAACGCCCCGCCGTCCGCCACCATCGCCGACAAGCCGAAGGAGCAGGTGCCGGCATGACCACTGGAACGCTTACCGCCGGTCGTACCCGGTTCCGGCTGCCGAGGAAGCAGATACCGGTCCTGGCGACGCTCGCCCTGCTGCTGGTGATGTACGGCATCGGCGTTTCGCAGTACACGGCGTTCTCCAACGTGCAGGTCATCTTCAACGTCTTCATCGACAACGGCTTCCTGCTCGTCGTCGCGGTGGGTATGACCTTCGTGATCCTGACCGGTGGCATCGACCTGTCGGTCGGGTCGGTCGTCGCCATGACGGCGATGGTGTCGGCCGCGCTGCTGCAGGACGGCATGCCGGCGGCGTTGGTGCTGGTCATCGCCCTGCTCATCGGCCCGACGCTCGGCCTGTTGATGGGCTGCGTCATCCACTTCTTCGAGATCCAGCCGTTCATCGTCACGCTCGCCGGGATGTTCTTCGCCCGGGGCATGTGCACGTTCATCTCCGGTGCGTCGATCCCGATCACCGACGGGTTCTGGACCTCGATGTCGCAGGAGCGGATCGGGGACCCTCGGGGCAACTTCGTGTCGATCAGCGTGCTGATCGCCTTCGTGGTGGTCGTCATCGCCGCGTACACGCTGGCCTACACCCGACTGGGTCGCAACGTGTACGCCATCGGCGGCAACCCGCAGTCGGCGCTGCTGATGGGCCTGCCGGTGGGGCGTACCCGGATCGCCGTCTACACGATCAGTGGTCTGTGCTCGGCCATCGGCGGGATCCTGCTGTCCTTCTACACTCTCTCCGGCGCGCCGCTGATCGCCGTGGGGATGGAGCTGGACGTCATCGCCGCCGTCGTCATCGGTGGCACGGTGCTCACCGGCGGCGCGGGTTACGTCTTCGGCACGGTGCTCGGCGTGCTGGTCCTGGGCGTGATCCAGACCCTCATCACCTTCGACGGGAGCCTCAACTCCTGGTGGACCAAGATCGTGATTGGCGGTCTGCTCTTCGCGTTCATCCTCCTTCAGCGCCTCATCGGAATCCGTTACAAGTGACCGCCCCTCTCGCGGAAGGCAACTCCATGGCACCACACACCGAACCCGAGATCTGGTTCCTCACCGGCAGCCAAGGCATGTACGGCGAGGAGACGCTCCGCCAGGTGGCCGAGCAGTCTCGCCAGATCGCGGCCGCGCTCGACGACTCGCCGCAGATTCCCGCCCGCGTGGTCTGGAAGCCCGTCCTGACCAACAGCGGTGAGATCCTGCAGGTCTGTCGGGACGCCGCCGCTCAGGGTGCCGTCGGGGTCATCGCCTGGATGCACACGTTCTCGCCGGCCAAGATGTGGATCTCCGGTCTGGACGCGTTGCAGACGCCGCTGCTGCACCTGCACACCCAGGCCAACGTTCTGCTGCCGTGGAACGACATCGACATGGACTTCATGAACCTGAACCAGGCCGCCCACGGCGACCGTGAGTTCGGGTACATCCAGACGCGTCTCGGTGTGGCCCGTAAGACGGTGGCCGGGCACGTCAGCGACCCGCGGGTGACGACTCGGATCGGGGCATGGGCCCGCGCCGCGCTGGGCTGGTCGGCGATGCGGTCGCTGCGCCTGGCCCGCTTCGGTGACAACATGCGCGACGTCGCGGTGACCGAGGGCGACAAGGTCGAGGCCGAGTTGCGGTTCGGGGTCTCGGTCAACACCTACGGCGTCAACGACCTGGTCGAGGTGGTCGGCGAGGTCACCGACGCGCAGGTGGACGACCTGGTCAAGGAGTACGAGGACACCTACCGCATCGTCGGCGCGCTGCTGCCCGGCGGCGAGCAGCACGACTCGCTGCGGTACGCCGCACGCGTGGAGTTGGGCATGCGCGCCTTCCTGGACGCGGGCGGGTTCCGGGCCTTCACGACGAACTTCGAGGACCTCGGAGGGCTGCGTCAGCTGCCGGGCATCGCCGTGCAGCGGCTGATGGCGGACGGCTACGGCTTCGGCGGCGAGGGCGACTGGAAGACCTCGGTGCTGGTCCGCACCCTCAAGGCGATGTCGGTGGGCGTGAGCGGCGGCACGTCGTTCATGGAGGACTACACCTACGACCTCACCCCGGGCAACGAGTTGGTGCTCGGCGCCCACATGCTGGAGGTCTGCCCGACGATCGCCTCCGACGTGCCCAACGTGGAGATCCACCCGCTGAGCATCGGTGGTCGGGAGGACCCGGTCCGGCTGGTGTTCGACGCCGCACCCGGTCCGGCCGTGGTGCTCGGGCTGGCCGACATGGGGGAGCGCTTCCGGCTGGTGGCCAACGAGATCGACGTGGTGGCCCCGCCGCAGCCGCTGCGCCGGTTGCCGGTCGCCCGGGCCGTCTGGCGTCCGCGCCCCGACCTGCCGGTCTCGGCCGAGGCGTGGATCACCGCGGGCGCCCCGCACCACACCGTGTTGTCGCAGGCGGTGGGCGTGGAGGAGCTGCACGACCTGGCGGAGATGAGCCGCACCGAACTCGTCGTCATCGACGCCGCCACGGAACCCCGTCGCTTCGCCGACGAGCTGCGCTGGAACCAGGCCTACTACCGGCTGGCCCGCGGCTTCTGATTCGCGCGGCCCGACCGCGCTCCGGACGGGTGGTCCGTCCCTGCCTGACATCCCTCGGGCAGGGACGGGCCACCCGTTTGCGTGTCCGCTAGCACGGTCACGAGCCGATTGGGTTACGTCTTGACTAAGGCCGTGTTATCGCTCACAGTCTATAACCAAGACGGTCGATGTCTGTGGCTGGCCCGGCCGCGATCATGTCCCTCCCCGTGTTCGGCAGATCAGCGCCTCGAACCACGGTGAGTGATGTTAGCGATCACATCCTGCGATCAGGCCAGCTCGGCACACCGCCCAGTGCCGCGGATGACGACCCCGGGCCGCTCGGAACGCATCGTCAGAGGAGGATCATGGTTGCCATCGGTCGGGTTCCCTGGACAACACCAGCGCGGGGGCGTGGTCGGCTGTCGCGGCTCGTCGCCGCCGCGGTCGCGGTGGTGGTCGGCGGCGCTCTGGCGGCTGTCGCGCCGACCGCCGCGTCAGCGGCGACTGTCGACACCAACGCCTGGTACGTGCTGGTGAACCGGAACAGCGGTAAGGCGTTGGACCTGTACGCCTCGGCCACCACCGACGGGGCGCGGATCAGCCAGTGGACGCGTAACAACGGCGTCAACCAGCAGTGGCAGTTCGTGGACTCGGGGGGTGGCTACTACCGGGTGAAGTCGCGGCACTCGGGCAAGGTGCTCGACGTCAGTGGCTTCTCTACCGCTGATGGCGGTGCGGTCGTGCAGTGGGCTGATCTCAATGGGACGAACCAGCAGTTCCGGTTGGCCGACTCGGACGGTGGTTATGTTCGGTTGATCAACCGCAACAGCAACAAGGCGGTCGAGGTGCAGGGCGCGTCCACCGCCGATGGTGCGAACGTGGTGCAGTACGCCGACTGGGGCGGCACCAACCAGCAGTGGCAACTCGTCCAGGTGGGCGGCAGCGACCCCGGCACCCCCGGCACGTCGTACTCGAACCCGGTGGTCTGGCAGGACTTCGCCGACGTCGACATCATCCGGGTGGACAACGCCTACTACATGTCGGCGTCCACCATGCACTACTCGCCTGGCGCGCCGGTCCTGCGCTCGTACGACCTGGTGAACTGGGAGTTCGCCGGTCACTCGGTGCCCCGACTCGACTTCGGCTCGAAGTACGACATGAGCGGCGGTAACGCCTACGTCGACGGGATCTGGGCGTCGACGCTGAACTACCGACCGAGCAACCGGACGTACTACTGGGCCGGGTGCATCGACTTCGCGCAGACCCACATCTACACCGCGTCCGCCGTCGACGGCACCTGGAGCAAGCACACCACCATCCCCAACTGCTACTACGACGCGGGGATGCTGATCGACGACAACGACACCATGTACGTGGCGTACGGCAACGGCACCATCAGCGTGGCGCAGCTGTCCGCGGACGGGAAGTCCCAGGTTCGTGCCCAGCAGGTCTACACCACGCCGTCGAGCATCGGAACGCTGGAGGGCGCCCGCTTCTACAAGCGCAACGGCGCCTACTACATCTGGCTCACCCGCCCGGCCAACGGCCAGTACGTGCTGAAGTCGACCAACGGCCCGTTCGGCCCGTACGAGCAGCGTCAGGTGCTGCTCAACCTGCCCGGCCCGATCTCCGGCGGCGGTGTGCCACACCAGGGTGGGCTGGTGCAGACCCAGAACGGCGACTGGTACTACATGTCCTTCGTCGACGCGTACCCCGGTGGTCGGATGCCGGCCATGGCCCCGATCACCTGGACCGGCGACGGCTGGCCCGTGCTGCAGACGGTCAACGGCACGTGGGGCAGCTCGTACCCCAAGCCGAACCTGCCGGCGCCGCCCCGGGCGGTCAAGCCGCTCACCGGCACCGACACGTTCGCCGGCACCACGCTCGGCCCGCAGTGGGAGTGGAACCACAACCCGGACAACAGCAAGTGGTCGGTCAACAACGGGCTGAACCTGCAGACCGCCACCGTCACCGGCGATCTGTACAAGGCGCGCAACACGCTGACCCACCGCATCCAGGGCCCCACCTCGACCGCGACGATCGAGTTGGACTACTCCACCATGCGCGACGGTGACCGCAGCGGCCTGGCGGTGCTGCGCAACTCGTCGGCCTGGATCGGACTCCGACGGGACAACGGGTCCACCCGACTCGTCATGCAGAACGGGCTGACGATGGACGGCAGTTGGAACACCACCAGCACCGGCAGCGAGGTGGCGAGCACCGCCGTCTCCGGTGGCCGGATCTGGTTGCGCGCCAACGCCGACATCAGACCCGGCTCCGGCCGACAGGCCCGTTTCTCGTACAGCACCGACGGGGTCAACTTCACCTCGTTCGGCAACGCCCTGACGCTGGCGAACAACTGGCAGTTCTTCATGGGCTACCGATTTGCCATCTTCAACCACGCGACGCAGGCGTTCGGTGGCGCGGTCACCGTGCGGCGGTTCGACCTGACGACCCCGTGACACCAGTCACACGACGATCGGTCTGACCGGGTGGCGCTGGCAACGCATGCCTGTCGGCATGTCGAGTCCGCGCCACCGCGTCGGGGCCTCGCCGGCCTGCTCCACGCTCTGTCCAGGAGCGCGGGCAGGCCGGCGTCCCACGTCGGGGCCGCGCCTCGCGCCGGTTGGCTGCGTACTCCGGGTGGGCGCCGCGTTGTGCGGCTTCGGCGCATCGCGCAGTCCCCGCACAGCCATGCCATGTCCGGGGCTGTTGCTGGCGTAGACTGTCGGCGATCCAGCGCTGGTCACCTGGGATTCAGCACCGGCGTGGTGACTGAGCGAGGGGGATCGGGCCGGACCGCCCCAGTCGACGTCGACGGGCCGCGGGCCGGAGATGTAGCGGGGGGAGTTAAATGGCCGTCCACGGTCCCGCGATGACGGACGTTGCTCGTCTCGCCGGTGTCTCCCATCAGACGGTGTCGCGGGTGCTCAACGGGCACCCCAACGTCCGTGAGCAGACCCGGCTTCGGGTGCGGGCGGCGATCGCCGAACTCGGCTACCGCCCCAACGGCGCGGCACGCGCCCTGGTGACCGGTCGATCACAGGTCATCGGCGTGGTCGCACAGAACACGACGCTCTACGGTCCGGCGTCGCTGCTGGCCGCTCTGGAGCAGACGGCCGCCGAAGAGGGTTTCGCGGTCAGCGTCGGCAGCGTGCGTAACCTGGACCACCGTTCCATCTCGGCGGCCGTCGAGCGGCACCTGTCGCACCGTGTCGCCGGCATCGTGGTCATCGCCCCGGTCGAGTCGGCCGGTGAGGCGTTGGAGCGCCTGCCCAAGGATGTCCCACTGGTCACGGTCGACGGTGACCCGAACCGGCCGGTGCCGCTGGTGACGGTCGACCAGGTGGCGGGCGCCCGGGCGGCGACGCAACACCTGCTCGACGCCGGTCACCGCACCGTCTGGCACGTCTCCGGGCCGACCGACTGGTTCGACAGCGTCGGCCGGATCGACGGCTGGCGGCAGGCGCTGCTGGCCGCCGGGCTGGATCCGCCGCCGCCCATGCCGGGGGACTGGTCCGCGGCGTCGGGTTACCGGTGCGGGCAGATGTTGGCACGGATGCCGGAGGTCACCGCCGTCTTCACCGCCAACGACCACCTCGCGCTGGGCGTGCTGCGGGCGCTGCACGAGTTCGGCCGCCGGGTGCCGGACGACATCAGCGTGGTCGGGTTCGACGACGTGCCGGAGGCGGCGTACTTCATTCCGCCGCTGACCACCGTCCGACCGGACTTCGACGCCGTGGCGCGGGCGAGCCTGCAGATGCTGCTGTCCCAGATCGAGTCGGGCACCGGTGGGGCGCTGCGGCAGACCGTCGCCCCGGCTCTGGTCGCGCGCCAGAGTGTCGCCCCACCGCGTCGCTGACAGCCGGACCAACCAGAGGCCGCCGCGGGCGCGGGGCTCAGTCCCGCCGCCGCTCGCCGCCGCCCGCCGCCGCCCCCCGCCGTTCCCCCGACGAGCGCTGCGCGACGGGTACGGGCCCGACGGGTGCGGGCCCGCGCCAGCGTGCGCCAATTTCCGGCTCTGCCACCGATAAGACGTGGCTCGATGGGTAGCGCAGTGTAGTTAATCGATGTCGGGCGATGCGGCATCGCGCAGCTATTGAACCTCGTGAAATGTCGCCGTAACATGATGGGCGTCTCTGTTAACGCTAACAAAAATTGGCGTCCAACTATCGGCGCACCGGCCAGGGATCGTGTTACGGGCGGGCGCCACCGACAAGGAGGCTCGATGAACCGCATTACCCGAGGTCGGCGCTGGGGGAGTGTGCTGGCGGCCGGAATACTGCTCGCCGGTGCCCTGGTCGGCCTTCGCGCCCCGACCGCGCAGGCACTGGACAACGGCGTGGCGCGCACTCCACCCATGGGTTGGAATTCGTGGAACTCGTTCGGCTGCAACATCAACGAGGCGCTGATCCGGCAGACGGCGGATGCGCTCGTCAGCAGCGGCATGCGGGACCTGGGCTACAACTACGTCGTGGTCGACGACTGCTGGTTCAACCCCAACCGGGACGGCTCCGGCAACATCCAGGGCGACCCCACCCGGTTCCCCAGCGGGATGAAGGCGCTCGGCGACTACCTGCACGCTCGGAACCTGAAGTTCGGCCTCTACCAGGTGCCGGTCGACAAGACGTGCGCACAGTACTTCGGCTCCTACCCCGGCGCCACCGGCAGCCGTGGTCACGAGGTGCAGGACGCCCGTCAGTTCGCCGCCTGGGGTGTCGACTACCTCAAGTACGACTGGTGCTCGCCGGAGGGCAGCATCAACGACCAGGTGGCCACCTTCGCCAAGATGCGTGACGCGCTGGCCGCGACCGGTCGACCGATCGTCTACAGCATCAACCCGAACAGCATCCACGCCAAGACCGGGCCGCAGCGCAACTGGGGCGACGTGGCCAACATGTGGCGAACCACCGAGGACATCACCAACGCGTGGGACACCGGTCAGAGCAACGGCTACCCGATGGGCATCCAGAACATCATCAACGTGACCGTTCCGCTGGCCTCCTACGCCAGGCCGGGTGGGTTCAACGACCCGGACATGATGGAGGTCGGCCGTGGCGGCATGAACGACACGGAGATGCGCAGCCACTTCGCCATGTGGGCGATCATGGCGTCTCCGCTGATCGCCGGCAACGACGTGCGGAACATGAACGCCGCGACGCAGACCATCCTCAAGAACGCCAACCTGATCGCGATCAACCAGGACTCGCTCGGGTTGCAGGGGACGCAGGTGTCGTTCGACGGCACGCGCCGGGTGCTGGCCAAGCGGCTCGCCAACGGTGACGTCGCCGTCGCCCTGTTCAACCAGGGCGGCTCCACGACGACGATCTCGACCACGGCCGCGGCCATCGGAAAGTCCGGCTCGTCGTTCACCCTGGTGGACGCGTGGACCGGTGGCACCAGTTCCAGCAGCGGGACCATCAGCGCCAGCGTCCCCGCGCACGGCACGGTGGTGTACCGGGTCAGCGGTGGCGGGACGACTCCGCCGACGACGCCGCCGCCGACCACGTCGAGCGCGTATGCCAGCGCCGCCTCCGGCCGCTGCCTCGACGTGCCGAACAGCAACACGACCAACGGCACGCAGCCGGTCATCTGGGACTGCAACGGCGCCGCCAACCAGCGCTGGACCAGCAGCGGTCAGACCCTGCAGGCCCTCGGTAAGTGCCTGGATGCGCCGCCCAACGCCGCGGCCGGCGCCAAGGTGCAGATCTGGGACTGCAACGGCGGGGCCAACCAGCAATGGACGGTAAACGCCAACGGCACGATCAGCGGCACGCAGTCGGGGCTCTGCCTGGACGTCAACAACAACGGCACGGCCAACGGCACCACGGTGATCCTCTGGACCTGCACCGGAGCGGCGAACCAGCGGTGGTCGCAGCGGTAGCCGCTCGGGCCCGTTGACCGCCCGGGTGGCGGCAACCCGCCCGATCCGGTAGTACTGGTGCCCGCGGACGGCAGACGTCGTCCGCGGGCACCAGTCTGTGCGGCGCGCGTCCTGCCCTTTCGGGGGACCGGCCGCATGACTACGCTCGCCTGGATGCTCCGTTACGAGACCGTGACACCGGTATTTCGGATCTGGTGTTGACGCAGTCTATGTGAGCGCTAACACTACCCGAAAGATGACAGTTGGCCCCGGCAGTCGGCGGGGGAGTCCAGAGAGGAGAAGCCCGTGGGCAGGAAATTCCTGGTTGCTCTCGGCGGCGCGGCACTGGCGCTGAGTTTGGCGGCGTGCAGTGGCGGGGGTGCGGGCAGCGGTGGCACCACCGGCGACGAGAAGCCCAGCGAGTTGACCATCGGTGTGTCGATGCCGACCCAGACCTCGGAGCGGTGGATCGCCGACGGCAACGCGGTGAAGTCGAAGCTTGAGGCCAAGGGCTACAAGGTCGACCTCCAGTACGCCGGCGACGACATCCCCACCCAGTCGCAGCAGGTCGACCAAATGATCACCCAGGGTGCGGATGTCCTGATCCTCGCGGCGATCGACGGCACCGCGCTCAGCAGCCAGCTGCAGGCAGCCGCGGCCGCGAAGATCCCGGTCATCTCCTACGACCGTCTGATCCGTGGCAGCAAGGACGTCGACTTCTACGTCAGCTTCGACAACTACAAGGTCGGCGTCGCCCAGGGCACCGCGCTGCTCGTCGGTCTCGGCCTGCTGAACAAGGACGGCTCGAAGGGCACGGCCAAGGGGCCGCTGAACGTCGAGCTCTTCGCCGGGTCGCTGGACGACAACAACACCCAGTACTTCTTCGGCGGCGCGATGGACACGCTGAAGCCGTTCATCGATAACGGGACGCTTGTCGTCAAGTCCAAGCAGACCACCCCCGAGCAGGTAGCCATCCTGCGGTGGCAGCAGGAGACCGCGCAGAAGCGGATGGAGAACCTGCTCACCTCCAGCTACAACGACGGCTCGAAGGTCGACGGGGTGCTCTCGCCGTACGACGGCATCTCCCGCGGCATCATCACCGCCCTGCAGAACGCCGGCTACGGCAAGGGCGCGAAGAAGCTCCCGGTGGTGACCGGCCAGGACGCGGAGATCGCCTCGATCAAGCTGATCAACGATGGCGTGCAGAGCTCCACGGTCTTCAAGGACACCCGACTGCTGGCCGAGCAGGCCGTGAACGCCGCCGAGGCGTTCCTGCAGAAGAAGCAGCCGCAGGCCAACGACACCCAGACGTACAACAACGGCGTCAAGGTCGTCCCGGCGTACCTGCTGCCGATCGCGACCGTCTACAAGGACGACATCAAGGCGACGCTGATCGACTCCGGCTACTGGACGGCGGAAGAGGTCGCCGCCGGTCAGGCCAAGAAGTAAGCCACTCGTCGGGGGCCGGGGGGGCCCCCCCCCCCCCCCCCCCGGGGGGGGCCCCCCCCCCCCCCACACCCCGCCCCCCGCCCCACGCCCCCCCCCCACCCCACCAGCGGGGCCACACCAACAACAAAACCC
>NZ_JBITGG010000027.1:0-98634 GCF_044456765.1 Micromonospora sp. NPDC050784 | reverse complement strand
TGTCCCCGGGCCTCACCTAATATCGCCTTCGCGGAATACCGTTCGGCTGGAGCCGCGTCGTGCCACTCGCCGAGAGGCGACCTGCACACCGACACAGCGCCGCCCCCGGCCCACCGGCCGGGGGCGGCGCTGTCTGCGCCCCCGGTTCGCGAACCTGTCTCGCTTGACCTATGTTCAGTAGGTCGCTCGCGTGGGAGGGGGTGTCGGGGTTGGGTCTACGGACCTTTATCGAGGGTTGGCCGGTCTACCGCCAGCTCACCGGCACGGACCCGCTGGGCCGGGGGGCTGCGGCGAAGTCCGACGGTTCTCGCGCGCTCACCGCCCGCACCGACACCGCCGATTCGATGGCCCGGTCCGTGTGCCCGTACTGCGCCGTGGGTTGCGGCCAGCGGGTGTTCGTGAAGGACGGGCAGGTCACTCAGATCGAGGGTGATCCGGACAGCCCGATCTCCCGGGGTCGGCTCTGCCCGAAGGGTTCGGCGAGTAAGAGCCTGGTCACCAGCCCGTTGCGGCAGACCACGGTCCGCTACCGCCGGCCGTACTCGACGCAGTGGGAGGATCTGGAGCTCGACACCGCGGTCGACATGATCGCCGACCGGATCCTCGCCGCCCGCGAGCAGACCTGGGAGGACGTCGACTCGCAGGGCCGGCCGCTCAACCGGACGATGGGTATCTCCAGTCTGGGTGGGGCGACGCTGGACAACGAGGAGAACTACCTCATCAAGAAGTTGTTCACCGCGATGGGGGCGCTCCAGATCGAGAACCAGGCCCGTATTTGACACTCCGCCACCGTCCCCGGTCTGGGGGCCAGCTTCGGTCGTGGCGGTGCGACGGATTTCCAGCAGGACATCGCCAACGCTGACGTGATCGTCATCCAGGGTTCGAACATGGCTGAGGCGCACCCCGTGGGTTTCCAGTGGGTGATGGAGGCCAAGCGTCGGGGGGCGAAGGTCTTTCATGTCGACCCGCGTTTCACCCGGACCAGTGCGGTGGCCGACGCGTACCTGCCGATCCGGGCGGGCACGGACATCGCGTTGCTCGGTGGGGTGGTGCGCTACATCCTCGACAACGAGCTGGACTTCCGGGAGTACGTGCTCGCGTACACCAACGCGGCGACGATCGTCAGCGAACAGTTCAGCGACACCGAGGACGGCGACGGGTTCTTCTCCGGCTTCGACCCGGAGACCGGCACGTACGTGCAGGACAGCTGGCAGTACGAGGGGCATGAGGGTTCGTCGGGCAGTGGGCACACCGCCCAGGAGCGGGACAGCGCCGCGGGGTTGACCCACGAGTCGCACGGCGCGCCGGTGGGCGGGCAGACCCGGCGCGACGAGACGTTGCAGCACCCGCGCTGCGTCTACCAGATCCTCAAGCGACACTTCTCGCGCTACACCCCGGAGATGGTGGAGCGGGTCTGCGGCATTTCGCAGGCGCAGTTCCTGGAGCTGGCGCGGGCGTGGACGGCGAACTCCGGCCGGGACCGCACCGGCATGCTGATCTACTCGGTCGGGTGGACGCAGCACAGCGTGGGTGTGCAGTACATCCGCACCGGCGCGATCATCCAACTCCTGCTGGGCAACATGGGGCGACCGGGTGGTGGGGTGATGGCGCTTCGTGGCCACGCCAGCATCCAGGGGTCGACCGACATCCCGACGTTGTTCAACCTGTTGCCCGGCTATCTGCCGATGCCGCACCACGCCGAGCACCCGAGCTTCGACGAGTGGGTGGACAGCATCCGCCACCCGGGGCAGAAGGGGTTCTGGGGTAACGCACGGTCGTTCGCCGCCAGCCTGCTCAAGGCGTACTGGGGTGACGCGGCGACGCCGGAGAACGACTTCTGCTACGGCTACCTGCCCCGGCTGACCGGTGACCACGGCACGTACCAGCAGGTGCTCAACATGATCGACGGCAAGATCAAGGGGTACTTCCTGCTCGGGCAGAACCCGGCGGTCGGTTCGGCGCACGGTCGGGCGCAGCGGCTCGGGATGGCCAACCTCGACTGGTTGGTGGTCCGGGACCTGTTCATGATCGAGAGTGCGACGTTCTGGCAGAACGGCCCCGAGGTCGCCACCGGGGAGATAGTGCCGGAGGAGTGCCGCACGGAGGTGTTCTTCCTGCCTGCCGCGTCGCATGTGGAGAAGGAGGGCACGTTCACCCAGACGCAGCGGTTGTTGCAGTGGCGGGAGAAGGCGGTCGAACCGCCGGGCGACGCCCGCTCCGAGCTGTGGTTCTTCTATCACCTGGGCCGCAAACTGCGGGAGAAGCTGGCCGACTCGCCGCTGCCGCGCGACCGGGCGTTGCTCGACCTCACCTGGAACTACCCCACGCACGGCCCGCACGTGGAGCCGAGCGCCGAGGCGGTGCTGCGGGAGATCAACGGGTACGACGTGGCGACCGGTCGACCGCTGTCCGGTTTCGCCGAGGCCCGCGCGGACGGCTCCACCGCGATCGGTTGTTGGATCTACAGCGGGGTGTACGCGGACGGGGTGAACCAGGCGGCCCGGCGCAAGTCGCGGCACGAGCAGGACTGGGTGGCCGCCGAGTGGGGTTGGGCCTGGCCGGCGAACCGGCGCATCCTCTACAACCGTGCCTCGGCGGACCCGGACGGCAACCCGTGGAGTGAGCGCAAGCGTTACGTGTGGTGGGACGCGGAGCAGGCCGAGTGGACCGGTTACGACGTGCCGGACTTCGAGAAGACCAAGCCGCCGTCATACCGGCCGCCACCCGGCGCGTCGGGGACGGAGGGCATCGCGGGCGACGACCCGTTCGTCATGCAGGGCGACGGCAAGGGCTGGCTGTACGCGCCCAGTGGTGTCCTGGACGGCCCGCTGCCGACGCACTACGAGCCGGTGGAGTCTCCGGTGCGTAACCCGCTCTACGGTCAGCAGGCCAACCCGACCCGCAAGATGTACGCGCACCCGGTGAACTCGGTGAACCCGAGCCCGCCGCAGGAGCACGCCCAGGTGTTCCCGTACGTGTTCACGGTCAGCCGGCTCACCGAGCACCACACCGCCGGTGGGATGAGCCGGACGGTGTCGCCGCTGGCCGAGCTGCAACCGGAGATGTTCGTCGAGGTGTCCCCGGACCTGGCCGGTGAGGTCGGGCTGACGCATCTGGGTTGGGCGCACCTGGTCAGTGGCCGCGCGGTGATCGAGGCGAAGGTGCTGGTGACCGACCGGCTCACTCCGCTGCGGGTGGACGGTCGGATCATCCATCAGGTGTGGTTGCCGTACCACTTCGGTTTTGAGGGGCTGGTGACCGGTGACTCGGCCAACGACCTGTTCGGCATCAGCCTGGACCCGAACGTGCTGATCCAGGAGAGCAAGGTCGGCACCTGCGACGTGCGGCCGGGTCGCCGTCCCACCGGGCCGGCGTTGCTCGACCTGGTGGCCGACTACCAGCGGCGCGCCGGGATCACCCCGGGCCAGAATGCCCCGGCCGTGACGACCGACGGCACGGGGAAGGAGCACGGTGATTCCTAACCCGAACAGTCTGTACGGGCCGTTGGATCCGGCGCCCGACGCCGGTTACGAGGACGCCCCGCCCCGGATGGGGTTCTTCACCGACACCAGCGTCTGCATCGGCTGCAAGGCCTGCGAGGTGGCCTGCAAGGAGTGGAACGGCGTCCCGGAGAGCGGCCTGGACCTGCTCGGCATGTCGTACGACAACACCGGCGCGTTGACCGCGAACTCGTGGCGGCATGTGGCGTTCATCGAGCAGCCGCGTTCGGCCGGGCACGGCGTCTCGCCGGCGGACGTCCTCGGCGCGCCGGTCGACGCCGGCCCACATCGGCCGGTCGACGCCGGCGCTGACCGGCCGGTCGACGCGGGGCCGCAGTTCCTCGGGATGCCGGGGGCTCAGCCGCCGGGCCGGGGCACCGGCGTCGAGGAGCGTACGGATTTCCGCTGGTTGATGATGTCGGACGTCTGTAAGCACTGCACGCATGCCGCGTGTCTGGACGTGTGTCCGACGGGTTCGTTGTTCCGCACGGAGTTCGGCACGGTGGTGGTGCAGGAGGACATCTGCAACGGGTGTGGGTACTGCATCTCGGCGTGTCCGTACGGGGTGATCGACCAACGTAAGGACGACGGTCGGGCGTGGAAGTGCACGCTCTGCTACGACCGGTTGGGTGCGGGTATGACTCCGGCGTGTGCGCAGGCGTGTCCGACCGAGTCGATCCAGTACGGGCCCCTGGACGAGTTGCGCGAACGCGCGGCCGCCCGGGTGGCGACGCTGCACGACCGGGGTGTTCCCGAGGCGCGCCTGTACGGGCACGACCCGAACGACGGCGTCGGCGGTGACGGGGCGTTCTTCCTGCTCCTCGACGAGCCCGAGGTGTACGGGCTGCCACCCGACCCGGTGGTGACCACCCGGGACCTGCCGAAGATGTGGAAGCGTGCCGGCCTCGCCGCGCTCGCCATGGCGGCGGCGACCGTCGCCGCGTTCGTCGGAGGTTCCTCATGACCCCACCGGGCCCCGTGGGCGACCGGTTCCGCCGCTTCCGGGAGCGGCTTGCCGCCGAGGGCAGCCACCGACCACAGGTGAGCGACGAGCGGCCGAGCGCCGGAAGCGGTGCGGTGGCCGCGAGCGGTGTGGCGGCCGCGAGCGCTACAGAGACCACGACCGGTGTAGTGGCCACGAGCGGCCGGACGACCGCCGACGGCCGGAACACCGCCAGCGGTCGCCGGGGCGACCTGACGACGCGGCGGAGCGCCGACACCTCCGGCCGCCGGCGCAGGCGGCGCGGCGGCGGTGGCGAGGAACTGCGGGTGCCGGAGGCCGAGTTCACGTCCTACTACGGTCGGCCGGTCCTGAAGGGGCCGGTCTGGAAGTGGGACATCGCCGCGTACCTGTTCACCGGCGGGCTGGCCGCCGGCTCGTCGCTGCTCGCCGCGGGCGGGCAGCTCACCGGGCGGCCCGCGCTGCGGCGCGCCGGTCGGGTCACCGCGTTGGCCGCCATCAGCGCCAGCGCCGTCTTCCTGGTGAAGGACCTGGGCCGGCCGGCGCGCTTCCACCACATGCTCCGGGTGGCCAAGCCGACCTCGCCGATGTCGATGGGCACCTGGATCCTCACCGCGTACGGGCCGGCGGCGGGCGTCGCCGCGATCGCCGAGGCGGCCGGTGTGCTGCCCCGGCGCGGTCTGCTCGGGCTGGCCGGCCGGGTGTTGCCGCCGGTCGGGCACGCCGCTGGGCTGCTCGCGGCTGGCACCGCGCCGGCGCTGGCCACGTACACCGGGGTGTTGCTGGCCGACACTGCCGTGCCGTCGTGGCATGAGGCGTACCCCGAGCTGCCGGTGATCTTCGCGGGCAGCGCGCTGGCCAGCGGCGCCGGCGTGGGTCTGCTCGCCGCGCCGCCGGCCCAGGCCGGGCCGGCCCGTCGGATGGCGGTGGCCGGCGCGGCCCTGGAGCTGTACGGCACGCACCGGGTGGAGACCCGCCTCGGCCTGCTCAGCGAGCCCTACCGGTTGGGCCGGCCGGGTCGGTTGCTGCGCGCCGCGCGGCTGTTGACCGTCGGCGGGGTCGCGGGCGCTCTGTTGGGCCGGCGCAGCCGGGTGGTCGGGGCGCTCTCCGGGACCGCGCTGCTGGCCTCGTCGGTGCTGACCCGCTTCGGCATCTTCTACGGTGGCGTCGCCTCGGCCCGCGACCCCCGGTACACGGTGGTGCCCCAGCGCGAACGGGTCGAAGCCCGGCGCACCGGCATGGATCTTCCAGCTGATCGGGCGGCCCCGCCCGCGGTGTGATCGAATGTCCGGTGGAGGCGTTCAGGCGGCTGGTGCCCCTCCCGGTCTTCAAAACCGGAGTGGTCCGGGACCCGGGCCAGGCGGGTTCGATTCCCGTCCGTCTCCGCCAACCCGCTTGCAGGAGATGACGTGATGGGCGACGGCCCGGTGGACCCGCGACGGCGGGTGCCCCGTACGGACACGCTGCTCGCCGACCCGGTGCTGGCCGCCGCCGCCGCGACCCTCGGCCGGGAGCAGGTCAAGGCGGTCGTCTCCCACGCGCAGGACCGCGCCCGCCGCGGTGAGCTCGACCCCGACGAGGTCCGCGACGCGGCTGTCGCCGCGCTGCCCACCCCGGGCCCCCGGGTGGTGCTCAACGCCACCGGTGTCGTGCTGCACACCAACCTGGGGCGGGCGCCGTTGTCGTCCGCGGCGGTCGTCGCGGTGGTGGCCGCAGCCGGGCACACCGACGTCGAGTTGGACCTGGCCACCGGCCGGCGGGCCCGCCGCGGCCGGGGCGCGCTCGACGCGCTGGCCGCCGCCGTGCCCGACGCGGGCGCGGTGCACGTGGTCAACAACGGCGCCGCCGCGTTGGTGCTGGCCGCCACCGCGTTGGCCGCCGGCCGGGAGATCGTGGTCAGCCGGGGCGAGCTGGTCGAGATCGGCGACGGTTTCCGCCTACCCGACCTGCTGGAGAGCACCGGCGCGCGGTTGCGCGAGGTGGGCACCACCAACCGCACCATCCTCGCGGACTACGCCGCCGCGCTCGGCCCGCAGACCGGTTTCGTGCTCAAGGTGCACCCGTCGAACTTCCGGGTCACCGGCTTCACCTCCGCCGTCGGCGTACGGCAACTGGCCACGCTCGGGGTGCCGGTGGTCGCGGACATCGGCTCCGGGCTGCTCGGCGCGGACCCGCTGCTGCCCGACGAACCGGACGCGGCCAGCACCCTGCGCGCCGGTGCCACGCTCGTCACGGCCAGCGGCGACAAGCTGCTCGGTGGGCCGCAGGCCGGGCTGCTGCTGGGCGACGTCGACATGATCGACCGGTTGCGTCGTCACCCGTTGGCCCGGGCGCTGCGGGTGGACAAGCTCACCCTGGCGGCGCTGGCCGCCACGCTGCGCCAACCGGACACCCCGACCCGGGTGGCGCTGCACGCCGACCCGGGTGCCCTGCGGGAACGGGTGGAGCGGCTACGGGACCGGCTCGGCGCGGACGGCCGCAAGGCGGAGGTGGTGCCGGCCGTCGCGGTGGTCGGCGGGGGCGGTGCCCCCGGGGTGGAGTTGGACTCGTGGGCGTTGAGCCTGCCCGAGCGGTACGCGGCGCCGCTGCGCGTCGGAGACCCGCCGGTCCTCGGTCGGGTGGTGCGCGGCCGGCTCCTGCTCGACCTGCGCTGTGTGCCCGCCGACGCCGACGAGGCCGTCCGCGCGGCCGTGCTGCGCGTACCCGGGGACGACTGAGCGTGTTCGTCGTCGCGACCGCCGGGCACGTCGACCACGGCAAGTCGACACTGGTCCGGGCGTTGACCGGGATGGAACCCGACCGGTGGGCCGAGGAACGCCGCCGGGGGATGACCATCGACCTGGGTTTCGCCTGGACGACGCTTCCGTCCGGCGGCACCGTCGCCTTCGTCGACGTACCCGGGCACGAGCGGTTCGTGCCGAACATGCTCGCCGGGGTCGGCCCGGTCCCGGCGGCGCTGATCGTGGTGGCCGCCGACGAGGGCTGGAAGCCGCAGTCCGCCGAGCACCTGGCCGCGCTCGACGCGCTCGGTGTCGCGTACGGCCTGCTGGCGGTGACCCGCGCGGACCTGGCCGACCCGGGCCCGGCGACGGCCCACGCCCGCGCCGAGATCGCCGCGACCAGCCTCGGTGCGGTGCCCGCGGTGGCGGTCAGCGGCCTCACCGGCGCCGGCCTGCCGGAGTTGCGCGCCGCCCTGGACCGGCTCGCCGCCCACCTGCCCGAGCCGGTGGTCGACGACCCGGTCCGGCTGTGGGTGGACCGCAGCTTCACCGTGCGGGGCAGCGGCACCGTCGTCACCGGCACCCTCGGCGCCGGCCGGCTGCGGGTGGGCGACGAGTTGGAGCTGGCCGGCACCGACGAACCGGTCAAGGTCCGTGGCCTGCACTCCCTGGGCGAGGCCCGTCCGGAGGCGGCGGCGGTCGCCCGGGTGGCGGTCAACCTGCGCGGTACGCCCCGCGACCGGCTCGGCCGGGGCGACGCGTTGCTGACCCCGGGCCGGTTCCACCACACCGACGTCGTCGACGTCCGGCTCGCCGGCGACCCGGCCGCCGCCCTGCCGGCCACCCTCACCCTGCACGTCGGGTCGGCGGCGGTGCCGGTACGGGTGCGCCCGCTCGGCCCGGACACCGTCCGGCTGCGGTTGGCCCGCCCGCTGCCGTTGCTGGTGGGCGACCGGGCGCTGCTGCGCGACCCGGGCCGCCACCACGTCAGCGGCGGGGTGCGGGTGCTGGACGTGGCACCGCCACCGCTGGCCCGACGGGGTGCGGCCGCCGCCCGCGCGCAGGTTCTCGCCGAGCTGGACGGTCGACCCGACCTGGCGGGGGAGCTGCGCCGTCGCCGGCTGGTCCGGGCCGGCGCGTTGGTCCGGATGGGTGTGCCGGTGCACGCCGAGCCGGTGGCCGGTGACTGGCTGGCCGACCCCGCGCACTGGCGGCGGCTCGGCGAGCGGCTGACCGAGGAGGTCGCCCGGCACGCGCGGGAGCACCCGTTGGAGCCCGGGATGCCGGTGGACGCCCTGCGTCAGCGCCTCGCCCTACCCGACCGGGCGCTGGTCGAGGCGCTGGTCCGGCCACCCCTGCGGATCCACGCCGGTCGGGTCGGGGCGGCGAGCGCCGACGCGCTGCCCGAACCGGTGGCCCGGGCCGTGCAGCGGGTCCGCGCCGAGTACGGCGACCGGCCGTTCCGCGCCCCCGAGGCGGACCGCCTCGTCGACCTCGGTCTGGGTCCCCGGGAGATCGGCGCCGCGGTGCGCGCCGGCGCGCTGCTGCGGCTGGCCGACAACGTGGTGCTGCTGCCGGACGCGCTCGACGACGCGGTCCGGGTGCTGGCCGGGCTGCCGCAGCCGTTCACCCTCTCCGCGGCCCGGCAGGCGTTGGACACCACCCGCCGGGTGGCGGTGCCCCTGCTGGAGCTGCTGGACCGGCGGGGCGCGACCCGCCGGCTGCCCGACGACGCCCGGATCGTCGTCACCTGAGCGACCCGGCCGTTGCGCGGAACGACGGTGGTGCCGGGCCAACCGGCCCCCGGGTCGGCGGCGGTCACCTACGGTGACGCCATGGACCCTTCGGCGGTCTGGCGGGACCGGCAGCACCGGTGGCGGATCGAGGCGTACCGCGCGCCGGACCTGCGCTTCGCCATCTACGCCACGAACGGACCCACCGAGTCGGTGCCGCTGTGGCTGTTCGGGATGTCGGCGCTGGCCCGGTGGTTGATGACCCACGCCATCTCGCTGGACGACCTGGAGGTCGACTGAGCGGGGCGCGGTCGCAAACCGGGCCCGGAGCCGGCCTCGCTGCGGTTGAGTGACCTCAGGCGGCGGACGGGGGTACGCGATGGGCGGTCAGCTCGGGCAGTTGGCGTTGGTGGCCGTACTGGTGCTGGTCAACGCCGCGCTCTCCGGCAGCGAGATGGCGCTGGTGACCCTGCGCGAGGGGCAGTTGCGACGGCTGGGCCGGCGCAGCCGCGCCGGCGACCGGTTGGTGCAGCTGTCCCGCGACCCGAACCGTTACCTGGCCACGATCCAGCTCGGCATCACCCTGGCGGGGTTCCTCGCCTCGGCGGCGGCCGCGGTGTCGTTGGCCGGTCCGCTGGTCGGCCCGTTGGGTTTCCTCGGCGGGGCGGCGCGTCCCGCCGCGGTGCTGCTGGTGACGGTGCTGCTGACGTTCGTCACGCTGGTGCTGGGGGAGTTGGCCCCGAAGCGGCTGGCCATGCAGCGGGCCGAGCGCTGGGCGTTGCTGAGCGCCGGCCCGCTGGACCTGCTGGCCCGGGTGTCCCGGCCGGCGGTGTGGCTGCTCAGCCGGGCCACCGACGCGGTCGTGCGGCTCGCCGGTGGTGACCCGCGGGCCAACCGGGAGGAGATGACCGAGGAGGAGCTACGGGAGATGCTGACCAGCCAGCGCGGCCTGTCGGCCCAGCAGCGGGAGATCCTGACCGGCGCGTTCGACATCGCCGGCCGGACGCTGCGGGAGATCCTGGTGGCCCGACGGGAGGTGACCACGCTGCCGGCCGGCCTGGCCGCCGACGAGGCGGTCCGGCAGTTGGCCGCCGCCGGGCGGTCCCGCGCTCCGGTCACCGGTCCCGGCGGCCTGGACGAGGTGCTCGGTGTGGTGCACATCCGCGACCTGGTGCGGGCCGGCACCGCCTCGGTGGGCGAGCGGGTCCGGGCGCCGCTGTTGCTGCCGGTGACCCTGCCGGTCGCCGACGCGATGCGTCAGCTGCGGCAGGAGCACCAGCAACTGGCCCTGGTCGTCGACGAGCACGGAGGCATCGACGGCATGGTCACCATGGAGGATCTGCTGGCCGAGGTGGTCGGCGAGTTGTACGACGAGACCGACCGGGACGTGCGCGGGGTGGTGCGGGAGCCGGACGGGTCCCTGCTGGTGCCCGGTGACTTCCCGCTGCATGACCTGCCCGACCTGGGGGTGCGGCTGAGCTTCCCGTTGTCCCGGGACTACACGACGGTGGCTGGTCTGGTGCTGGCCCGGTTGCGGCACCTGCCGGACTCCCCGGGTGAGACGGTGCGTCTGCCGGGACTGACCCTGCAGGTGGTGGAGGTCGCCGACCGGGCGGTGCGCCGGGTGCGGCTCTGCGGGTTCGTCACCGAGCGCTGACCAGCACGTCGCCAGGCGCGGGCCATCACCCAGAAGGATGACAAAAGCCGCAAGCCGGCGAAGCGGCGGGTGCGGTCTGCCTACGGTGCCAGACGTGAAGGACCGAGGGTTGCGTACGTTCGTCACGGTGCTGGCCGGCCTCGCGGTGATCTACTTCGGCAGCGCCGGCCGCAGCCCCGAGGAGGGCCGTGGCATCTCCGGCGGGGTGGTGGTCCTGGCGCTGCTCGCCGCGCTGCTGGTGTGGCACCTGACCCGTCCGGGAGACAAGACGGTCAAGTGAGCGCCTCAGCCGGCGGCGACGCGGGTGACCTCACCGGCGGACTCCTCACCCAGCGCCACCCGTACCAGCGCTGAGGCGAGCCGACCGAAGTCCGGTTCGTCGACGAGACCGGCCAGCCGGTCCGGAGAACCCGGCAGACCCAGCCGCTTCGCCCCGGCCAGGGCCCGACGGTCGGCGTACGGGCGCACGTCCGACCAGACCGCCTGCGCCTCGCGCAGGTAGATGTCCGCGCCGGTGGGGCCGATGCCGGGGAACTCGGTGAGCCGTCGCCGCAGCCCGGCGGGGTCGCCCTGGGCCTCCCGGTGCAGGCGTCGCAGGTCACCGTGCCAGCGGTCCAGGCACAGCCGGGCGCCGGTGCCGAGCATGGTGGCGGTCCGCTCGTCGTAGCGGCGGTAGTGGCCCCGGCCCAGCGCGTCGACGCGCTCCTGCCAACTGGCCGTCTCCATGGCCTGTGGGGTGCGGTAGCCCGCCGCGAACAGCTCCCGCGCGGCGTCCACCGCCACGCACGCCCGGATCCGGGTGCTCAGCAGCGTGGTCAGCACCAGCAGCTGGTACAGCGGCCCGGGCCGGTCGGCGAGCCGGATGCCGGCCTCCTCGGCGTACGTGCGGCCACGCCGGTCGAGCAGGACCCGCACCACACTTCGATCATTACCCACCCCGGCGGGTTACCCACTTGGGGACCCGCTAGCCGTCGCACCGGTGACCGGGGCCGGAATGCCACCGGGGCGGGCGGGTATGCCGACGGTGGAGGCGGTCGATGCCGCCCCCGTACCGGGAAGGGAGACACCCGTGGTCAACCCGCAGCAGGAAGAGTTCCGGCGCAACGCCAAGGGCGCCACCAGCCAGGACAGCAAGGGACCCACGCCGACCGGACACCCGCTCAACCGTGGCTCGTCGCGCGGCGACGAGGGACGACCGGTGCCCAAGGGGCAGGTGTCGCCGTACGGCCCGGCCGGTGAGCCGGTGGCCGAGGACGACAGCGACACCCGCTGATCAACGACCGTGGCCCGGCGGCCGTCGCAACCTGTTCCAGGTTGCGGCGGCCGCCAACCCGTACGCGAGGTGCGGGATGATGTCGGAGATCCAGTCGGAGCGCCGCCAGGTACGCGGGTCGCTGATCCCGAGCACGGTGATCGACCCGTCGGTCATGGTCATGACGCCCGCGCCGAGCAGGCCGGTGGCCATCGGCAACGGCTGACGCCGACCACCGGCGTACAGGGCGAACCCGACGCCCGCGGCGACGCCAAGCGCGTAACCGATCAGCGGGCCGAGGCCCGAGCGGCGGTTGGCCGCCCGGGCCCCGTTCCCCAGGTCCACGTGCGCGATCCCGGCCAGCCGGTCGACGGTCTCCTGGGGGACGTCGCTCTCCGGCCGTCCCCGTAGGGCCATGTCGAGGTAACTGACCACGTTCAGCGCGGTGCTGCCGACGGCCCCCGCGATCGCGCCGTCGGCCACGTCGACAGTCCTCACTTCGGGTCGCCCGGTTCGCGCTCGCTCTTGGGGCCGTACGTCCGGTCACCGCGCACCACGCCTCGCTGGCCGCGATCCTCCTGGAGGATCCGGTTCGCGACCTGGTTGGCCTTGCCGTCGGGTACCCGACGTCCGGAGTCGTCGATCGCGTTGCGCATCCGCGCCCGCTGCTTGTCGTACGCGTTACTGCCCGGCCGTGGTCCTGGCATGTGTGCCTCCTTCGTCGGTCTGGGCACCTGGTGCTGCCCACCGTCCGCTGGGCGTACCGCGGCCGTCTACCCGTCTGGGGGCGGACCAACCCCGGCGGGTTACCGGGGGGCGCGGACCACGACGACCGGGCACTGCGCGTGGTGCAGCATCGACTGGCTCACCGACCCCAGCAGCAACCCGGTCACCTCGCCGCGCCCCCGCCCACCGACAACCGCCAGTTGGGCGGAGCGGGACGCCTCGGCGAGCACACTGCCGGGTCGTCCGTGGACCACCCGGCAGGTCAACCGCAGACCCCGGTGGTCCTCGGTGAGCCCGGTCAGCCACCCGGCGAGCATCCGCTCCTGCTCGCCGCGGAGTTTCGCCTCGTCGTACACCAGGGGTTGCATGTCGCCCGGGCCGCTGCTGTCCGGATGTCGGTAGGCGTGCACCGCCACCAGCGGCACGCCGAGCGACACGGCGGTCTCGGCGGCGACGTCCGCCGCCCGCCGGGAGGCGTCCGAGCCGTCCACCGCGACCAGCACCGGCTGGCCGGGTCGTTGCGTGCCGCGCGCGACCAGCACCGGGCAGTCGGCGTACGCGGCGACCTGCACCGCGACCGAGCCGACCACCAGCGCGGAGAACCCACCCAGCCCGCGGTCGCCGAGCACGATGAGCGCGGCGGTGGGGGACTCGCCCACCAGCACCGCGGCCGCCTCCCCGTCGATGATCTCGCCGGAGATCGACAACCCGGGCACGGTCGCGTCGGCCTCGCGCACCGCGGCCTCGACCAGTTCCTCGGCCCGGTGGCGCAGCCCACCGCCGGGCGGCGCGTCCGGGGCGGGGGAGACCGGTACGTGCAGCAGCGGCCAGATGAAGCCGTGCACGACCCGCAGTGGTCGGTGCCGGCGGGCCGCCTCGGTGGCGGCGAGGCGCACGGCGCGCAGCGCCGACTCCGAACCGTCGACGCCGACCACCACCGCCGCGTTGTTCGCCGAGTTCACCGCCCACCTCCGCTCGCGGCCAGTATCGCGGGCCCGGACGCCCTCGCGCCGCGATACCGCTGAGCGCGTCCCGGTCGGTACGCTGGCGACGACCGGGGAGGGAGCGCCGCCGATGGGTGAACCGGACCAGCCGAGCACCGCTCGCATGATCGACTTTTGGCTCGGCGGGCAGCACCACTTCCCCGTGGACGTGGCCGCCGCGCACGCGTTCGAGCAGGCGTACGGACCGTGCGCGCCGGTGTTCCGGGAGCTGCGGGCGTTTCTGGGTCGGGCGGTGCGGGCCATGGCAGCCCAGGGCGTGGACGGGTTCCTGGTGTTCGGCGCCGGGGTGCCGACGATGGGCAACGTGCACGAGGTCGCCACCGACGCGACGGTGCTCTACACCGACGTCGACCCGGTCACCATCCGACTGGGACAGAGCATCCTCGCCGGCAGCGACCGGGCCGGCTACGGCTTCGGCGACGCGACCGACATCGGCACCATCGACCCGGCGCAGCTGCACCGTTTCGTGCCGGGGTGGGGTCGGCGGCCGGTCGGGGTGGTCTTCCTCGGCCTGGCCGCGTTCCTCGACGACGCCACCCTGACGCGCACCCTCGACGAGCTGTACGCTGCCGCGGCGCCGGGCAGCCTGCTCGCGGTGGACTTCGACACCGAGGAGTTGGCCGGTCATCCCCAGGCGCTGGCCATGATGGGGCCGCAGTTCCGGATGCGTCCACCGGCGGCGTTCGCGCCGCTGCTGGGTCGGTGGGCGCCGACGGCGGACGGGATCGTCCCGGTCGCCGAGTGGCGGCCGGACGGCCCGCCGGCGCGGGTTCCCGACGCGTTCCACGGTGTGCTCGCGACCCGCCCGGCCGACTGACCGCGCCGATCAGCCGTCCGGGGGCCGTCCGTATGATGCTTGCCCTATAGCAAGCTTCTGGGGAGGACGACGATGGTAGACGCGCCGGACGTGGTGTCGCGCGCGTTGCGCGAGGCCCCGCCCGACCAGTTGGCGGAGGCCGCGGACCGGGCGATCCGGTCGGCGATGGGCGCGCTGCGCACCGACGTCTTCGTCGCCGACTACCGGATCAGCGGCCTCTGGCCGGTGCTGGACCCGGACCTGCCGGCGGCCGGGTTCCTGGCCTGCCACACCATGGCGCAGCGCTGCTTCAGCAGCCAGCAACCCGTACGCGACGGCGAGGGCCCGTGCCGGCTCTACCTGCCGTTGACGGTGTGGGGGGAGCGGTTGGGCGTGCTGCTGATCGAGCTTGCGACCGTACCGAACGCGGCGGTCACCGGTCGTGCGACGGACATCGCCGGCGCCCTGGCGGTGGCGATGCGCGCGGCGGACCGGGAGACCGACCGTTACCGGCGGGCCCGCCGGCGGGAGCGACTGACGATGGCCGCCGAGATGCAGTGGGACCTGCTGCCCGGTCGCGGTGTGTCGCACCACGCGTTCGATCTGGCCGGTCAGCTGGAGCCGGCGTACACGGTCGGTGGCGACCACTTCGACTGGTCGTTGGACGGCGACCGTCTCACCGTGACGGTGCTCAACGGCGAGGGCAGTGGGCTGTCCGCGTCCCTGTTGACCGCCGTCACGGTCAACGCGATGCGCAACGCGCGTCGCTCCGGTGGCGGCCTGGTGGAACAGGCCGAACTGGCCTCGGACACGGTCTTCTACCAACACCGGGGCGCCCGGTACGTGGCCACCCTGTTGCTCGAGGTGGACACTCGCGTCGGCCGGGTGCGGGCGGTCGACGCGGGCTCCCCGCACCTGTTGCGGATGCGTGGGTCGACGGTCGAGCCGATGAAGCTGGATCAGCAGCTGCCGCTGGGCATGTTCGCCGAGACCCGCTACGAGCTTCAGGAGGTGCAACTGGCCCCCGGTGACCGCCTCTTCGTGGTCAGCGACGGGGTGTGGGCCGCCGAGCCGCCGGGTCAGGAACCGTACGGGCAGCGGATGATGGCGCGTTCCCTGCGCGCCACGCGGCTGCAGCCGCCGGCCGAGGCGGTTGGTACGGTGATGCGCGAACTGCACGCCTATCACGCGGATTCCGATTTGCGCGACGACGCCGTCGTGGTCTGTCTGGACTGGCACGGTCCGCGCGAACGGGGCACGGGGTGAGATTCGCCGCCGCGTTGCCGGGCGGGCACCAGCGCGACGACGGCAGGGGACATCAGGTGGAGCGACCTGCGGATCTCGCCGCGGCGATCGACGCGGCCGCCGGGACGTTGATCGCCGTGCTCGACTCGGCTGCGTCGCGGCACCAGGTGCCGCCCACCCAGCTGAGGGTGCTCACGCTGATCAGCGGTCGACCGGAGACCAACGTCAACGGGTTGGCCGAGCTGCTGGACGTGGTGCCGTCGTCGGCGAGCCGCCTGTGTGACCGGCTGGAGGCGACCGGGCTGTTGCGCCGGGTGGCCGATCCGCGCGACCGGCGGGAGGTGCGGTTGGTGCCGACCCCCGCGGCGCTGACCCTGTTGGCGGAGTTGGCCGAGCGGCGTCAGCGCGCGGTGCAGGCGGTGCTGGACCGGATGCCGGCGCGCCAGCAGCACGAGTTGCTGCTGGCGCTGGTCGGGTTCGCGCGGGCGGCGACCTCGGTGCCCGAGCAGCAGACCGACCCCGCCGCCCAGACGGCCTGACCAGTCGCCTCCCTTACCCCAGTATCCTAGGACGCTCTACACGTGGTGATCCACGCCACAGTGCGGCACAGCCGCACCAACAGCACGCGGCGGCACCCGGCCCGCGAGAGGAAGCCCGATATAGTGGCAGCGCACCTACCCGGCCCGCGATCATCGAGATCGCGGGCCGCATCAGGGGAAGGGGCCCCGCCCGGGGCCGCAGGGGAGAGCCGGCGCTGGTCGGCCCGACAGCGCGTACGACCCTCAGCCGCGCCCGGCGTCGGCCCGGGGGCCCGCGTGCCGTGGAGGAGGATCGGTGTCGCGTCGGCCGGCTCGGGCAGAGCAACCGCCGGACACCGGTGACGACACTCCCGGCAACCAGGTGCTCACCCTGCCCAACCTGATCAGCTTCGGGCGACTGCTGGGCGTGCCGCTCTTCCTCTACCTGTTCCTGGTGGCGCGGGCCGACGTGGCGGCGGTCGTCGTGCTGGCCATCGGCGGCACCACCGACTGGGTCGACGGTTGGATCGCCCGCCGCCTGCGTCAGGTGAGCCGCCTGGGCGAGCTGCTCGACCCGCTCGCCGACCGGCTCTACATCCTCGCCACCCTGGTCGCCTTCACCGCGCGGGAGGTGGTGCCGTGGCAGTTCACCGCGGCGCTGCTGGCCCGTGAGGTGCTCCTGCTCGCCTCGCTGGCGGTGTTGCGTCGCTACGGGTACGGGCCGCCGCCGGTGCACTACGTGGGCAAGACCGCCACGTTCCTGCTGCTCGCGGCGTTCCCGGTGCTGTTGTTGGCCACCGCGGCGACCGACGTGGCGACGGCGGCGAGCGCCATCGGTTGGGCGTTGGCGTGGTGGGGCCTGGTGCTCTACTGGGTGGCCGGTGGGATGTATGTCGTGCAGGCGGCCCGGCTGGTGCGGGCCGCGCGCGGCCCGGGGGCGGCGGCGTGAGCGCGCCGCGGCTGGGAAAACCCGGACAGGACCGGGTGTACGCGCCGGACTTCCTCACCGAGCTGTTCCGCAACCCGCTGGATCCGGGGTACGCGGACGCGGCTGCGGCCCGTCGGCGTTCGGCGCAGTCCGCTCCGGCGCGTGGGTGGCGGGCCTTGCCGGCGCGGTCGGTGAGCCTGGTCGTGGTGGTGATGCTCGGTTTCCTGTTCGCGGTCGCGTACCGGCAGACGATGGCGGACGAGCCGGGCCGGAGCCAGGCCCGCTCGGGGCTGGTGGCGCAGATCAAGGAGCGGGAGAGCCAGACCGACCGGTTGTCCACCCGGGCGGACCAGCTGCGCGAGGAGGTCAGTCGGCAGCGGGACGCGGCGTTGAGCGGGTCGGCCGCCGCCCGGTTGCGCAACCTGGAGGCGAGTACCGGGCTGGGTCGGGTGCGGGGTGATGGTGTGGTGGTGCGGTTGGCGGACGCGCCGGACAACGCGGACGCGGTGACCGGCGCCGGCGCTGGGCCACCGCGGGTGCTCTACAGCGACCTGCAGGGGGTGGCGAACGCGTTGTGGAGTGCGGGCGCGGAGGCGATCGCGATCAACGGGCAGCGGTTGACGTCGACGTCGACGATCCGGTCGGCGGGTGAGGCGATGCTCGTGGATTTCCGGCCGGTGACCGGGCCGTACGAGGTGTCGGCGATCGGGCCGGGTTCGATGCGGCGCAAGTTCGAGGACAGCCGCAACGCCGCGCTGATGCGGGAGGTCGCGCAGAAGACCGGGTTGTCGTTCGGTGTGCGGGAGTCGGATGACCTCACGTTGCCGGCGGCGCCGGAGCCGCAGCTACGCTACGCCAAGCCGTCGGTCAGTCCGAGCCCTTCCGCGTCGGGTGTCCGGTCCGGCAGTCCCGGGTCGTCCGGTCCGGCGACGACTGTTAGCCCCTCCGGAGGTGGCCGATGATCGCGGTGCTGGCGTTGCTCGCCGGTGTGGTGCTGGGCGTGTGGCTTGATCCCACGGTGCCGGCGGCGTTGCAGCCGTACCTGCCGATCGCGGTGGTGGCCGCGTTGGACGCGGTGTTCGGTGGGGTGCGGGCCCGGTTGGACCGCATCTTCGACGACAAGCAGTTCGTGGTGTCGTTCATTTCGAACGTGCTGGTCGCTGGTCTGATCGTGTATCTGGGTGACCAGTTGGGGGTGGGTGGGCAGTTGTCCACCGGTGTGGTCGTTGTGTTGGGTGTGCGTATCTTCGGCAACGTGGCGGCGATCCGTCGGCACCTGTTCCGGGCGTAGGTTGGGTTGCGATGAGTGACGAGCAGACCGACACGGGGACCGGGTGGCCGCAGCCGGCGGGTCCGGTGCGGCCGGGTGGGCCGGCGGGTGAGCCGGATCCGCGGCCGGACGCGCCGGATCCGGACGAGTTGAGCCCGTTGGCGCCGCAGCCGCCGGTGGAGCCGCAGGCGCCGGTGGAGCCGGCGCCGTCGTCCGAGCCGGAGGGTTCGGACGACGAGCCCTCTGTCCGGGTGGGTGTCGAGTCGGTCGATGACGGTGCGACGGTGGACCTGAGCGCGGTGTCGCGGTCGGGGGAGCCGGTGGCGAGTGCCGACGGGTTGGCGGAGCCGGTGGGGGAGTCGACCGGGCCGGTGGCTCCTCGGTCCCGGTGGAGTACCGCCGGTGTGATGATCGTGGCGCTGTTGGCGTTGCTGGGGTTCACGTTGGTCGTGCAGTTGAAGACGACGTCGACGGACCCGACGTTGGGGGCGACGCGGCAGGAGGACCTGGTTCGGATCCTGTCGGATCTGGATGCGCGGGAGAATCGTCTGCAGCAGGACATCCGGGCTCTGGAGGACAGTCAGCGGCAGTTGCGCTCGGGTGAGCAGGGTCGTCAGGCGGCGTTGGATGAGGCGACGCGGCGGGCGGACGAGTTGGGCATCCTGGCGGGGACGTTGCCGGCGGTGGGGCCGGGGTTGACGGTGCAGTTCGACGCCGGGGTCAAGCCGATCTCGGCGAACCGGGTGTTGGACGCGGTGCAGGAGTTGCGTGGCGCGGGCGCGGAGGCGATGCAGATCTCCGGTGGGGATCGGGCGACCGTGCGGATCATCGCGTCGACGTACTTCCTGGATGGGGACAACGGGTCGTTGGTGGTGGAGGGGCGTCGGTTGACGGGGCCGTTCACGATCACGGTGATCGGTGATCCGGCGACGATGCGTACGGCGTTGAACATTCCTGGTGGGGTGATGGCGTCGGTCCGGGGTGGCGGCGGTAACGTGACGTTTGGGGAGCGTGAGGTTGCCGAGGTTTCGGCGCTGCACGTGCCGATCAAGTTGGAACACGCCCGTCCGGTCTCCTGACCGGCGCGGCCGCGCCGGACCCGGGTGGTCCGGGGCACCGATGGATGAAGGACGCGTCTGGTGATTCCCGAGGATCTGCGATACACCGCCGAGCATGAGTGGGTGGCGGGTGACGGCACGGCTTCGGTCCGGGTCGGCATCACCCACTTCGCGCAGGACGCGCTCGGTGACATCGTGTACGTGCAGTTGCCCGAGGAGGGCGCGGTGGTCGCGGCCGGTGACTCGTTGGGTGAGATCGAGTCGACCAAGAGTGTGTCGGAGATCTACGCGCCGGTGGCCGGTACGGTGGCGGCGCGTAACGACGCGTTGGGTGACACGCCTGAGCTGATCAACACTGATCCGTACGGTGAGGGTTGGTTGGTGGAGATCACGCCGAATGATCCGACTGCCACGGATGGGTTGCTGACGGCGGCCGCGTATCAGAAGATCACCGAAGGCTGAGTGTGCTTGATCCGGTGCGTGGGATGTCTGCGCGCGTCCGGTTGCCCTGCATTTCGGCGCTGGCTAGGCTCGCCCAGTCG
The DNA here is from genome assembly GCF_044456765.1 of Micromonospora sp. NPDC050784. Lineage (NCBI taxonomy): Bacteria > Bacillati > Actinomycetota > Actinomycetes > Micromonosporales > Micromonosporaceae > Micromonospora > Micromonospora sp. NPDC050784. The sequence goes on along the minus strand of NZ_JBITGG010000027.1, from coordinate 78,724 downwards.
ACCGAGAACCCAATAGTTGAGCGTTGCGGAATTGCCTTCCCGGGCACGGGGAGCCAGCCGCCGGGTGTTCACATGCCCGGCGGCCAGACCCGCCATTACCCGACGCCGACCGAACAGATCCGTGAGGTGGTCCCATGACGCGGCCAGACGACGAGTTCCCCCCACTCGACGTCACTTCGACGCTCAATCTCGGTTCGCTCGACGAAGTGCTGGAGGGGCCGGATACCGATGTGGTGCCGAGCCGGATGTCCGGTTCGTTGCCGCCGGGTATGGCGCTGCTGGTGGTTCGTCGAGGCCCGAATGCGGGTGCCCGGTTCCTGTTGGACCACGATGTGACGACCAGTGGCCGGCACCCGGACAGTGACATCTTCCTGGACGACGTGACGGTGTCGCGTCGGCATGCGGAGTTCCACCGGGATGGTGGGACGTTCACGGTGCGCGACGTGGGCAGCCTGAATGGCACGTACGTCAATCGTGAGCGGGTTGAGGCGGCCACGTTGAGCAATGGTGACGAGGTCCAGATCGGTAAGTTCCGGGTGGTGTTCATCGCCGGTCCGCGCCCGGAGGAGGAGGCCGGCCGGGGGTGAACGAGCCTGCGGCCTCCATGTCACCCGGGGCGGCTCGGTCTGAGCCGCTGATGAGCATCGGTGAGGTGCTTGGGCAGTTGCGGGTGGATTTTCCGGACACCACGATTTCGAAGCTGCGGTTTCTTGAGGCCGAGGGTTTGGTCGAGCCGCAGCGGACGGCGGCGGGTTACCGGAAGTACAGCTGGGACGATGTGGCGCGGTTGCGGTTCGTGTTGACCGCGCAGCGGGACAAGTACCTGCCGTTGCGGGTGATCCGGGAGCAGTTGGCCCAGTGGGATTCGTCTGGTGAGCAGCCGGGGCGGTCGCGGCCGGCGTTGGTGGCGGTTGGTCCCGATGGTGCGGTGCCGGGTCGTGAGTTGGCGGAGCCGGCCGAGTCGTCGCAGGTGCGGCTCGGCCGGGCGGATCTGGTGGCGCGCAGTGGGATCGACGAGTCGACGTTGGTGGAGTTGGAGCGGCTCGGTGTGCTGGTGTCGGATCCGCCGGGGTGGTATGACGCGGATGCCCTGATCATCGCTTCGGCGGTGGCGGGGTTGGCGTCGTACGGGTTGGAGCCGCGGCACCTGCGGGGTTATCGGACGGCGGCGGACCGGGAGGTCGGTTTGTTCGCGCAGTTGGTGGCGCCGTTGGCGCGGCAGAGTGATCCGGCGGCGCGGGCGCGGGCGGCGGAGACGGCGCGTGAGTTGGTGGCGTTGTCGGAGCAGTTGCACGCGGCGTTGGTGCGGGTGGGGTTGCGGTCGACGTTGGGTCGGTGAGGGTGCCCGGTGGGTGGTGGCTGAGCGGAAAGATCTCTTCCGGGAAGCGTGCCGTAGGCTTGCCGGGGTAACCCCTTTTCGGCGCGGGCGTGGTGCTGTGCGGTCCGTGTACCGTGCAGGAAAGGGCGCGGTGCGGCGTAGGTGACAACGACACGGAGGCGGCGGTGCGCGAGCTGAGCGTGGTCGGAGTTCGGGTGGAGCTGCCCAGCAACCAGCCGATCGTCCTGCTCAGGGAGGTCGAGGGGGACCGCTATCTGCCGATCTGGATCGGCGCGGTCGAGGCGACGGCTATCGCTTATGAGCAGCAGGGGGTCAAGCCGGCCCGGCCGTTGACGCATGATCTTCTGCGGGATGTGTTGGCGGCGTTGAAGGCGCCCTTGCAGGCGGTGGAGATCACCGAGCTGAAGGAGAACGTCTTCTACGCGGATCTGTTGATCGGCGATGGGGTGCGGGTGTCGGCGCGGCCGAGCGATTCGATCGCGTTGGCGTTGCGGGTCGGTGCGCCGATTCGTTGTGCCGAGCAGGTCCTCAGCGAGGCGGGGATCGTTATCCCTGATGAGCAGGAGGACGAGGTGGAGAAGTTCCGCGAGTTCCTGGAGCAGGTGCGTCCGGAGGACTTCGCGGGCTGAGGTGTGCCCGGGCTCGGTTGGTGATCTTTCTCGGTGGCTGCGCGGCGTGTCGCGTCGGTTCCTCCGTGGTAACCCCTGACGGTGGCGATAGGGTTTCCATGTCGAGGGGTGCGCGTCCCGGAAACGATGCGTCGCCACACTGACGGGGAGGTTGTCCGGATGCACGAGCCGCGGGATTCCGATCCGGGTGCAGGGTTCGACGAGCCGGGTGCCTCGCCGCCAGGTGTGGCGGCTGAGGGTGACGGTTCGGTTGGCTACCGGGGTGTGACGGCCTGCCATGCGGTGGGCATCAGTTACCGGCAGTTGGATTACTGGGCGCGGACGACGCTGGTGGTGCCGAGCGTTCGTGATGCCTCGGGTTCGGGGACGCAGCGGTTGTATTCGTTCCGGGACCTGGTGGTGTTGAAGGTCGTGAAGCGGTTGTTGGATGCGGGGGTGTCCCTGCAGAACATCCGTAAGGCGATCGAGGCGTTGCGGTCGCGTGGTGTGGAGGATCTGGCCGGTATCACGCTGATCTCTGATGGGACGACGGTGTACGAGTGCCGGTCTCCGGAGGAGGTGGTCGACCTGTTGCAGGGCGGCCAGGGGGTCTTCGGCATCGCGATCGGTGGGGCGTTCAAGGAGATCCAGGGGTCGTTGTCGCATCTGCCGGCGGAGCCGGCGACGAGCGGCCCGGTGGAGCCGGCGGCGGACCCGGTAGGTGACGAGTTGGCGGCGCGGAGAGCGCGGCGGCGCGCCGGCTGACCGTTCGGCTTTCGGTTTTTTTTGTGTGCTTCTCTCGCGACCGTCGGTGACGGTGGCGGGGTGCTGTCGGCCATGATGGTCCACTGTGAATACGGTGGGTGTCGTTTCCGTGGCCGGTTGTGGAAGTACCCATCGGTAGCGGTGACCTAGCGTGGTGGCGTGTTGTCGGGAATCCGATAAGGGGGCGCTGACCGGAAGCGGTTGACACGCTATGGTCCCTCACGGTTCTGGACCCTTCATTACCGGAAGGAACGACCGTGACGGTTACGGAAGAGACTGCTCCCGCCTCGCACTACGACCGCATTGGCGGTGCCAGTTCGGTCAAGGCGGCGGTTGAGCTGTTCTACGACAAGGTGCTCGCGGACCCGGAGTTGGCGGGCTACTTCGCTGACGTGGACATGGCGGGTCAGCGGCGCCATCTGGCGTTGATGTTGACCGTCGTGTTGGGTGGCCCGAACGAGTACACGGGTCGCGAGTTGGCCGAGGCGCACCAGCCGCTGAACATCACCGCGGAGCACTACGCGAAGGTGGGCGAGCACCTGACGGTGACGCTGACCGAGTTGGGGGTGCCGGCGGACATCCTCGCCCACGTGCAGACAGTTCTGGGGCAGGTGCAGGGCCAGGTGGTGGCTGCCGGGAACAGGTCGGGCGCCTGAGCGTGGACGCGGCTCGCCTCAAGCAGAGCTGGTCGGTGGTCGCCGGTCACGGTGACCAGGTGCCGCTCTACTTCTACTCGACGTTGTTCCTCGCTCATCCCGAGACGCGGCAGATGTTCCCCACGAACATGGCCGGTCAGCGGGACCGCCTCGTGACCGCATTGGGCCACATCGTGTCCAACGTGGACCAGGTGGATCGACTGGTGGGTTTCCTGCAGGATCTCGGCGCGGATCACCGCAAGTTCGCGGTCCGCGCGGAGCACTACCCGGCGGTCGGTGAGGCGCTGGTGGCGACGTTGCAGCATTTCCTCGCCGATCAGTGGACCGACGAGTTGGCGGCGGACTGGACGGCCGCGTACGGGTTGGTCGCCCAGGTGATGATGGAGGCCGCGCAGGCCGCTGAGGCGGTCAACCCGCCGTGGTGGGTGGCGGAGATCGTGGCGCACGAGCGGCGGGCGTTCGACGTGGCGGTGTTGACGGTGCGTCCGCAGTACCTGTTGCCGTTCACGCCGGGTCAGTCGATCGGGGTGTCGCACCCGTCGGTGCGGTCGTGGCGGTACTACTCGCCGGCGAACGCGCCGCGGGCGGACGGCACGTTGGAGTTGCACGTGCGGGCCGCGCCGGGTGGCGCGGTGTCGTCGCGGCTGGTGTACGGGTCGGCGGTGGGCGATCGGGTCCATTTGGCGGCGCCGGTGGGGGATCGGCTGGGGTTGTGGTCGGCGGGTTCCAGTGACCTGTTGCTGTTGGTCGCGGGTACCGGCTGGGCGCCGGTGAAGGCGTTGGTGGAGCAGGTGGCCGCGGAGGGTTCCCGCCGGCGGGTGGACCTGTACGTGGGGGCCCGTTCCCGTAGCGAGTTCTACGACAGCGACGCGATCGACAAGTTGGCGTCGTCGTACCCGTGGTTGACGGTGACGTACGTGGTGGGTGCCGACGTGCACCGGCCGGGGGAGTTCGTGCAGCCGGTGGACCGGGCGTTGGCCGACGGTGACTGGCGGTCCCGGCACGTATTCGTGTGTGGTTCGGACGAGATGGTGTCGCACGCGGTGCGGACGTTGGTGCAGGCGGGTTACCACGCGGGTCAGGTGCACCACGAGGGCCTGGGCGCGCAGTGGTACGGCCCGGCGTGGCGGACGGCGGTGCAGCAGTCGGCTGCGGGTGACACTTCGGGAGGTGGGCACAGGTGAGCGCGAGGAGTGAGCTGGCGAGCCCCGCAGTCGCGAACGGAAGGCGGGTCAGGTGAGCGCGAAAAGTGAGCTTGCGGGCCCGGCGGTCGCGAACGGAGGTCTGCACAGGTGAGCGCGACGCCGATCAGTCGGTATGACGGGGTGCAGGTTTCCGGCGGTGTGCACGTGCGGATGACCGCCGATCGGGTTCGGCGGTGGGAGTTCGGTGCCGCGTCGTTCGCCCGGCGTGGTTACGACAACGCTGACGTGGACCGGTTCCGGGTGCAGGTCGCCGACGAGTTGGACCTGTTGGCGACGCAGATCGCGACGTTGCGGGCGGAGAACGAGCGGCTGACCGACCGGGTGGAGTTGCACCGGCACGGAGTGATTCCGAGTACGGGGGCGGCGGCGAAGGTTCCGGCGGCGCGGGAGGTGAATCTGCTGTCGGCGGCGCAACGGGAGGCCGAGCAGATCATCGCGCAGGCGCATGACTACGCGCGTCGGGTCGCCGAGTACGCCCGGGTGCAGTACGAGAGTTACCTGCACGCGGCGGAGGCGGAGGCGAAGCAGGAGGCGGAGCGGGCGGTGGCGGAGTACCGCAGCGCGGCCGGGTCGAGCTTCGACGACACGGTGGCGACCCGGGAGGCGTTGCGGATCTTCGGGGAGATGATGGTGTCGCACATGCAGGCGGCGGCGCGGCATCTCGACGACGGCAGTGAGCAGTTGGCGCGCACCATGGACCGGATCGCGGCGGAGACGCCGGGGGCGCCGTTCGTGGGTGGTGTGGTGGGGCAGTCGGCGTTGCCGCGGCACCAGCAGCGCTGAGTCGTCGCCGGGTGGGGTCCGCGGACGTGGACCCCACCCGTTGGCGGCGGTGGCATAGTCGGAGGGGCCAGGTGGGCTGACCGGCGGCCCGCCCCTGGGAGAGGCGCCGTCGTGTCGGTATCTCCGTCCCCACCCGGCGGGTCTGCGGACCCGTTGGCCGCGTTGGAGGCGTCGGCGTGGGCTCTGGCGGCCGCGGTGGGCACCATGAGTGACGCCCTGTCGGCCCCGCTCGCCGAGGTCCTCGCCGGGTCGCCGCACCGCAGCGCGGTGCTGGAGGCCGCTGGTCTGCTCTCCTGGGACGGTGGGGCGCCGGTGGCGCACCCGTCGCTGGTGGCTGCCGATGGGCCGACCGGGCGCAGCGCCGTGCAGGCGCGGTTGAGTTCGTTGCGGCAGGCGGTCGCCGCGGCGGCGCAGGAGCCTTCCGGGCCGGGCGGGGCCGGTTGGGCGCAGGTGGACGACGAGGTGTTGCTGCATCAGGGTCGGGCGTCCGCGGCGACCGGCCGGGCGTTGGCGTCGCGGGTGGTGCCCGAGTTGCCAGGGCTGGCGGAGCGCTTGGATTCCGCCGACGCCCGGGTGCTGGACGTGGGCACCGGTGTGGGGGCGTTGGCTGTCGCCGTGGCCCGCGCGTTGCCCCGGGCGTCGGTGGTCGGCATCGACGTGCTGCAACGGGCGTTGGACCTGGCCCGCGGGGAGCTGACCGAGGCGGGTGATGTCGCGGATCGGATCACGTTGCGCCGGCAGGACGTCGCCGAGGTGGACGAGCCGGGCGGGTACGACCTGGTCTGGTTGCCGGCGCCGTTTCTTCCCCAGCAGACGTTGGCGCTCGCGTTGCCCCGGCTGGTGCGGGCGCTGCGACCCGGTGGCTGGCTGGTGGCGGGCACCAACCCGCCGGCCGAGGATCCGTTGCGGGCGGCCGTCGACCGGTGGAACGCCGTCCGCAACGGCGGCAACGCCTTCGACGCGGACCGGATGGCGCAGGTGTTGGCGGGGGCCGGGTTGGGTGATGTCCGCCGTTTCCCGACCGTTCCCGGTGGGCCGGTGCTGGTCGCCGCGCACCGTCCAGGCGGCTGAGGCCCGCCGTCGGCGGGGCGGGTGGTCAGGTGGTGGCGGCGCGGACGGCGTCGGCGATCGGGGTGGGCCCGTCGACGAGTTCCAGGGTCGCGCCGGTGGTGCGCGGTTCGTCGAGCAGGGCGGCGAGGACGTGGGCGACGTCGGTGCGGCTGATCGCGCCGCGGCCGGCGTCCGGGGTGAGGGTTACCCGCCCGGTGGGTGGGTCGTCGGTGAGCCGGCCGGGTCGCAGCACCGTCCAGGCCAGGTCGCGGCCGCGCAGGTCGTCCTCGGCGGCGCGTTTGGCGCGTAGGTACGCCGCCCACACGTCGTCGCTGCCGGGGGCGGGTGGTGTGTCCACGCCCATGGAGGAGACGAGCAGGTAGCGGTGGACGCCGGCGCGGGTGGCGGCGTCGGCGAGCAGCGCGGCGGCGGCCCGGTCGACGGTGTCCTTGCGGGCGGCGCCGCTGCCGGGGCCGGCGCCTGCGGCGAAGACCACCGCGTCGGCGCCGTGAAGGTGCTCGGCCAGCTGCGCGACCTCGGTGTGTTCCAGGTCGCAGACGACGGGGGTGGCGCCGGCGGCGCGCAGCGTCGCGGTCTGCTCGGGGTTGCGGATGAGGCCGACGGCGGTGTCGCCGCGCCCGGTGAGGTGGCGTTGCAGCAGTAGGGCGATCTTGCCGTGGCCTCCGGCGATGACGACGCGCATGTGCCCAACCTACCGGCGGTGGCGGTGCGAGCGGCGGCGCCGGCTTGACCTTGACCTTCGGGTAACCCTGAGCCTGGTGGGCGCCGGTCGCCGTGACCGGCACGAGGAGGATGTCGACGTGGGGCTGATGACCATCGGGGCGTTCGCCCGGGCGGCCAGGCTGACGCCGAAGGCGTTGCGCCTGTACGACCAGGGTGGGCTGCTGGTGCCGGCCGCTGTCGATCCGGAGTCCGGTTACCGGCTGTACGACCCGGCTCAGTTGCCGGTGGCCCGGCTGGTCGCCCAGTTGCGTCGGATCGGTATGCCGCTGGCGACGATCCGGGTGGTGTGTGGCCTGGAGCCCGCCGCGGCGGCTGCGGCGATCACCGCGTACTGGCGGCAGGTCAGCGCCGACACCGCGGCCCGCGCCCGACTCGCCACCCTCCTCGTGGACCACCTGTCTGAAGGGGGCGCCACCATGTCTGACCCGAATCCCACCCTTGTCGTGCGCTGCGCCGCCGGTTGTGACACCGGGCTGGTGCGTGACAGCAACGAGGACACCGCGTACGCCAGCGGGCGGTTGCTGGCGGTGGCCGACGGTATGCGGGGGCCCGGGGGTGCGGCCGCCAGCGCCGCCGCCGTCGACGCCCTGAAGTCGTTGGCGCTCACCGACGTGCCGGCCGCCGACCTGCTGACGATGCTGGCCGGTGCGGTGAGCGACGCCGACCGCGCCGTACGCGGGTTGGCCACCGACGCCGACCAGCCGGTCACCACGCTGACCGCGCTGCTGCTCAGCGGTTCCCGGCTGGGGCTGGTGCACGTCGGTGACACCCGGGTCTATCTGCTGCGCGACGGCGAGTTGTCGCTGCTCACGCAGGATCACACCTGGGTGCAGACGCAGGTCGACCAGGGCCGGCTGGACCGGGGCCAGGCGGCGACGCACCCGCAGCGGGCGGTGCTGGTGCGCGCCCTCGGTGGCGGTCGGCAGGTCGAGGCGGACCTGGCGTTGCGCACCGCCCAGCCCGGTGACCGGTACCTGCTGTGCTCCGACGGGTTGTCCGCGGTCGTCGACCGGGCCGGCCTGCGCTCGGCGTTGGCCGCGGCCGCCGAACCCGCGGACGCGGTGCGGGAGCTGATCGGTTTGGCGCGGGCCGAGGGGGCGCCGGACAACATCGCCTGCGTCGTCGCCGACGTCCTCGCGGCGTAGCCCGCCGCCCCGCGTCGGGTGGTGGCGCTGCCCACCCGGCGCGGGGCTCGGCGTTAGCGGACGGGTTGAGGCAGCATGGAGAGGTGATGGAGAGCCTCGACGCGTTGACCTCGCTGGTGGCCGGTGGTGGGGTGGTGGTGCTCAGCGGCGCCGGCCTGTCCACCGAGTCGGGGATTCCGGACTACCGGGGGCCCAGCGGGGTGGCGCGGCGGCACACGCCGATGACCTTCCAGGCGTTCACCCGGGATCCCCTGGCCCGGCGGCGCTACTGGGCGCGGAGTCACCTGGGGTGGCGGTTGATCGCGGGCGCGGCGCCCAACGCCGGGCACCGGGCGGTGGCCGGGCTGCAACACGCCGGCCTGGTCGACACGGTGATCACGCAGAACGTCGACGGGCTGCACGGTGCGGCGGGCAGCACCTCGGTGATCGAGTTGCACGGTCGCCTCGACGAGGTGACCTGCCTGGACTGCGGCAACCTGACCTCCCGGGAGGAGCTGCACCGGCGGCTGCGCGAGGCCAACCCGGACTTCGTGGCCCGCGTCGCCGCGGTCAACCCGGACGGTGATGTTGATCTCCCCGATGAGCAGGTGGCGGCGTTCCGGCCGGTGGACTGCGGGATCTGCGGCACCGGGATGCTGAAACCGGACGTGGTGTTCTTCGGTGAGACGGTGCCGCCGCAGCGGGTGGCGCGGTGTTTCGCGGCCGTCGAGCAGGCCCGGTCGTTGCTGGTGCTCGGGTCGTCGTTGACGGTGATGTCGGGGCGCCGGTTCGTGATCCGGGCCGCGAAACGGGGCATCCCGGTCGCCATCGTCAACCAGGGGCCGACGCGTGGTGACGGCCACGCCACCGTGTGCGTCGACGCCCCGTTGGGTGCGGTGTTGCCGCAGCTGGCCGCGCGGGTCGGCGTCGAGGCGCCGGCCGGGGTGTGACGGCGCGGGCGGGGTGCCCGGCCCGCGGATGGGACACCCCGGGTGGGGTGCCCGGCCCCCGGGGGTAGGACATCCGCCGGAAACACCAACGCTGGTAGCGTTGACCACGCCGGTAACACCCACGTGGGAGAGACCGCCCGACAGCACGCAGGGCGGCGCCGAAGGGGCAAATCCTCCCCGGAACCTCTCAGGCAAAAGGACCTCGTGGGCAGGCACTGTGGAGTGCCCCTGTGGGTGCGACAGAGGGGGAGGCCGACACGTCGACCTCGCCCCGGGAGTGCCCCTATGACCGTAGAGCAGTTCGCCACCCGTCACATCGGTCCCGGCCCCGACGATGAGCGTCGGATGCTGGAGGTCGTCGGGCACGACTCGATCGACGAGCTGATGGACGCCGCGATCCCCGAGGTGATCCGCTGGCACGGCACCCTCGACCTACCCGACCCGGCCACCGAGGCCGAGACGATCGCCGAGCTGCGGGCCCTCGCGGCCCGGAACACCGTCGCCGTCTCCATGATCGGGTTGGGGTACCACGGCACGCACACCCCGGCGGTGATCCGCCGCAACGTGCTGGAGGACCCGGCCTGGTACACGGCGTACACGCCGTACCAGCCGGAGATCAGCCAGGGCCGGCTGGAGGCGCTGCTGAACTTCCAGACGATGGTCACCGACCTGACCGGCCTGGCCACCGCGAACGCCTCCATGCTCGACGAGGGCACCGCGGCGGCGGAGGCGATGACCCTGGCGCGGCGGGCCTCCAAGAGCAAGAGCCGGGTGTACGTCGTCGACGCCGACGCCCTGCCGCAGACCATCGCGGTGATCACCAGCCGGGCCGAACCGCTCGGCATCGACGTGCGGGTCCTCGACGTCGAGCGTGACGAGTTGCCGGCGGAGTTCTTCGGCCTGCACCTGCAGTACCCGGGGGCGTCCGGTGCGGTCCGCGACCACGCGCGCCTGGTCGAGGCGGCGCACGCCGTCGGCGCCCTGGTGACCGTGGCGGCGGACCTGTTGGCGTTGACGCTGCTGCGCGCACCGGGGGACATCGGCGCGGACATCGCCGCCGGCACCACCCAGCGTTTCGGCGTACCGATGGGCTTCGGTGGGCCGCACGCCGGTTACCTGGCGGTGCGCTCGGGCCTGGAGCGGATGCTGCCCGGGCGCCTGGTCGGGGTGTCCCGCGACGCGGACGGCAACCCTGCCTACCGGTTGGCGTTGCAGACCCGCGAGCAGCACATCCGGCGGGAGAAGGCGACCAGCAACATCTGCACCGCGCAGGTCCTGCTCGCGGTGATGGCCGGCATGTACGCCGTCTACCACGGCCCGGACGGGCTGCGGGACATCGCGACGCGTACCCACCGGATGGCGGCGCGGCTCGCGGCCGGGTTGCGCGCCGGCGGCGTGGACGTCGCGGACGTCGCGTTCTTCGACACCGTCACCGCGACCGTGCCCGGCGCGGCGGCGCAGGTCGTCGAGGCCGCCGCGCAGCGGGGGGTGAACCTGCGGCTGGTCGACGCCGACCGGGTGGGGGTGTCCTGCGACGAGACCACGACCGACGCGCACCTGGAGCAGGTGTGGGAGGCGTTCGGGGTGCCCGCGTTCGACGGTGACGTGGACGCGGCCCTGCCGGTCGACCTGACGCGCGGCAGCGACTTCCTCACCCACCCGGTGTTCCGCAGCCACCACTCGGAGACAGCGATGCTGCGCTACCTGCGGCGGCTGTCGGACTTCGACTACGCCCTGGACCGGGGCATGATCCCGCTCGGTTCGTGCACGATGAAGCTGAACGCGACCACCGAGATGGAGCCGGTCAGCTGGGCGGAGTTCGCGAACATCCACCCGTTCGCGCCGGACACCCAGACCGCCGGGTACCGGGAGCTGATCGGTCAGCTGGAGTCGTGGCTGGCCGAGGTGACCGGCTACGACGCGGTGAGCGTGCAGCCCAACGCCGGTTCGCAGGGTGAGCTGGCCGGGTTGCTGGCGATCCGCTCGTACCACGCGTCGCGCGGTGAGACGCACCGCGACGTGTGCCTGATCCCGTCGTCGGCGCACGGCACGAACGCGGCGTCGGCGGTGATGGCCGGCATGCGGGTCGTGGTGGTGGCCTGCGACGACGACGGCAACGTCGACCTCGTCGACCTGGATGCGAAGATCGACAAGCACCGCGACGCGCTCGCCGCGATCATGGTGACGTACCCGTCGACGCACGGCGTGTACGAGACGGGCATCGCGTCGCTGTGCGCCAAGGTCCACGACGCCGGCGGGCAGGTGTACGTCGACGGGGCGAACCTCAACGCCCTGGTCGGGTTCGCCAAGCCCGGCAAGTTCGGCGCGGACGTGTCGCACCTGAACCTGCACAAGACGTTCTGCATCCCGCACGGCGGCGGAGGGCCCGGGGTGGGCCCGGTGGCGGTGCGTGCGCACCTGGCGCCGTTCCTGCCCGGTGACCCGCTGGGCGCGCACGCGGACGCGACGCCGGCGATCTCGGCGGCGAAGTACGGGTCGGCGGGGATCCTGCCGATCCCGTGGGCGTACCTGCGGATGATGGGCGCCGAGGGGCTGACCCGGGCCACCGGTGTGGCGGTGCTCGCGGCGAACTACGTGGCGGCGCGGCTGCGGGGGCACTTCCCGGTGCTGTACGCGGGCAACAAGGGCCTGGTGGCGCACGAGTGCATCCTCGACCTGCGGCCGTTGACGAAGGCGACCGGGGTGAGCGTCGACGACGTGGCCAAGCGGCTGATCGACTACGGCTTCCACGCGCCCACGATGTCGTTCCCGGTGGCGGGGACGCTGATGGTGGAGCCGACCGAGAGCGAGGACCTGGCCGAGCTGGACCGGTTCTGCGATGCGATGATCGCGATTCGCGCGGAGATCGAGCAGGTGGGGTCCGGGGCGTGGCCGGCGGGGGACAACCCCCTGGCCAACGCGCCGCACACCGCGGCGATGGTCAGCGGTGACGAGTGGTCGCACGCGTACCCGCGGTCGGTGGGCGCCTACCCGGGCGGGGTGGACCGGGCCGGGAAGTACTGGCCGCCGGTGCGGCGCATCGACGGCGCGTACGGCGACCGGAACCTGGTCTGCTCGTGCCCGTCGCCGGAGGCGTTCGAGGACTGACAACGCCGCAGCCGGTCGGGGACTGACGACGGCGCGCCGGGGCGGGCGGTACGGCCTGCCCCGGCAGCCGCTGCGACCTGGGCGGGGACGTCCCTTACCGGGGGACTAGCCTGGGTCGACGGCGGCTAAACGGTGACGCTGAGTGGTCGGTCAGGCCACGAGGGCGTGGCGGGCGGGGCCGCGGTGCGGTGCGATGCTGCTGCCGTCGGGAAGCAGCTCGCCGGTGTCCTCGAAGACGATGACACCGTTGCAGAGCAGGCTCCAGCCCTGCTCACGGAAGCAGGCGAGGACCCGCGCGGCTTCCCGGTCGGTGGCTTCAGCGGAGGGGCAGGTCGGTTGGTGCTGGCACATCGGGTTCTCCGGACTGTGGGGGCACTGTGTCATGGTTCACATGACCAGTGACGCACAGTACCAAGCGAAAGTGTCCAACATCGAGCAGGTGCCTGCCTGGTGACCGGGAAATCCACTGAACGGATGAGGAAGGTTGGACCGTACGGCGTGGAAACGCTCCCACAGGTGTGCCCCGCGGACAGCGGCTCGGCTGCTCTGGTCGATGTGCCCGCCGCGCCCGCCGCGTGCCGGGGCGCGCTCACCGAACGCGCCCGCCTGCACTGGTCCCGCGGCGACGGCGGCGACCCCGCGGCCCTCGCCGAGGAGTTCCTCGCCGCGCACGGCCTGCCCCTGCACGACCTGACCCGACCCGCCGCCGCCCAGCACGGCACCGGGGCCTGCGGCGCGGCCCTGTACCTGTCCGCCGCGGCCGGGGCTCTGCTGGCCGGCGCCCCCACCGGGGCACCCGAACCCGCGCCGACCCTGCCCGACCTCGCCGTCGTCGTCTTCGAGCACACCCCCACCCGGGCCACCCGGCCCGGCCCACCGACGCCGTGGTGGCTCGGCGAGTGGACCGAGAGCTGGACCCCCGGGCAGCACGCCGCCGCCGTCGACGCGGTCCGCGCCGCCATCGGCCGCGGCGACGTCTACCAGAGCAACCTCGTCGGCCACGCCGCCGCCCCCTACACCGGCGACCCGCTGCCCGCCCTGAGCCGCCTCGGCGCGCTCCCCGGCGCCCGCTACGGCGGTGTCCTCACCGGCGACGGCTGGGCCATCGGCTGCGCCTCCCCGGAAACCCTCGTCGAGGTCACCGACGGGCAGGTGATCACCCGACCGATCAAGGGCACCCGCCCGGCCACCCCCGCCGGCCGCGCCGAACTGCTCGCCAGCGCGAAGGAACGCGCCGAACACATCATGATCGTCGACCTGGAACGCAACGACCTCGCCCGCATCGCCCGCACCGGCACCGTCACCGTCGACGACCTGTTCGCCGTACGCCGCTGGTGCGACCTGTGGCAGGCCGAGTCGACCGTCCGCGCCACCGCCGCCGACGGCCTCGGCCTCGCCGACCTGCTGCGCGCCACCTGCCCCGGCGGCTCCGTCACCGGCGCCCCGAAACTCGCCGCCCTGACCCAGATCAGCGCCCTCGAACCCGTCGGGCGGGGCGCCAGCATGGGCGCCCTGGGCTGGGTCGCCCCGGGCCACGTCGACCTCGGCCTGACCATCCGCACCGCCGCCGCCGACGGCCAGCGGCTGCACACCTGGGCCGGCGGCGGCATCACCTGGGACAGCGACGCGCACGCCGAGGTCGCCGAGGCCGCCGCGAAGACCACCCCGATCCGCGCCACCCTGGCCGGGCGCCGAGCGCCGCACCGGACGGCGATACGCTGAACCCCATGACCATGCGGCCCATCCGGATCATCGGCGACCCTGTCCTGCGCACCGGATGCGAACCGGTCACCACCTTCGACGCCGAGCTGCGCGCCCTCGTCACCGACCTGATGGACACCCTGCTCGGCGCCCCCGGCCGCGCCGGCGTCGCCGCACCGCAGATCGGCGTCAGCGCCCAGGTGTTCGTCTACGACGCCGACGGGCACCGCGGCCACCTCATCAACCCCACCCTCGAGCTGTCCGAGGAGCTCCAGGACGACGAGGAGGGCTGCCTGTCCATCCCCGGGCTGTACTTCCCGACCGTGCGGGCCCTGCACGCCACCGCCCACGGCGTCGACCAGCACGGCGAGCCGCTGACCATCGCCGGCAGCGGGTTCCTGGCCCGCGCCCTGCAACACGAGACCGACCACCTGGGCGGGAAGCTCTACGTCGACACCCTGCGCGGCGACACCCGCCGCCGGGCCCTGCGCGAGATCCGCGCCGGGCGCTTCGACTCACCCAGCCGCCGCAGCTAGCGGGCCACCCACTGGTCGTGGCCGAGCTTCGCGACCAACGCCACCACCACCACGAGCAGCACCACCCGCACGAACCCGGAGCCGCGACGCAACGCCATCCGCGCCCCCAACACCGCGCCGGCGATGTTGCACACCGCCATGCCCGCGCCCAGCAGCCACCACACGTGCCCGGTCACCCCGAACACCACCAGCGCGCCCAGATTCGTCCCCGCGTTGACGACCTTCGCCATCGCCGAGCCGTGCACGAAATCCGCACCGACGAGGGCGGTGAACGCCAACACCAGGAACGTGCCGGTGCCCGGGCCGATCAACCCGTCGTACAGGGCGATCCCCACTCCGGCCACCGCGATCACCGCCGCCACCCGCACCGGAGTGCGCTTCGCCGGCACCGCCACCACCCCCATGCGGGGACGCAGCAGCACGAACACCGCCACCGCCACCAACACCACCAACACGACCGGCCGGTACGCCGACGCCGGCACCGCCCCGGCGAGAGCCGCGCCCACACCCGCGCTGAACACCGCCAACCCCGCCGCCGGCCCCGCCACCCGCCAGTCGACAGTCGTCCTGCGGGCGTACGTCGCCGCCGCCGTGGCCGTACCGAAGATCGCGGCCAACTTGTTCGTGCCCAACGCGGTGGCCACCGGCAACCCCGGGGCGGCCACCAGCAACGCCGGCAGCAGCAGCAACCCGCCGCCACCGACCACGGCATCGACCCACCCGGCCATCGCCGCGGCGGCCAGCAGGGTACTCAGCGTCACGGCGTCCACGGGCGGCAATTCTCCCCACCCGACGCGCCGCAGCAGCCCTCAAGTGGCAAGCCTCACCCGCTCACCGACCCCGCGTACGCCGCAACCACACCCCCAAAGCCCCGACCGCCACGAACACCAGCACCGAGCACAGCAACACCTTCGCCACCCGGCAACCATGCCACGGGCACGTAAGGTGCAGGAGTGCGCCTGGCCACGTTCAACCTGCTGCACGGACGGTCCCTCACCGACGGGCTCGTCGACCCCGCCCGACTCGCCGCCGCCATCGCCGCCCTCGACGCCGACGTACTCGCCCTGCAGGAGGTCGACCGCGACCAACACCGCAGCGGCAACCTCGACCTCACCGCCATCGCCGCCCGCGCCCTCAACGCACCCCACCACCGCTTCGCCGCCGCCGTCGTCGGCACCCCCGGCGAACAGTTCCGCCCACTGCGCCACGACGACGACGGCCACGGCGAACCCTGCTACGGCATCGGCCTGATCAGCCGATACCCCGTCCGCAGCTGGCAGGTCACCCGACTCAAGCCCGCGCCCGTGCGCTCACCGGTCTACGTGCCCGGCCCCCGCGGCGGCCTCATCCTGCTGCACGACGAACCCCGCGTGGTCCTCGCCGCCGTCCTGGACACCCCCCACGGCCCACTCACCGTCGCCGCGACCCACCTGTCCTTCGTGCCCGGCTGGAACGCCCGCCAACTACGCCAGACCGTCCGCGCCCTGCGCGCCCTCCCGGGCCCCCGCGTCCTGCTCGGCGACCTCAACCTGCCCGCCGGCGCGGCCCGGCTCATCTCCGGCTGGCACCCCCTGGGCCGACGCCCCACCTACCCCTCCGGGCAGCCCCGCGTCCAACTCGACCACATCCTCGCCGACCGGCACGCCCTCGCCGACCTCCCACCGGTACGGGCCGTCACCGCGCCACCGTCCACCATCTCCGACCACCGCCCCCTGCTGGTCGACCTCGGCTGATTCCTGGTCGCCCGACAGGCCACCATCGCGGGCCACCAATGTCTAGGGTGGGCTCAACCGACACCACCGTCGTTGCGCCATCGCCACCCCGACAATCACGGAGCTGACCATGAGCGACACGCCGGACACGATCGTGCTCATCCACGGGTTCTGGGTGACCCCCCGCAGCTGGGAACACTGGGTCACTCACTACCAGGCCAAGGGCTACCAGGTGCTCACCCCCACGTACCCCGGGCTGGAAGGCGAGGTCGAGGCGATCAACGCCGACCCCAGCCCCCTGGAGACGCTGACCGCGCCGCAGGTCATCGCGCACCTGTCCGCGGTGGTCGACGCGCTGCCCAAGCCGCCGATCATCATGGGTCACTCCGCCGGCGGGGCGTTCACCCAGGTGCTGCTCGACCGGGGGTACGGCGCCAGCGCAGTCGCCCTCAACTCGGCGCCCACCGAAGGTGTCAAGAACATCCCGTTCTCCCAGCTGCGTTCCACCTTTCCGGTGCTGCGCAACCCCGCCAACCGGCACCGCGCCGTCGGGTTCACCTTCGAGCAGTGGAACTACGCGTTCACCAACACCTTCGACGAGCCGGAGGCCCGCGCCCTGTACGAGCGCTACGCCATCCCCGCCGCCGGCGGCATCCTCTGGGACAGCGTCCTGGCCAACCTGCTGCCCGGCCCCCAGGACATCGCCGTCAACTACCACAACGACCAGCGCGCGCCGCTGCTGTTCATCTCCGGCTCGGAGGACCACATCATGCCGCCCAGCGTGCAGCGCGCCAACGCCGCGCACTACCAGGGCGACACCATCACCGAGGTCAAGCTCTACCACGGGTACGCACACCTGCTCCCCGCCCAACAGGGCTGGCAGCAGATCGCCGACGACGCCCTCGACTGGGCCCTGCGGCACGCCCGGTGAACACCGCGCCGCCGCTGCGGATCACCCACATCGGCGGCCCCACCACGCTGATCGAGGTCGGCGGGTGGCGGCTGCTCACCGATCCCACCTTCGACCCGCCCGGGCGGCGCTACACCTTCGGCTGGGGCACCTCGTCCCGGAAGATCACCGGCCCGGCGATCCCCGCCGCCGACCTCGGGCCCATCCACGCGGTGCTGCTCAGCCACGACCACCACGGCGACAACCTCGACGACGCCGGCCGCGCGCTCCTCAGCGGCGCGGGCACCGTGCTCACCACCGTGTCCGGGGCACGCCGGCTCGGCCCCGCCACCCAGGGCCTGCGCGCCGGTCAGACCACCCGGATCACGCACCCCGCACGACCGACGATCGAGGTGACCGCGACGCCCTGCCGGCACGGCCCACCGCTGAGCGGCCCGATCGTCGGCGACGTCATCGGCTTCGCCCTGCGCTGGGCCGGACAACACCACGGCGCGCTCTGGATCACCGGCGACACCGTGCTGACCCGCCGGGTCCGCGACGTGGCCACCCGCACCCGGATCGGCACCGTACTGCTGCACCTGGGCGGGGTACGGTTCCCCGTCACCGGGCCGCTGCGCTACTCGATGACGGCCCGGCGAGCCGTCCAGCTGTGCGCCGCGCTGCGACCCCACACCGTGATCCCGGTGCACTACGAGGGTTGGCAGCACTTCCAGGAGCCCCGCGAGGTCATCGAGCGCGCGTTCACCGCCGCCCCGCCCGCGGTGCGCGACAGCATCCGCTGGCTCCCACCGGGCGAACCCACCACCATCATCGACGCCTGACGAGGGCGGGGGAGCACCCCACCGAGTCGCAAGATTCCCTCAAGATCATTGCATCGACGAACTCCGACAACCATGCTGGTCGACACGCGCCACGATCAACTCGTCGGAGGCCACATGAGACGTCAGCGAACCACCCTCATCGCCGTGTCCACCCTCATCGCCGTCACCCTCACCACCGCGCCCACCCCCGCCAACGCCCAACAAGCCGCGCTACCCGACCAGGTCACCGCCCTCACCGCCCACCAGGCCGACGGATACACCACCCTCGCCTGGCAACCAGTCGACGGCGCCACCGACTACCAGATCGAACGCACCCCCGTCGACGCCGACAACACCCCCACCGGCGCACCCACCATCGTCGGCATCTGGCGACCCAACCGCCAGATCAACCAACAGGCGCCTACCTTCGCCGACTCCGGCTACAACCCCGGCGACACCTTCCAGTGGCGCGTCCGCGCCCGCACCGGCAGCACCGAACAGCCCTACTCCGAGCCGGTCACCGCCACCACCACCGCACCCTGGGGCAACCCCGACACCCCCGGCCAACAGCTGCGCACCCAATGGGAAACCACCCACGCCGCGCAATACACCAGCGACACCGACGAGTACGCCTACACCGCCGCCATCGACGCCCTCAGCGACCGCGTACGCGTCGTCGAACTCGGCCGCACCGTGCAG
This sequence comes from Micromonospora sp. NPDC050784, assembly GCF_044456765.1. Taxonomy (NCBI): domain Bacteria; kingdom Bacillati; phylum Actinomycetota; class Actinomycetes; order Micromonosporales; family Micromonosporaceae; genus Micromonospora; species Micromonospora sp. NPDC050784. The sequence continues at coordinate 60,034 of NZ_JBITGG010000027.1, read as the reverse complement.
AACCGACCCATCAACATGCTCGTCATCGGCCACCCCACCCCGCCGGCCACCCCCGCAGCCGTCGCCGCCACCGCACCCCTGGCCATCAACTGCAACGTGCACGGCAACGAACCCGGCGACCGCGAAGCCTGCCTCATCATGGCCCGCCAACTCGCCTTCAGCACCGACCCCCGCATCACCGACCTGCTCAGCCACACCACCGTCCTGATCGTCCCCACCATCAACGGCGACGGCCGCGCCAACAACACCCGCGGCAACTCCACCGGCCAGGACCTCAACCGCGACTACTCCCTCATCCGCCAACCCGAGACCGCCGCGTACATCAGGATGGTCCGCGACTACCGACCCGTCGCCGGCTACGACGGCCACGAGTTCGGCAACTCCCGCGCCGGCGACCTGCCGATGCTGCCCCCACGGCACCAGAACGTCGCCCAACCCATCTTCGACCAGTCCCAGGACATGATCGAAGACCACATGTACGCCAAGGGCGCCGAAGCCGGCTGGTGGGCCTGCCCCTACGGCTGCGAAGGCGGCGGCAACGTCGGCCTCAGCGAGGAAACCATCCTGCGCAACACCCTCGGGCTCAAGAACGTCACCAACTCGCTGTTGGAACTGCGCAGCTCCGGCGGCCAGACCCGCCCCGACGAGGGCAACACCGCCAACAACCGGCGCCGCAAGACGTACTCCGCCCTGTGGACGTTCCAGCAGTTCCTCGACTACCACCGCGAAGACCGCGCCGACATCCTCAAGGCCCGTACCGAGGCCATCGAGTTCCAGGCCGCCAACACCGGCCGGCTGGTCTTCCGCGGCTCCCGCCCCATCCCGGCCCACCCGGCACCGCACCCCGGTGACAGCCCACCGCCGCTCGACGCGCCCCCCGCCGACCTGATCCTCGACAACGCACCCTGCGCCTACAAACTCACCGACGCGCAGTACCACGGCGCCCGCACCGACGGACCCGGTGGCGTCGGCACCACCGTCGCCCAGCGCATCGCCGCCCACGGCTGGAAAGTCATCAAGACCGGCGACGGCTACTACGTGCCCCTCAACCAACCCGAACGCGGCCTCATCCCACTGCTCCTCGACACCAAGGGCGTGGAGAAGCTCACCGACGGCGAACGCGTCTATCCCACCCTCACCGGCCGCCGCAACGGACCCCTGGTCGTCACCGGCTTCACCTGCGCCGACGACGCCACCATCAACGGCCCGGTCACCGTCCGGGCCGGCGCGGCACTCGTCACGACCGGAACGACCATCAGCGGACCGCTCAGCGCCACCGGCGCCGCCGGCGTTCTGCTCGCCGACAGCAGCGTCAACGGCCCGGTCCGGATCGCCAACACCACCGACGCCATCTCCATCATCGACGTCACCATCGCCGGCCCGGTCGACCTTTCCGGCAACACCACCGGCACCGACGCACCCCTGCTGATCGGCAACACCGTCCGCGGCCCGCTCAGCTGCACCGGCAACAACCCCGCACCGACCAACCTCGGCATCACCAACACCGTCCACGGCCCCCGCACCACCCAGTGCGCGACGCTGTGACCGACAGCTAGACAACCGCTGCCGGCGGCGCGGGCCCGTTGCCCGCGCCGCCGGCACAACCCACCGACCAACCCCGAACCCGTGGAGGCCGCCGTGTCGCATTCCGCCACCGCACCGCGCCACCCCCGACGACGGGCACTCGGCCTGCTCCTGCCGACACTGCTGCTGGCCGCCTGCACCAGCAGCCCCGCAGGTTCCCGCGCCGACGCCGCGCCAACGGCCACCGCACCCCAGATCACCGGTCCGCTCTGCGCCGCTCTGCCCAGCGGCACCGAACCCGGCAACCCGAGCTTCCTCGCCGGTCAACCCGTCGAACAGGCGCTGCGCTGGATCCCCACCCTCACCACGTTCGAAGCGGCCCTGCGCACCAGCGGCGTCCTCACCGACCTGCCCGCCGGCACCGGCGTCACCGTCCTGGCGCCCTCCGACGACGCGTTCGCCGCCACGTTCTCCGAGGACAACTGGGACGACCTCATGACCCGCCACACCGACCAGCTCCGCACCCTGCTGAAAGCCCACCTCATCACCGGGACCCACCCGATCGCCGACCTCACCACCGCCGGCACCGCCACCACCCTCGACGGCGTCACCGTCACCGTCACCCGTACCGGGGCCACCGCCCGCCTCGGCGACCGCGCCGACACGGTCTGCGCCGACTACCAGGCCACCAACGCCCGCATCCACATCATCAACGCCGTCCTCGGCCCCCTGCCCGTCACGGCCGACGGCACCGGCGACCGCGCACACTGACCACGCTCACCCCGGCGGCACCAGACCCGCCAGCGCGCGGTTGGTCCGGTTCGCGCGGACCGCGTCGCGCTGCTGCCCGGCCGTCACCTCGATGTACGTCTGCGACGACGCCAACGACGCGTGCCCCAACAACCGCATGATCTCCGCCGCACTCGCACCGTCCTCCGCCAACCGGGTCGCGAAGGTGTGCCGCAGCGCGTGCAGCCGCGCACCACGCGGCACCCGGTCACCGATACCGGCCCTCCGGTAACACGACTCGACGAGATACTGCAGGCCACCACGGCGCAACGGCTCACCACGCCGATCCACCAGCAACGCCGAGTCGGGGCGTACCGACCGCGAGCCGAACCGCCGCACCCGACTGTCCAGGTAGTCGCGCAGCACCCGGTCCAGATCCGCCTCGATCGGCACCACCCGAGGCCGCCCGCCCTTGCCCGCCACCTCGACCCGCCGCTCACCGGGCCGACCACCGAGCGAGTCGACCCGCAACGCCAACAGCTCCGACAGGCGCAGCCCGGCGCAGAGCGCCACCGCCAACACCGCCACGTCCCGCTCCGGCCACGGGTCGCGTTGCCGACCGTCGTCGCGCGCGGCGGACGCGAGCAGCACCTCGGGGGTGTCCGCGCCGCGCAGCGGCTTGGGCTGGGGGAGTAGCGCCCGAGGACGCCCGACCGCCGGCATCGGGTTGCCCGCCACGAACCCGTCAGCGACCAGGAACGTGAAGAAACTGTTCCAGGTGGACCAGGCCCGATGCACCGACGCGGGCGCCCGGGGGGCGGCGAACCGGGCGAAGGCCGCCCGCATCACCCGGGGGGAGAGGTCGGTGATCGACAAGGCGTCCAGGGGGAGGGGAGGGGCTTCCGCGACCAGAGCCGCGATCGCGTGCAGATCCCTGCGGTACGCGGCCAGGGTGTGGGGGGAGGGCTTGCGGGTGGCGCGCGCGGTCAGGAACTCCTCGATCAGTACCGCAAGCGATTCGTCCTGTTTGTCATGCATAAGGCATATTATGCAGCATTTTCGGGTTTCCGGGTAGGGGACCGAGAGAGGGGGAGGAGATGCCAGAACCCCGGCGGTACGTCCTCACAGGAGCGCCCGGCGCCGGCAAGACAACCATCATCGAGGTGCTCCACCGCAGGGGACACGTCACCGTCCGAGAGGCCGCCACGGACCTCATCGCCGAGAGGCAGGCACAGGGGTACGCCGCGCCGTGGCACGACACCGACTTCGTCGACGCTGTCGCCGCGCTGCAACACCACCGGCAGGTCGAAGCCGACGCGCGTCAGCCGGTCCAGTTCTACGACCGGTCGCCGCTGTGCACCCTGGCACTGGCCCGCCACCTGGGCAGACCGATCGGCCCGGCACTGATCGCCGAGGTGGACCGGATCATGCGCGAGCGCACCTACCAACGCCCGGTGTTCCTGATCAGCCCGCTGGGCTTCATCCGACACACCGCAGCGCGTCAGATCAGCTACGCCGACACGCTGGCCTTCGCCCGCCTGCACCAGGAGGTGTACGAGGACCACGGATACCAGCTGGTCGATGTGCCGGCCGGACCGGTGCGGACACGGGTGGCACTGATCGAGAAACACGTATCGTGCGCGACATGACGTCGCCCGTTGCCACCTGCCCCGAGTGTGGTCAACCCGGCACACCCACCGTGTACCGAGATCCGGACGATCCCATGGCCTGGGTCTGTCCCGAGGGGCATCGGTGGCGGGTGACCGACCGGCCCGGGTGGTCGCCGTGGGCATCGCCCGCCGCCGTCGCCGCGCCCCACCACGCCAGTGACACCAGAGCCCGGACCGGCCCCGCCCAGGTCGACAAGGACGGGCGGAGTTGGCGGATCGGCACCGCCGGCGACGTCGCCTGGCTCGCCGGGCGCACCACGCAGGGTTTCTCGGTCACCGCCGCGATCCCGCCGGTGTTCGACGCGTACGGCACCTTCTACCCACCAGAAGGGGTTGGTTTCGAAGCCCACGAACGCGCGGTGATCGACGAACTGGTGTGGTGCACGCCGGAGCAGCCGTGGTGGCTGGGCTTTCTCGACACCGGCGCCCACGACGTGGTCTTCCCGGATGCCCCGAGGGTGTCTCTCTACTGGGGTTGGTCGTACGTACTGGTCGAGGCCGGGCCGAAACAGGCCCTCACCTGGCGCAGCGGTCACATGCGCGGCGCCGGGGCGCTGCCCGACCTGTTCTTTCCGGCGGATCGTTCCTGGCTCGTCTCCGCCCTGTGGGACGACACCTGGACCGACATCGGCGCCAGTGTGGCCGTACTGACGGCCCTGCGGCGCAACCCGCTGGTCAACGCGCGCCTCGTCGGTCCGGACGAGGACGCGTGTCCGCCCGGCCTGACGCGCGAGTGACCCCGCTCGGGTGAGGGCAAGGGGACCGCCAGAACGCCTCACTTTACATAATCTGCATTATCGAATCCGGCTTGGGTCAGATCAGTCCGGTAGCGTCTCACTGTGTATCAGGCGATCTTGCTGGACGTGTACGGCACGCTCGTACACGATGATGAGAGCTCGGTCAATGACGTCTGCGTGCAAGTAGCAGATTTGATCGCAGTCGATCCGTCTGCTATCGCGGCAGAGTGGTCCCGACGGCTGGAGGCCAGCGCCGAAATGGCGTATGGGGCCGGTTTTCGTACGCTCGCAGACCTGACGCTCGGCAGCCTCACCGAGGCTGTGGCGAACTTCGGGGCATCCGTGGAGCTTGAGCCGATCTGCCGCAAGCAGCTGGACTCCTGGCGTCATCCACCGTTATACGACGACAGCCGGCCGTTCCTCGATGCTGTGACGGTGCCGGTGTGCCTGGTCTCCGACGTCGACCAGGACGACCTGACGGCGGTGCTGCGGTGGCACGGCATTGCCGTCGCCGCCGCGGTGACCAGCGAAGAAGCCCGCGCATACAAGCCCCGCCCTGAACCGTTCCAGCTCGCGCTGGCCCGCCTCGGCCTGGGCCCCGGCGACGTGATCCACATCGGCAACTCCGCATCATCCGATGTCGCCGGAGCCGCCGCTCTGGGTATCGACACGGCATTCCTCGACCGTGCTGGAGTCGGCCTGCCGCCGGGGGTCACGGCAACCTACACGGCGGCGACGCTGACGGCGCTGCTGCCCCAGGTGTTGCCGTGTTGAAAATCCTGGTCAGCGGCTGCCTGGGCGGCGCACCGATCCGGTTCAACGAGACTGGCGTGCCGGTCGCCTCTCCGATCTGGCAGCGGTGGGCTTCTGAAGGGCGCCTCGTGTCGCTGTGTCCAGAACTGGTCGTCGGATTCCCGGTGCCGCGCCCGGCAGCCGAGATCGTCGGCGGCAGCGCGGCCGACGTCCTCGACGGCCGCGCCCAAGTGCACGAAGCATCGGGCCGTGACGTCACCGAACTGTTCCAGGCGGCGGCGCAGCGGGCGGTCGACAAGGCACTGCAGGCCGGCGTCGGGCTCGCCATCCTGGTCGAGGGCAGCCCTACCTGCGGTAGCACCTACGTTCACGACGGAACCTTCACCGGCGTCACTGTCGCTGGGCGTGGCGTCGCGGCCGAGGCGTTGCGCCGCCGGGGCATCCCTGTGTTTTCTCACTACGACCTGGACAGGGCAGCGGCTGCTCTGGCGGAGCAGGAACGGCAGCACGGTAACGGCTGACCCCGCTCGACGCAGCGTGCGGTATCACCTCACGCACTCACAACGACAGATGCGCGCGTCGGCTCATCCGCCGCCGTGTCATGGTGCCTCGCGGGGTTCCTGACGGGTCAGGAACGTGGTGATCTTGTCGCGGCGGTCGCTGAGCCGGTGGATGAGCAGCGGCGGCAGGCGCCCGGAAGGGGTACGCATCAAACGCTTCGGATGAGTGATTCGAGGCTGACGAACCCCGTCACCCTCGTTGGCGGGGTCCGCTCCCCCACAGACACATCTCAGCCTCGCGTGCGGCGCAGCCAGTCCTGGGTGAACGATCGCAGCAGGGTGGGTTGTTCGTACGGCAGGTAGTGTCCGGCCGCGTCGACCATGGTGTAGGTGCCGCGCGGATAGTGGCGCATGGCGCGGAACTGATCGGCGTAGCCGATGATTCGGTCCTGTCGGCCGGTGATCACGCTGACCGGCCCGTCGAAGACGACCTCAGCGCTCTCGTCGGGTAGCGCGTAGTCGGGGCCGGTCTGCAGCTGCTGTTGGAAGGTCGCGTCGCCGGGGCCACCGGCGTTCATTGCCGCGAGCACCGTCGCGACGACGGCTGGGGTGCGGTGGCCCAGGGCGGCGTCGAGGTGTGCGTGCAGTTCGGTGGGAGCGGCGTCGAGCCAGCCCGGGGGCGCGTCGAGTGGTGGGTCGTCGGGCAGGTCCCGGCTGTCGCGGGTGATGGTGACGCCGGGGCAGACGAGGAGCAGGCCGCGGACGAGGTTGGGTCGTTGGCGGGCGATGCCGGCGGCCAGGTACGCGCCGTAGGAGCCACCGGCGAGCAGGACTGGCGTGTCGACGTGGTGGTCGAGCCAGGCGCAGACGGTGTCCAGCACCGCCTGGGAGGTGGGTGGGCAGTTGGCGGGGGTGTCGCCGTGGCCGGGCAGGTCCAGGTAGATCTCTCGCAGGCCGGTGCCGGCGAGGGCGGGGCGGAAGGCGGCGGCCGTGGCGGCGCGGCTCATGCTGAACATGGGTAGGCACACCACAGGTGGTCCGGTTTCCGCTGATTGATCGACCGCCAGGTTCATGGTCGAGATGCTACTGAGGGTGTTGGCTTGGTGCGTACGACGTGGGTGGACGGTGATGGCACGGAACCAGTGGGGTGGTGGCGTCGTGGGTGACGACAGTGCGGTGGTGGCCGCTTCCGACGACTCGGTTGTGGTGACCATCGTCAACGCCTGCCTTCGGGGCGGGCGTGGGGGCAGCCCAACATCTGTCGTCGATGAGTCTCTCTCCCCCACACCGGATGCGAAGTACGTGTTGAGCGACGCCGAGCGCAGCCGTGTGCCGGTCCGGATGGGCACGTCGCATGCCGTGTTCGTGGGGCGGGTCGTGGGCGACGAGCCTGTGGATCTGCGGTTCTTCGCCGCCGAGGGGGAACTGCCCGCGTGTGGGCATGGGACGGTGGCGGCGGTGGCGTACCTCGCCGGGCGTCGTGGCGGTGGCGAGCACGAGTTCAGGTTGCGTGTGTCGGGGCGTACGTTCGTCGGTCGCGCGGTCCGCGACGGTGACCAGATCCGTGCCTCGTTCGACCCGGGTCCGGTGGCCGTACGGGACGCGACCTCGTTCGAGGTTGGGCTCGTCGTCGACGCCCTCGGTGTCGCTGCGGGCGACCTTGTTTCCGGGGCGTGTGTGGCGTCGTTGGGGCGGGCGCGGATGTTGGTGCCGGTCACCACACCTGGTGCGGTCGTGGCCTTGGGCCCTCGCCTGGACCGGCTCCGGGCGGCGTGCGACAGGTTGGGGTTGCTGGGCTGCTACGTCTATTCGCACCCCACCCGTACGGGTGGTGTGGTGGCCCGGATGTTCGCGCCGTCGATTGGGGTTCCTGAGGACATCGCCAATGTGAACAGCACCGCCTGCCTGGCCGCCCGGATGGCGGGTAGCGGCTTCACCGAGTTGACCGTCGACATGGGTGACGTCCTCGGCGAACCGGCTACCATCATCGCCTCTGCCCGTCCGAGTTCCACCGGGGCGCGGGTCCTGGTGGGGGCCGACGCGATGATTGTCCGTGCGGTGCCGTATCCGTATCACGCCAGATGACGTGCGGTGCGGTGAAACCCGTCGCTGGAGGCGTTGGACACCGTCTGCGGTCGCTGATCGTCGTGGGCACCGGCCGGGTCGGCCGGTGCCCACGAACAGCGTGCGAGGTGGGTACGGCTCAGAGCCAGGGCACCTGTGGGGACGGGTAGAAGTCGACCTGTTGCAGTCGCCAGCGGGGTCCCTGCTCCCCCAGCCGGGTCCGGAACGACTCCCAGTCGTGGCTGGCGGTGGTGGACCAGCCGAGTTCGGCGATGGCGGGCAGGCGGGGGAAGGCCATGTACTCGATGTCGTCGAGGGTGCGCAGCGTCTCGGACCACAGCGGGGCCTCGACGCCGAGGATGGCGTTCTCGCCGACGCCGGTGACCCGGGTGGCGGGGTCCCAGCCGTAGGCGTCGGACACCTCGATGAGGCCGGCCCAGCGTAGGCCGAGGCGGGTGTTGGCGTCGTACTTCATGTCCAGGTAGGACTTGTTCGCCGGGGACATGATGATTTTGTTGCCGCGGGCGGCGGCCGCGGCGAGGCTGGCGTTGGTGGTGCCGGTGCCCCAGAACTGGGCGACGACGTCGGTGGACAGGTCGGCCTGGGTGATCTCGTTCCATCCGGAGGCGCGTTTGCCGTACTTCGCGACCAGGGGCAGGACCCGGTTCATGAAGGTGCGGTAGTCCTCGTCGGTGGTGGCGTGGGCTTCGTCGCCGCCGATGTGCAGGAATGGTCCGGGTGTGATGGCGGCGAGTTCGCGGATGACGTCCTCGACAAAGCGGTAGGTGAGCTCGTCGTTGATGCAGAGGGAGCTGTAGCCGACGGCGATGTCGGTGCGCGGGGGCGGTGCGACGCCGTCGCAGTTGAGTTCGGGGTACGTCGACTGGGCGGCGTTGGTGTGCCCGGGCATGTCGATCTCGGGGATGATCGTGATGTGTCGGGCGGCGGCGTAGGCGACGACGGCCTGGTAGTCGGCTTTGGTGAGGTATCCGGGGCCGACGCCGTCGACTCCGGTGCCGGGTCCGCCGCCGACGGTGGTGAGGCGGGGCCAGGAGTCGATCTGGATGCGCCAGCCCTGGTCGTCGGTCAGGTGCAGGTGCAGGTAGTTGATTTTGTACTGGGCGAGCAGGTCCACGTAGGCGGTGATGTCGTCGACGGTGTGGAAGTGCCGGGCGAGGTCGAGCATCGCGCCGCGGTAGGCGAAGCGTGGGTAGTCGACGATTCGTCCGCCGGGGACGGTCCAGGTGCTCCGCTGTCGGTCGGGTGCCTCGATCTCGGCGGGGAGTAGTTGGCGCAGTGTCTGCGTGCCGGCGAACAGGCCGGCGGGGGTGTTGGCGCGGATCGTCACGCCGCGGCGGGTGACGTCGAGTTGGTAGCCCTGCTGGCCGATGCGGTCGTCGGCGCCGCCGATGAGCAGGGCGATCTCGGGTAGCGGGGTGGAGCGTACGGGCAGGACGGGCAGGGGGTGGCCGGTGGCGGGGCGCAGTGTCGTGGCGAGTTGGTCGCCGATGCGCCGGGCGGCGGCTGAGCCGGGGGTGGTGCGGATGACGGTGAGGGGGGTGATCCGGAACGTGTTGTGGGCGTCGGGGCGGGTTTCGACCGGTGCGGGGATGACGTCGTCGAGCTGTCGGGCTGGTGTGGTGGGTGCCGCTGCGGAGGCGGGGGTGGCGGGCAGGATGAGTGGGAGTGCGAGTGCGGCTAGGGCCAGCAGCCGTGTGGTGGTGTGTCGGCGACGCACGGTACCTCCAGGCCTCGTCATGATCGACCTTCGTCGATTAGAGTCGCAGGCTACCGGCGTTCCGCCTGTACTGTAAACCTTCCTTAACATAAGGCCTCGTCGAGACAGTGTTGTCGCCGACCTCACGTACGCCACACGCTGGGGAATTCCTGGAGTGGGTCGTGCCGTTGTCCGTTCGGAAGATCAGGTTCGGATGATCGAATGGGAAGTGCCATGCACGTGCGCTCAGACGCGGTAGTGCTTTTCGGCGTCACCGGAGACCTTGTCTCGAAGAAGCTGTTCCCGGCGCTGTACGAGTTGACCCGGCGCGACCGTCTCGACGTTCCGGTGATCGGCGTGGCCCGCTCCCCCTGGGATGATCAGCAGCTGGTCACCATGGCCCGCAAGTCGGTCACCGAGGCCCATGACGAGATCGACGACGAGACGTTCGACCGGCTGGCCGACAACCTTTTGATGATCTCCGGCAACTACGCCGACCCGACGACGTACCAGCGGTTGGCCGAGCGGCTGCGCGACGCCGAGCGGCCGGTCTTCTACCTGGCGATCCCTCCGGCGGTGTTCGGCTCCGTCGTCGAGGGCCTGGCGGCCGTGGGTCTGGCCGACCGGGGTCGGGTGATCGTGGAGAAGCCGTTCGGGCGTGACCTGGAGTCCTCCCGCGAGTTGGAGCGCACGCTGGGCGTGGCCTTCGCGCCGGAGCGGGTGTTCCGCATCGACCACTACCTGGGCAAGGAAGCCGTCGAGAGCCTCTACGCCTTCCGGTTCGCCAACCGACTCTTCGAGCCGCTGTGGAACAACGAGCACATCGACAACATCCAGGTGACCCTCGCCGAGGGTTTCGGCACGCAGGGCCGGGCCGGCTTCTACGACACGGTGGGCGCGACCCGGGACGTGCTGCAGAACCACATCCTGCAGGTCGTCGCGCTCATCGCGATGGAGGCGCCCGCCAGCGACGACACCGCGGCGTTCCGGGAGGCGGAGGCCGCGGTGCTGCGGCAGATCGCCCCGCTGTCGCCGGAGTCCACCGTCCGGGGGCAGTACGCCGGTTACCGCGAGGAGCCGGGCGTGGCGGCGGACTCGAACACGGAGACGTTCGTGGCGACCCGGTTGACTGTCGACTCCCCCCGCTGGGCGGGCGTGCCCTTCTACCTGCGCACCGGCAAGTCGCTGCCGGGCACGGCGACGGAGGTCGTGGTCGAGTTCAAGCAGCCGCAGCGCTCACTGATCCCCGCCGAGGGGGGCACGGCGACCGCGGCGAACCTGTTGCGCTTCCGCCTCGGCCGCGGTGACGGCATCACGATGTCGATCCAGGCGAAGAGCCCGGGTGCTGAGGTGGCGAGCCGTCCGGTGGACCTGTCCGTCGACTTCGGTTCGGCTCTCGGTCGCCGGCAGGAGGCGTACGAGCGGCTGCTCGACGACGCGATGGACGGGCAGCACCTGCGCTTCGCGCGGGCCGAGACGATCGAGCAGGAGTGGCGCATCGTCGAGCCGATCCTGGATCTGGCGGCGGCGGTGCAGTCCTACGAGAAGGGCAGCTGGGGTCCGGCGGACGCCGACGCGCTGGCCGGCGGCTGGCACCTGCCCGACCTGCGGTAGCGGCGGGCCGCACCGCTCGCGGGCGGTGGGGTCAGCCGGTGGTACGGGTCGCCGGGCGGATGCCGCGGATGCCGGCGACCGCGAACTCGATGCCCAGGTCGTAGTAGCCGTCCCGGTCCCCGCAGAGGGTGAGCGCGTCGGCGGCGGCGAGGACGTGCGGAAAGCGCTGCGGCGCCAACGCCTGCAGCGCCGCCCGCTTGGCGCGGATGGCGTCGTCGCGGGTGTCCGGGTCGGTGCTGCCCATGGCGCCCGGTTCGGTGGCGACGAGGGTCACCAGGGAGCAGAGGGCCTGGCTGCCGATCTCGGTGGCCTGCTCCGGGGGGTAGCCCGCCCCGTCGAGCAGGGCGAGGATGCGCTCCACCAGGATCAGGCCCGGCTCGGACAGCAGGATGCGGGTGGGTACGAGCCCGGCGACGGTGGGGTGTGGGCGCAGCACGGCGAGGCAGGCGGCCAGGATGGCGCGGACCTGCTCGTCCCAGGGTGCGGCGCTCGGCTCGGGCAGGCGGATGTCGGCGAGCAGGCGTGCGGCGAGCGCGTCGAGCAGGTCGCCCTTGTCCCGGAAGTGCCGGTAGAGCGCCATCGGGGTGACGCCGTGCTCCTGGGCCAGCCGGCGGATGGTGATCGCGGACAGGCCCTCGGCGTCGGCGATGCGCAGCGCGCTCGTGACGATCGCGGTGGGGTCGAGACGCTGCGGGGTGTCCTTGCTCATACTGGCCACGAGACCAGTGTACTACGTACACATCTACGTATACGTTGTAGATGTACGGCGTATACCGCGCTGTGCGTGACGTCTTCTCTCCCGATGGGGTAGGCATGCGACGTAGTCCCTGGGCAACTCTGGCGGTGCTGTCGGTGGCGCAGTTCATCGTCATCCTCGACGTGACGATCGTGAACGTGGCACTGCCCAACATCCAGACCGACCTGAGCTTCACCGCTGACGACCTGCAATGGGTGATCAGCGCGTACACCCTGCTCTTCGGTGGTTTCCTGCTGCTCGGCGGTCGCGCCGCCGACCTGCTCGGCGCCCGCCGGGTCTTCATCGCCGGCCTGGTGCTGTTCGGGGCGATGTCCCTGCTCGCCGGGCTCGCCACCTCGCCCGGCCTGCTGATCGCCGCGCGCGCCGTGCAGGGCCTGGGCGGCGCGTTGCTCTCCCCCGCGGCGTTGGCCATCCTCACCATCACCTTCGCGCACGGACGGGAGCGCAACATCGCCATGGGCATCTGGGGTGCCCTCGCCGGGCTCGGCGGCACCCTGGGCGTGGTCGCCGGCGGCCTGCTCGTCGACGCGCTGAGCTGGCGGTGGGTGTTCTTCGTCAACGTACCCATCGTCATCGCGCTCGTGGCGATCGTGCCGACCTTCGTGGCGGCCGTGCGGCACTCCCAGCCCGGCCCCCGGACCTTCGACGCGCTCGGCGCGGTCCTCGGCACCACCGGCCTGCTCGCCGTCGTGTTCGGCGTGGTCCGGGCCGAGTCCGCCGGCTGGGGCTCGGCGCAGGTGCTCGCCACCCTCATCGGCGGGGTCGCGCTGCTGGCGGTCTTCGTCGGTGTCGAGGCGCGTTCGGCCGCGCCGCTGGTGCCGCTGCGACTGTTCCGCTCCCGGGCGTTGAGTGTCTCCAGTGGGGCGCTGGCGCTCAACGGCGCCGCGTTCCTGTCGATGTTCTTCCTCACCGCGATCTACCTGCAGCAGGTACGCGGCGCCTCGCCGCTGACCGCCGGCCTGCAGTTCCTGCCGATGGGCGCGACGGCCATCGCCGGCGCCGCCCTCGCCACCCAACTGGTGCACCGACTCGGCACCCGCACCCTGCAGATCGTCGGCGCGCTGCTCAGCGTGACCGGCCTGCTGCTGCTCAGCGGGGCGAGCGCCACCGGCTCCTACGCCGGCGAGCTGCTGCCCGGCCTGCTGCTGTTCGGCCTGGGCATCACCACGCTGGGCGTACCCGCCCAGATCTCCGCGATCTCCGACGTCGAACACCATGAGGCCGGCGCCGCGTCCGGTGTGGTCACCGCCGTGTACCAGGTCGGCGGCGCCCTGGGGTTGGCCATCGTCACCACGCTGTCGGTCACCCACGTCACCGAGGCGCTCAGTCGCGGGGCCGGTCAGCAGCAGGCGCTTGTCGACGGGTTCCACCGTGGGCTGCTGATCGCCGCCGTCTTCGCGATCGTCAACCTGGTCATCTCGCTGGCCACCCCGCAACTGCGCCCCGACGCCGAGCGGGTCGCCGAGGCGGCGGTCGCCGCCTGAGCCGGCACGCTGGAGGCCGGGACGCCACGCGCCGGCCTGCGGCGCCGGCGTGATCGACTCGGTTTCCCCGCACGTAGGGGCGTCCGGCCCGCCGTGACACCCCGAGTTTCAGGAAGCCGAGTCGATCACGTCGCACGGGGTGCGCGTCGTGCGGCGCGCTGACTGACCGCTCAGCTCAGCGGGGCGACCGTCCGGCGACGGTGAGGTTTGCCGGGCACGAGTGGTGGGGGCACGTTGGGTGCGACGTTTCTCGTCCTCATCGGAGAGGAAGCAGCGCATGCTTTCCGCACTCGATCGTCGGCACACCGTCGCGCCGCCCGGCTACAGCCGCTGGCTCATCCCCCCGGCGGCGTTGGCCATCCACCTCTGCATCGGTCAGGTCTACGCCACAAGCGTCTACAAGAACTCCCTGATCGCCCACTTCGACACCAGCCAGACGGCGATCGGGGTGATCTTCAGCATCGCGATCGTGATGCTCGGGTTGTCCGCCGCGGTCGCCGGGACGTGGGTGGAGGCGAACGGGCCGCGTAAGGCCATGTTCGTGTCCGCCTGTTTCTGGGCGGCGGGTTTCCTGGTGGGCTCGCTGGGCATCGCCACGAAGCAGCTGTGGCTGCTGTACCTGGGCTACGGGCTGCTCGGCGGCATCGGGCTGGGCATCGGCTACATCTCCCCCGTCTCCACCCTGATCAAGTGGTTCCCGGACCGGCCGGGGCTGGCCACCGGGTTGGCGATCATGGGGTTCGGTGGTGGGGCGATGGTCGCCTCGCCCCTGTCGCGGCAACTGCTGTCGTTCTACGACGCCGGCTACGACCCGGCCAACGCGGGGTCGACCGCGTCAGGCAGCGCCCTGGTGTGGCTGTTCGTGACACTCGGCCTGGGCTACTTCGTGATCATGATGTTCGGGGTGGCGAACGTACGGGTGCCGGCGCAGGGCTGGCGGCCGGCCGGCTTCGACCCGGCCAGCGTGGCGGCCAAGCCGCTGGTCACCACGGCGAACGTGTCGGCGGCGAACGCGGTGAAGACCCGCTCGTTCTGGCTGCTGTGGGTGGTGCTGTTCTGCAACGTGACCGCCGGCATCGGCATCCTGGAGCAGGCCAGCCCGATGATCCAGGACTTCTTCCGCGACAACGGCACCTCGGCGGTGACCGTCGCGGCGGCCGGCGGGTTCGTCGGTCTGCTGTCGCTGTTCAACATGGCCGGCCGGTTCGCGTGGTCGTCCACCTCGGACGTCATCGGCCGCAAACCGATCTACCTGGTGTACCTGGGTGTCGGCATGGTGCTCTACGCGCTGCTGGCGCTCGTCGGGCAGACCTCGACGGCCCTGTTCGTGCTGTTGGCCTGCGTGATTCTGTCGTTCTACGGCGGTGGGTTCGCGACCGTGCCGGCGTACCTTCGGGACCTGTTCGGCACCTTCCAGGTCGGCGCGATCCACGGCCGGCTGCTGACCGCCTGGTCGGCGGCGGGGATCGCCGGTCCGCTGATCGTCAACGGGTTCCTCGACGCGCAGGGCGAGCCGGGCTCGTTGACCGCCGCGGCGTACCGGCCGGCGCTGTTCACGATGGTGGGGGTGCTGGCCGTGGGCTTCGTGGCGAACCTGCTGGTGCGGCCGGTGCCGCAGCGCTACCACGAACCAGCGGCGGAACAGAACGCGGAACAGAGCGCGGACGAGAACCGGGATCGGGACGTGGACGAGGACACGACGGCGCAGAGGAGTGGGACGCGATGAGCGAGGACAGCCGACCCGGGCAGCAGGCCCGGTTGTGGATCTCCTGGTTGGTGGTGGCGGCGCTGCTCGGCTACGGGGTCGCGCAGACCGTGATGACCGCGGCGAAACTGTTCACCCACTGAGTCGGGTCCGGCGGTCTCCGACCGGGTGAACGCCCGGCGGTCTCTGACCGAGCGAACCGCGTGGTCAGAGGCCGCCGGCGACCCGCAGCACGGTCCCGGTGGCGTACGAGGCGTCCGGGCCGAGCAGCCAGGCGATGGCGGCGGCGATCTCGTCGGGTTCGCCGGCACGGCCCAGCGGGATCCGACCGACGGCGGATTCGGCGCGGTCGGGCACCCCGGAGTCGGCGTGGATGTCGGTGCGCACGATGCCGGGAGCCACGGCGTTGACCCGGATGCCCTTCGGGGCGAGTTCCTTGGCCAGGCCGACGGTGAGGGTGTCGGTGGCGGCCTTCACGGCGGCGTAGTGCACGTACTCCCCCGGGCTGCCGAGGGTCGCGGCCGCCGACGAGACGTTGACGATCGCCCCGCCGTCGGTGAGCCGCCGGGCGGCCTGCTGGGCGCAAAGGACGTAACCGACGAGGTTGACGTCGACGACCCGGCGCAGGTCCTCGACGCGCAGCTCGGTGAAGGGCCCGATGAGGCTGGTGACGCCGGCGTTGTTGACCAGGCCGGTGAGCGGGCCGAGCTGAGCGGCCGCGTCGAACAGGGCGTGCACCTGCTCGGGGTCGGTGGTGTCGGCGCGTACCGCGATGGCCTGTGCGCCGGCGGCCCGCAGGTCGGCCAGGACAGCGGTGGCGGCGGCCTCGTCGCGGCGGTAGCACAGGGCGACGTGGTGACCGGCGGCGGCGAGCCGGCGGGCGGTGGCCGCGCCGATGCCCCGGCCGCCGCCGGTGATGACGGTGACGGGTGCCACGGTGCCTCCCGGGAAACTGACGGCTGCGCGTTGGTCGTTCCGACGCTACCGTGACCGGCGCGGGGCGGTCGTCGAGAGGAGAGTCACATGCAGCGGGCGTTGGTGCTCGGCGGTGGCGGGGTGACCGGGGTGGCCTGGGAGTTGGGGCTGCTGGCCGGGCTGGTCGAGCGGGGCGTGCCGGTCACCGAGGCGGATCTGGTGGTGGGCACGTCGGCGGGTTCGGTGGTCGGCGCGCAGGTGTGCTCCGGGTTGCCCGTCGAGCGTTTCTACGCCGAGCAGTTGGCGCCGCCGTCGAGTGAGCTGGCGGCACGGTTGGGCTTCGCGACGCTGGCGCGGCTGATCTGGGCCGGTGGTCGGACCCGTGACGCGGTGCGCTCGCGGGCGCGGATCGGGGCGATGGCGGTGGCGGCGCGTACCCCGTCGGAGGCGTCGCGGCGTGCGGTGATCGAGGCCCGGCTGCCGGACCGGGAGTGGCCGCGGCGGCGGCTGCTGGTCACGGCGGTGGACGCGTCGTCCGGTGAGTTCGTGGTGTTCGACCGCGACAGCGGGGTGTCCCTGGTGGACGCGGTCGGCGCGAGTTGCGCGGTGCCCGGGGTGTGGCCGCCGGTGACGATCGGCGCGCGCCGTTTCGTCGACGGTGGGATGCGCTCGACGGTGAACGCGGACCTGGCCGCGGACGCGCGCAGGGTGCTGGTGCTCGCGCCGACGTCAGCGGCGTTCGGGCCGATGCCACGGCTGGCGGCGCAGGTGGACGCGTTGCGGGCGGCCGGGTCGCGGGTGGTGGTGCTGACGCCGGACGCGGCGGCGCGCACGGCGATCGGCCGTAACGTGCTGGACCCGGCGCGGCGGGCGGGCGCGGCGCGGGCCGGGCGGACCCAGGCCGACGTGGTGGCCGACGAGGTGGCGGCGCTCTGGGCGTGATCGCTTACGCTCACCGCGCGGTCGATCAGACGACGGAGGTGCGCGGTGGCGGGTGTGGGTGTCGGCGACGTGGTGCGGGATTTCGAGCTGCCGGATGAGACGGGCACGCCGCGGCGGCTGTCGGAGTTTTTGGCGGCCGGGCCGGTGGTGCTGTTCTTCTACCCGGCGGCGATGACCCGGGGGTGCACGGCGGAGAGCTGCCACTTCCGCGACCTCGCGGCGGAGTTCACCGCGCTGGGCGCGACGCGGGTGGGCATCAGCCGCGACCCGGTGGCGAAGCAGGCCGAGTTCTCCAAACTGCACGGCTTCGACTATCCGCTGCTCTCGGACACCGACGGCGCGGTGGCGCAGCAGTTCGGGGTCAAGCGGCGGGTGCCGTTGGGGCCGTTGAGCATGAAGCGGATGACCTTCGTCATCGGTACCGACCAGCGGGTCATCGAGGTGATCCACAGCGAGGTCAGCATGAACGAGCACGCGGACCGGGCGCTGCGGGCACTGGGCGGCTGAGCGGGCGTGAACCCCGTGCGGCGGGTGTCGCAGCCGGCTGGTATCAAGACAGCAATCAAACAGGTGTACGGAAGAGGGTTGTGATGGATGCCGGCCAGGGTTTGTCCACTAGCGAGGTGCAGAGCATCCGGGAGTCGTTGGCGGCCGGGCGCAAGCCGCGGGTGGTGTTCACCGCGGCGGCGGGGCAGATCGCCGGTCAGGTCGGTCAGGTGATCGAGCTGACCGACCCCGAGGTGTCCGACGAGTTCGTGGTGGTGCGCTTCGGCCGCGACGAGCTGCCGTTCTCCCCCGCCGACCTGGCCGTGGCGCCCAAGGGCGTCACTCGTCGGGTGGCGGAGCCGAAGCCGGAGCCCGAGCCCGAGCCGCCCGCGGTGGCGGCGCCGGAGTTCGTGTTGGACACGCCGCGGGTGCCCGCGCAGCGACAGGAGGAACCGAAGGTGGAGCAGACGGAGAAGCCGCCGGCGCGGCGGGCGGTCAAGGCCGTCAAGCCCAAGGGCCCCGCCGGTCTCACCGTCACCCTGGCGTACGCCGACGGTGAGTGGACCGTCGCGGCGCAGCAGGGCAGCAAGGCCCTCGCGAAGCCGTACGTGGTGAAGCCGGCGGAGGCGTTGAAGATGGTGGCGTTGGTCGACGTGCCGGGGGTGCAGGAGGCGGTGGAGCAGATCCTCGGCACCGAGCGGGCCGAGGCGGAGCAGCAGGCCGAGAAGCTGCGCGCCGAGCTGGCCGAGATCGAGGCCCGGTTGGCGGAGCTGCGCGAGGCCCGCTGAGGCGGGTCAGTGCCGGCTGTGGTGGTCCAGCAGTCGGGTGAGCAGTCGCATCAGCTGCTCGCGCTCGCTGGCGGACAGCGGGGCGAGCAGGTCGTCCTGGACGCGTTCGAGGGTCGCGCCCATCCGGCGGGCCTCGTCGGCGCCGGCGTCGGTGGCGCTGATGACGTTGCGGCGGCGATCGGCCGGGTCGGGGGCACGTACCACGAGCCCTCGGCCGGCCAGGTCGTTGATGGCGGCCACCACGTCGCTGCGGTCGATGCCGCAGCGCCGGCCGAGGTCGGCCTGGCTCGCGGGTCCGTCCTCGGCCAGGGTGGCGAGCAGCCGGTAGTGGTAGCCGCGCAGGTCGTGCGCGGCGAAGCCCTCGCTGAGCAGACGGGTGGCGTGACTGGCGGTCTGGTTGAGCAGCCAGCTCGCTGTGGTGCTGAGCCCGGCGGGTGACTGCGGGGCTGCGTGGTCCATGGGCGCA
Source organism: Micromonospora sp. NPDC050784 (assembly GCF_044456765.1). NCBI lineage: Bacteria > Bacillati > Actinomycetota > Actinomycetes > Micromonosporales > Micromonosporaceae > Micromonospora > Micromonospora sp. NPDC050784. The sequence continues at coordinate 41,183 of NZ_JBITGG010000027.1, read as the reverse complement.
GCCTATCAGGAATCGTTGGCGCGACCCACGATTAGGTGTTACGTTGGTGCGACCAACGTTGGCTGAGCCAACGTATTGAAGGAGGCGTCATGTCCACCGTCCCCACCCTCAACGGCCAGGTCATCGGCCAGGCCCACTACGCCACCCGGGCCCTGCTCGAACGGGCCACCGCTCCCCTCGGCGTCGATTTCAAGCAGGTGGTCGCCCTCAACGTCCTCGCCAACGGCCCGGTCGAACCCGCGCCACTCACCCAGCGGATCACCAGCACGCTCAAGGTCGACGAACCGGAGGTGCAGCGGGTGCTCGCCACCCTCGTCGACGCGAACCTCGCCCAGGTCGACCACGACGCCGGCGCGCCACGGTTGCGGCTCACCGACGCCGGTCACGCCGTGCAGGCCCGCATCGCCGACGCCGTCGCGGACATCAGCGCCCGCCTCTACGCGGGCATCCCCACCGACGAGGCGAGCGCCGCCGCTCGGGCGCTCACCCTGGTGACCCAGCGCGCGAACGCCGAACTGGCCGCGGCCCGCGTGCGGGGTCCGGTCGGTCAGAAGTAGTCGAGAAGTTGTGCCGGGCCTCCGACGCCCAGCAGGTCGAGAGCGGCCGGGTCGGCGTCACCGGCACAGTGCAGCAGACCGGTCTGCGCGACCGACCGGGCCCGCGCCGCCCCGGCGTACAGCAGCGCGAAACCGCGGACGTCCAACCGCAGGTCCGCCTCCCCGTCGACGCGGGTCAGTTCGGCGGCGCCGTCGGCGACAGCCAACCGCCAGGTGCCGCTGTTCCAGTCGGCGAGCGAGTCCGTCAGGTGGAAGTCGACGGCGCCCCGGGCGTGGGCGGGCCACCCCCGCGTGCTCACCGCCCGGGCGACGTCGACCGGTCGGTGCATCCACAGGTCCCGCTCGTGGTCACGGGCGGACTCCAACGGCAGGACGGTGCTGACGGCGTCGCCGTCGAGCGGGCACACCCGCAGCGTAGGCGCGACGCTGGCCCAACTGCCGAGCACCCCGACGAGCTCCCGGGCGGCCTCGGCGGTGACGGCCAGGGCCTCGTCGACGGTGAGCACGGAGTCGGCCCCGTAGCCCCGGCCCCGCTGCCAGGTGGCGTAGCCGACCAGCTCACCGTCGGCCTCGACGAGGGTGACCCCGTCGCCGGGCAGGCCCCGGTCGGCGGTGTCGAACAGCTCACCCCGGCGGGTCAGCATGCCGTTGCGGTGGCGGGTGACCCGCTCGTACACGTCGGCGACGGCCGGCAGGTCGGCGGGCGTAGCGGCCCGGACGGTGAGGTGCGACGCGGGCCGGTGCCGGGGCAGCGCGGCGGTGGCGAGGTCGACGGTGCGCAGCACCCCGGCGGCCTCCCACCCACAGGCCCGGTAGGGGGCGGCGACGGTCGGGTAGAGCGCGCTGATCGCCGCCCCACGGTCGCGGGCGCCCCGCAGCAGCGCGGTGAGCAGGGAGCGCGCCACACCCCGACCACGGGCCTCGGGTGCCACGGCCACCCCGGCCACGTCGGCGGCCGGCACCGCCCGCCCGGACCACCACTGGTCGTGGTGCAGGTCGACGGCCTTGCCGACGAGCCGACCGGCGTCGTCGAACGCGCCGTAACGGGTCCGGCCGGGCGCCGCCGCGGACGCGGGCGTGGCCGGGGGCTGCGGGTCGGAGCCGAACGCGAACCGTCCCAGCTCCCAGGCGGCGTCGAGGTCGTCGGCGGTGAGTTCGCGTACGTGCACGGTGGCGGGCATCGGCACACCGTAGCGAGGCGGGTCCGCACCGACAGCCGATTTATCGCCGGGGGGCGGTAGCCGGCCCAGCCCACCCCGCGCCGATCATGGAGTTGTGGTGGGCGACAAATGACCCTCGGCACCGCAAGTTGGGCACCACAAGTCCATGATCGACGGGGTTGGCCGCGCGGCACGCCCCCGGCGGTCAGTGCTGCGGGATGTTGGCGACGCCGATGCGCTTGCGGAACACCCAGTACGTCCACCCCTGGTAGGCCAGCACCACCGGAGTGAAGATCACCGCCACCCAGGTCATGATCTTCAGGGTGTACGGGGTGGACGCGGCGTTGGTGGCCGTCAGCGTGCCGGCCGCGTCCAGGGTGGAGGGCAGCACGTTCGGGAACAGCGCCGCGAACAGGGTCGCCACGGCCAAGCCGATCGCCACGGCGGTGCCGGTGAACGCCCAGCCCTCCCGGCGTACCCGGGCGGCGGCCAGACCACCGAGCAGGGCGAGGGCCGCGCCGACGGCGAGCACGACGGCGGCCGCGCTGGAGCGGATGCTCAGCGTCCAGGTCAGGAACCCGACCGCGAGCACGGCGGCGCCGACACCCAGGCGCACCGCGAGGGCGCCCGCGCGCTCGCGGATGTCGCCGGTGGTCTTCAGGGCGAGGAACACCGCGCCGTGGGTGAGGAACAGCGCCAGGGTGGTCGCGCCGCCCAGCAGGGCGTACGGGTTGAGCAGGTCCAGCAGGCCGCCGACGTACTCGTGGTCGGCGTCCAGTGGCACGCCGCGCAGGATGTTGGCGAAGGCGACGCCCCACAGGATCGCCGGCAGCAGAGAGCCGACCACGATCGCGGTGTCCCAGCGGCGCTTCCAGGACGCCTCGGGGCGCTTGTGCCGGTACTCGAAGGCGACTCCCCGGGCGATCAGGGCCAGCAGGATCAGCAGCAGCGGCAGGTAGAAGCCGGAGAAGAGGGTGGCGTACCACTCGGGGAACGCGGCGAACATGGCGCCACCGGCGGTGATCAGCCACACCTCGTTGCCGTCCCAGACCGGGCCGATCGTGTTGATCAGGACGCGGCGTTCCCGGTCGTCGCGGCCGAGCACGGGCAGCAGCATGCCGACGCCGAAGTCGAAGCCCTCCAGGATGAAGTACCCGGTGAACAGCACGGCGACGAGGAGAAACCAGATGGTGGTCAGTTCCACGATGGGCTCCGGGGTCAGTAGGCGAAGGCGAGCGGGCGCTCGGCGTCGTCTTGGGTGTCGTCGATGGGATGCTCTTCGCTGACGTCGGGCACGCCGGCCTTGGCGTAGCGCAGCAGCAGCTTGACCTCGATCACGGCGAGGGTGGCGTAGATCAGCGTGAAGGCGGTGAAGGAGGTGAGCACCTCGGTCAGCGAGACGCTGCGGGACACCCCGTTGCGGGTGAGCATCTCGCCGAAGACGATCCACGGCTGGCGGCCCATCTCGGTGAAGATCCAGCCGAACGAGTTGGCGAGCAACGGCAGCACCGGCATGGCCAGCCCGGCGCGCAGCAGCCACTTGCTGCTCGGGGTGCGGCCCTTGCGCTGGGTCCAGAGCACCAGCAGGGCGATCGCGCCGGCCGCCATCCCGAAGGCGATCATGAAGCGGAAGCTCCAGTAGGTGACCGGGATGATCGGGGTGTAGCTGCCCGCGCCGTACTGGGTGGCGTACTGGGCCTGCAGGTCGTTGATGCCGTGCACGGTGCCGTTCGGGTCGCCGGTGCCCAGGTACGACAGCAGGTACGGGATCTTGAGGGCGAACACCTCGCGGGTGCCGTCCAGGCTGCCGATGGTGAGCACGGAGAACGAGGCGGGGCTCTCGGTGGTGTAGAGGCCCTCGGCGGCGGCCATCTTCATCGGCTGCACGTCCGTCATGATCTTGCCCTGGATGTCGCCGGTGAACAGCACGGCGGCGGAGGCGACCAGGACCACCCAGGAGCCGAACTTGGTGGCGAAGCGGTACGCGCCGGTGTCGGCGGAGTCGCGGTTGCGGATGACGTGCCACAGGCCGACCGCGACGATCAGCGACCCGGCGACCAGGAACGAGCCGGCCAGGGTGTGCGGGAAGGTGATCAGGGCGACCTTGTTGGTCAGCACGGCCGGGAAGTCGGTCAACTCGGCGCGCCCGCTGTCCGGGTTGATCCGGTAGCCGACCGGGTTCTGCATGAACGAGTTCGCCGCGAGGATGAAGTACGCGCTGAGGTTGGTGCCGATCGCGGCGGCCCAGATGCTGGCCAGGTGCGCCCGCTTGGGCAGCCGGTCCCAGCCGAAGATCCACAGGCCGATGAAGGTGGACTCGAGGAAGAACGCGACAAGCGCCTCGATGGCCAGGGGCGCGCCGAAGACGTCGCCGACGAAGCGGGAGTAGTCGCTCCAGTTCATGCCGAACTGGAACTCCTGCACGATGCCGGTGACCACACCCATGGCAAAGTTGATCAGGAACAGCTTGCCGTAGAACTTGGTGAGCTTGAGGTAGCGCTCATTACCGGTGCGGTGCCACATCGTCTGCAGGATGGCCACCAGCACGGAGAGGCCGATGGTCAGCGGTACGAAGAGGAAGTGGTAGACGGTGGTGACACCGAACTGCCAGCGGGCAACGTCCAACGCGTCCACCTGAAACCCCCAACCATCCATACTACGAGACGTAGTAAATACTACTGCTCGTCGTAGATGGTTGGCCGGCCCGCACCCTCCCGGGACCAATGACCCTGATCACCCGACCCGCCCTCGCGGCACCGCTGGCGCGTGCGACGATGGCGCGCTGATGAACACCGCACACACCACCTGGCAGCCGCCGCTGATCTGGCGCGCAGCCCTGCTGCTGGCGCGGGGCCTGGTCGGCCTGCTCGCCCGCCTCGAGGTCACCGGCGACGTCCCGGCGCACCTGCGTCGCGGCCCGCTGGTGCTCGCCGCCAACCACATCAGCCCGTTCGACCCGGTGGTCATGGCCGCCGCCTGCCGGGCCCGCGGCGTCGCCCCGCGGATCATGGCGACCGCCGGACTGTTCCGCGTCCCGGTCTTCGGCGCCGCCATGCGCCACGCCGGGCACATCCGGGTCGACCGGGGCACCAGCGCCGTGCACCGGGCCCTCGATGACGCCGCCACGGCCGTCGCCCGCGGCTCGGTGATCCTCATCTACCCCGAGGGGCGCATCGGCCTGGACCCGGGCCTGTGGCCCGAACGCGGCAAGACCGGCGCCGCCCGCCTCGCCCTGGCCTGCGGTGCCCCGGTTGTCCCGGTCGCCCAGTGGGGCTCGCACGAGGTGCTGCCCTACCAGGCGCCCCGCGGAATGCTGCGCGGCATCGCCCGCTCGCTGTGGCGTCGGCCGGTGATCCGGGTGCACTTCGGCACCCCCGTCGACCTGGGCGAGACGTCGGCCGCCAACCCCGGCGCGGCCCGCCGGGCCACCGGCCGGATCATCGACGCGATCACCGACACCCTGGCCCCGCTGCGCCCCGACGAGCCGGACCTGCCCCGCCACGTCGACCCCGGCCGCCCCACCGACCCCAGCCGAACTCACCACCGCCACTCAGCCTGAGGTCGGCGTCGAGATCAACTCCCGTTCCGGTGGACCACCAGCCGCTCGCGTAACCCCAGCCGGCCGGCCTGGGGGAAATCCCCCAGCGGGAGACGGCTGTCAGCCAGCTTCCGCCCGGACAACCGCGCGCCTAGCGTGATCTTCCGTAGCGAGCGTGGGCCGGGCGCGGCGTGCTGTGCCCGTACGCCGTGCTCGCACCGGCCATCGGCGGTTGGCTGCTGGCCAAGCGGGACGCGTGGGCAGAGGCGCTTGGTGGGCGGGGAGGAGGATGACGGCATGGGCCTTGCGCTGCGCACGCCAACCGCGGACCCGCCGCCGGGCGTCCAGAGTCGGGGCAGGCGCCTGTGGAGGGGCGCCCACGCGGCGGGCGTGGCCCCGTTCAGCCAGCGCGCGGGCCGCGAGTTGGTGTTCTGCCTCGCCGGGCTGCCGTTTCTCGTGCTCAACCCGGTGGCACTCGTCGTTGCCGCAGTGGACCTGAGCTGGTTGGTCAGCAGCGACGCGCGGGGTAACCCCGCCCCGAGCGACGTGGCCATCGCCGTTGTCAGCGTGGGGCTGCTGCTCGTGCTGCTGGTGTCGACGACGGCGGCCCGGAGGCTCGGCGCCCTGCAGCGCACGCTCGCGACTCGGCTGCTCGGGGTCGGAGTCGCGGCGCCGCCGCCGATGCGGTCGAGCCATGCCGGTCGGGCCCGGCCCGGCTTCCGCGACGGGGCCGGTTGGCGGGTCATCGGGTATCTGCTGGCCAAGCTGCCGGTCAGCCTGATCGAGCTGTACGCGGTGTTCTTCTGGATCGGCGGGCTGGTCAACCTGAGTTACCCGCTCCTGTGGGGGGCCTTCCGCAACCACCCGCCGGGAGCCCGGCTGGACCCGGTGCCGGTGTTCACGCCGTTCGGGTTGTTCGGCGACGGCACCTTCCGCGTCGCGACCCTCGGCGGCACGTTCGCCGCCGCCGCGGCGGGAGCGGCGATGCTGCTGGCCGCGCCCTGGGTGACCAGACTCGTCACGTCCGCCGACGCCTGGCTGATCCGAGGTCTGCTAGGGCCAGGGCGGCTGGCGCAGCGGGTCCACGACCTGGAGTTGAGCCGGGCGTCGGCCGTGGACGACTCCGCCGCCCTGCTGCGCCGGCTCGAACGCAACCTGCACGACGGCGCGCAGATCCGGCTGGCCACCCTGGCCATGAACCTCGGCATGGCCCGCCGCAAGCTCGGTGACGGCGACGAGGTCGCGGACGCCGCCGCCGTCCGCGAGTTGGTCGACGCCGCGCTGCGCGGCGCGAAGGACGCGCTCGGTGAACTGCGCAGCCTGACCCGCGGGATCCACCCGCCGGTGCTCGACAACGGGCTGGCCGACGCCCTCGCCTCGCTGGCCGCCGACGGTGCGATCCCGGTCGAGCTGGAGATCGGCATCCCGGTTCGGCCCACCCCCGCGATCGAGACCATCGCGTACTTCTGCGCCGCAGAACTGCTGGCCAACGCCGCCAAGCACAGCTTCGCGAACACCATCGTCATCCGGGTGGCCGGGGGGCGGGAAGTGCTGCGGCTCAGCGTCGCCGACGACGGCACGGGCGGCGCCGATCCGACCCGGGGCACCGGCCTGTCCGGGTTGGCGCAGCGGGTCGCCGTGGTCGACGGGGCGCTCACCATCGCGAGCCCGCCCGGTGGCCCGACGACGGTCACCGTCGAGCTTCCGCTGCGCGCATGAGTGTGCGCGTCGTGATCGCCGAGGACGCGGCCCTGTTCCGGGCGGGGCTTGCCCGCCTGATCGAGGACCACGGCCATCAGGTGTGCGCCGCCGTGGGCGATGGCGACATACTGCTGGCCGCGGTGACCGAGCACCAGCCCGACGTCGTGGTGGCCGACATCCGGATGCCGCCGACGCACACCGACGAAGGGCTGCGCGCCGCACTCGAAATCCGCCGCCGGTACCCCCGCACAGGGGTGCTGGTGCTGTCGCAGTACATCGAGACCAGGTATACGGCCCGACTACTGGAGGGCAACGCGGCGGGCGTCGGGTACCTACTGAAGGAGCGGGTGGCCGACGTCGCGGAGTTCGCCGACGCGCTGCAGCGGGTGGCCACCGGTGGCACGGCGCTCGACCCGGAGGTCGTCGGTCAACTGCTGCGCGTCAGCCGCCGCGCCGACGGCGTGGCGGCACTGACCCCGCGCGAGCGCCACGTGCTCGCGCTGATGGCCGAGGGGCGCTCGAACGCCGGCGTCGCCGACGCGCTCGTGGTGAGTGGCGGAACCGTGGAGAAACACGTCGCGAGCATCTTCGACAAACTGGGGCTGCCCCAGGACGAGGCCGACAACCGCCGCGTCCTCGCGGTCCTGCGATACCTGAGTCCGTAGGTCCGCGCCGACACGCGCCAACGCCGAAGCTCTCCTTCTCCGGTGCTGGGGGCTAACCCCCACACCAATTCTGAGGTTTTCCGGTTGGTGCGGACATCGAAGATCTTCGTACCGTTTCGGGGCATGGTCGTCATCCAGACGGGAGCGTTGATGTGAGCGTAGTTTTCGCAGTGCGGCAGGCGGTGCGATGGCGCGGCGTCGTGGCGGCCGCGACCGTCGCGGCAGTGCTGGCCACCACGGTCGGCCCGGCGTCCGGGTCGACGGCGCCCCCCAACCCGGATCACCGGTCCATCGCCACGGTGCTCCAGGAGGGCCTGGATGAACTGCACGGCCTGGGCGTGTCCGGGACGCAGGGACTGGTCCGCGACGGAGGCCGGGTGACCGTGGCGCGCAGCGGCGTGGCCGATCTGGTCACCGGCGCGCCGGTGCCGTTCGACGGGTACTTCCGGATCGGCAGCACCACGAAGACGTTCGTGTCGGTGGTGGTGCTCCAACTCGTCGGCGAGGGCCGGATCCGGTTGGACGACCCGATCGAACGCTGGCTGCCCGGCATCGTCACCGGCAGTGGCAACGACGGCCGGAACGTCAGCATCCGCCAGGTCTTGCAGCACACCAGCGGCCTCTACGACGCCACCGGCGACCTCGTCGCCCTGCAGTCGGCCGACGGGTTCCTGGCGCACCGCTTCGACCACTACAGCGAGGCGCAGCAGGTGTCGACCGCGATGCGGCACTCGCCGCTGTTCGTCGCCGGCACCGGCTGGAGCTACTCGAACACCAACTACCTGCTGGCCGGGATGCTCATCGAACGCGTTACCGGGCATCGCTGGGATGCCGAGGTGCGGTCGCGGATCCTGCGGCCGCTGGGCCTGACCCACACGTTCTACCCAGGTGACCAGCCGACCCTGCCTCGGCCGCACGCCAACGGGTACCGGCAGTTCGCACCCGGCGGGCCGATGGTCGACACGACCGTGTTCAATCCGACCGTGACGGCCTCGGCTGGCGGCCTGGTCAGCACCCCCACCGACCTGGTCCGCTTCTGGCAGGCGGTCGGTCGCGGTCAGCTACTGCGACCCGCACAGGTGGCCGAACTGCAGCACACCGTGCTGGCCGACGGGTTCCAGGGAATCCGGCCAGGCATCCGTTACGGGCTGGGCATCATGTGGATACCCAACCGGTGCGGCGGCTCCTGGGCGCACGTCGGCTCCATGCCCGGGATGAGCACCCTCGCCGCCGTCAGCCTGGACGGGCGCCGCTCGACGGTCCTGTATCTGGCCAGCGAGCTGGCCGACCCGGGCCCGGCAGTGGCGATCATCGAACGGCAGATGACACTGCTGGACGACCTGATCTGCGGCTGACGGTCATCGCGGCGGCGCGAGCGGGCGACAGACGCCGCCCGGCCACCCGCCGGCCATCAACCGCGGGCATACTGCGTCGCGTGTTGACCCGATTCGCCTACCTCGACGCACCCGCGCCGCTGGCGTTCGCCCACCGTGGCGGCGCCGCCGAGGGCGACGAGAACACCACCGAGGCGTTCGCCCGGGCCATCGGGCTGGGTTACCGGTACGTGGAGACCGACGTGCACGCCACCGCGGACGGCGTGGCAGTGATCTTCCACGACCCGACGCTGCACCGGGTCACCGGTGAGGCGGGGCGCATCGCCGAGATGAGCTGGGCCGACCTCGCCTCGGTACGCGTCGGCGGCGCTGCCGTCGTACCCCGGCTCGACGAGGTGTTGGGCGCGTGGCCGCAGGTCCGCTTCAACATCGACGTGAAGGCCGACGGCGGCGTCGAGCCGACGGTCGCGACCGTGACCCGGGTCGGCGCCGCCGACCGGGTGCTGCTCGCCTCGTTCAGCGACGCCCGGCTGACCCGGCTGCGGGCGCTCACCGAGGGACGGGTCGCCACCAGCCTGGGCATGCGCGGCGTCGCCCGGCTGCGGCTGGCGTCCCTGCACGGGCGTCCGCTGCGGCTGCCGCCGTCGGTGGTCGCCGCGCAGGTGCCGCCGCGCTACGGGCGGGTGCCGGTGGTGGACCGCCGGTTCCTCGACTACTGCCACCGCATCGGCCTGCAGGTGCACGTCTGGACGATCGACGAACCAGCCCAGATGCACGAGTTACTGGATCGTGGCGTGGATGGCATCATGACCGATCACGTCGGCGTGCTGCGCGACGTCTACCGCAGCCGCGGCCACTGGGCCGCCTGAGCGTCGAAGGACCCCCGATGGCCGAGACCGTGACCCCCACGGTGGACGACACCCCGCCTCCGGCGAGCACTCGCCGGGAGCGGCGCGGCTGGTACATCTACGACTGGGCCAACTCGGCGTTCCAGACCACGGTCATCACGGTGTTCCTGGGCCCGTTCATCACCACGGTCGCCGAGCTGGCCGCCGGTTGCGAGTTGGGCGCGGACACCTGCGACGGGTACGTGCACCCGCTGGGCATCCGGGTGGCGGCCGGTTCCTACTACCCGTACCTGATCTCGCTGTCGGTGTTCCTCACCGTGTTCGTGCTGCCGGTGATCGGGGCGATCGCCGACCGGTCGGCGCACAAGAAGCGGCTGCTCGGCGGGGCCGCGTTCACCGGCGCCGGCGCGACCATCGCGATGGTCTTCGTCACCGGAGACCGTTACCTGCTCGGCGGGGCACTCTTCCTGATCGCCAACATCTCCTTCGGCGCGGCCCTCGTGGTCTACAACTCGTTCCTGCCGCAGCTCGGCGGCCCGGACGAACGTGACGGCATCTCCAGCCGCGGCTGGGCGCTGGGCTACCTGGGCGGCGGTCTCCTGCTGGCGTTCAACCTGGTCGCGGTCACCCTGTTCAGCGAGGACGACAACCCGCAGCGCACCCTGGACCTGGCCCGCTGGTCGATCGTCTCCGCCGGGGTGTGGTGGGCGGTGTTCACCCTCGTGCCACTGCGTTGGCTGCGGGAACGCCCCAGCGCGGCGGTGGCACTGGCCCGGCAGGGCAACGTGCTCACCGACGGGTTCCGGCAGCTGGGCCGCACCCTGCGGGAGATCAAGGCGTACCCGTTGACGCTGTTCTTCCTGCTGGCGTTCCTGGTCTACAACGACGGCATCCAGACCGTCATCACCCTGGCCAGCCAGTACGGCACCGAGGAACTGCGCCTGGAACAGAGCACCCTGATCATCACCATCCTGCTGGTGCAGTTCCTCGCCTTCGGGGGCGCGTTGAGCCTCGGCGCGTTGGCCCGGCGCATCGGCGCCTGGAAGACCGTGCTGCTCAGCCTGGTGCTCTGGACCGGCGTGATCATCGGCGCGTTCCGGCTGCCGGCCGAGGCGCCGGTGCCGTTCATGGTCCTCGGCGCGGCCATCGGCCTGGTTCTCGGCGGCAGCCAGGCGCTGAGCCGGTCGCTGTTCAGCCAGCTCATACCGGCCGGCAAGGAGGGCGAGTACTACGGCTTCTACGAGATCAGCGACAAGGGCACCAGCTGGCTCGGCCCGCTCGCCTTCGGCCTGGTGTTCCAACTCACCGCCTCGTACCGGGTGGGCCTGGTCTCACTGCTGATCTTCTTCGTGGTCGGGTTCCTGCTCCTGGCCGCCGTGCCGATCCGCCGTGCCATCGTGGCCGCGGGTAACACGCCACCCCGGGTGCTCTGAGCACGGGTCCCGGACCAGGCAGATCAGGGGCGGTCGATCGGCTAGGCTGCCCGACCGTGACTGACGACGCCCCCGCCGCACCCACCTGCCTGGCCCACCCGTTCCCCGGCCAGCCACACGCCCCGGCCGGGTGCGCGGCCGCGCGCGGGCTCGACGGGCGTCCGGTGCACGCGGCGGCGTTGAAGTTCTTCTGGGGGCCGATGGACTGCGGCAAGTCCACGATGGCGTTGCAGATGAACTACAACCACGCCCGGCAGGGCCGGCGCGGGCTGGTCACCACCCGTATCGACCGGTCGCTGGGACCGCAGGTCACCACCCGTATCGGCCTGGCCCACGAGGCCATCGAGGTCACCGACGACCTGGACCTGCGGGCCCTGGTGCGCGGCCGGTGGGCCGACGGGGTACGCGTCGACTACCTGATCTGCGACGAGGCGTGCTTCTACACCGTCGAGCACGTCGAGCAGATGGCCGAGCTGGTGGACAGCTACGACGTCGACGTGTTCGCGTTCGGCCTGGCCACCGACTTCCGGTCGCGGCTGTTCCCCGCCGCGCAACGCCTGTTCGAGCTGGCCGACGAGGTGGCCCGCATCCAGGTCGAGGTGCTCTGCTGGTGCGGCCGCGAAGGGCTGCTCAACGCCCGCGTCGTCGACGGGCGGGTCGTCCGCGAGGGCGCCCAGGTCGTCATCGGCGACACCGTCGACACCGCCGAGGTGCGCTACCAGGTGCTCTGCCGCCGGCACTACCGCAGCGGCGACCTCGGCCCCCGCGACTGAGACGCCCGTTCCCGGGTCACCCGGTCGGCCAGGATCACGGCGACCGTCACCGCCACCGCCACCGTGGCGCACGCCGCCACCGGCACTCCCAGCCCGACACACAACGGGATCAAGGCCAGCAACAGCAGCACCGCCGCGATCCGGCTGGTCGGCAGGGTCCGCCACAGCACCGCCTTGTACCCGGCGTGCCCGGCCAGGAACAGCGCCGGGCCGCCCAGGGTGAACAGCGCGGCGACCGTGCCGGCGGGGGCACCGGGTTCGCGCAGGAGCAGCTCGTCGCCCGCCGAGGTGACGATGATGCCGGCCACCATCACGGGATGCAGGTAGTTGAACGCCAGCCGGCCCAACGCGCCGGTGCGCTCACCGGCGCGCGCGATGACCTCCGCTGCGGCCGGGGCCGACCGGGCGAAGTACACCCACCACAACGCCACCGAACCGGCGAACGCCAGCACGAACGCACCGACCATCCTCAGGTCCAGGTGCTGCGCGAGTGTGTTCCCGGTGACGAGGATCGACTCACCCAGGGCGATGAGGATGAACGCCTGGCACCGCTCCGCCAGGTGCCCACCCTCCACCATCCACCGCTCGGCGGGGCTACGGCCCAGACCGGGCACCGGGAACCCGGCCGACAGGCCGATCACCTCGATCACGATCGCCGCCGCCCACAGCGCCTCCTGGAAGGCGCCACCGACCACGGCGCCGAGCACCACGAGCAGCGATGTTCCGACGAACCACGGCAGCGTCTTCTGGAACCCGTCGACCAGCCACGGCTGGCCCTGCACCGCCCAGATCGCGAACCCGGTGCGGCCCACCTGCAACGTCACGTAGACCAGCGCGAAGACCAGCCCGGCGCCGGCGAACGCCTCGGGGATCGCCGCCGAGAGGAGCAGACTGCCCAGCATCAGCGTGATCAGCAGGGCCCTCACCGGTGCCTGGTCGGGTCGCAGCCAGTTCGTCCCCCAGGCCGTGTAGATCCACACGAACCAGACCAGCGCCAGCAGGAGCGCGGTGCGCCCGGCGCCACGCCAGTCCGGGTGCGCGATCAGATAGTGCGCCAACTGGGTGGTGGTGAAGATGAAGACCAGGTCGAAGAAGAGCTCCATCGACGTGGTGGGCTCCACCCCCCGACGCTCGCGCAGCAACCAGGGCCGCTTCGGACGGACGACCGGGGCCTCAGAAGGGGTCACCGCACACCCGCCAGTTTCCGTCCTCGCGGACGACCGGCAGGCGACGTTCCTCGCTGAGCCCGCCGTCGCGGGTCACCTTCACGGTCACCGTGCCGTGCGGTCGTCCGCTGCGGGTGGCGACCGACACGTCGGTGATCTCGTAGTCGGTGACCATCGGCGGCGTCCGCACCCAACTGGTGAAGCCGATCGCGCTCCACCGGCTGCGCGCGTCCTCGCAGAGCCGCTCGTACGCCCGGTCGCTGTCGCCGAGGGTCACCTCGTTGAGGAAACCGTCGGCGGTCTCCCGGATCGGTCCGGCGGCCTGCCGGACGGTCTGCAGGTTCCAGGCGCCCAGCCCGGCCACCCCCACGCAGCACAGCGCCACGCCGAACCCGGCGAACGCCAACCCGGTGCGCATCGGGCGGTGCCGTCGGGCCGGTCGGCTCCACGGCTGGCCCGCACCCACGACTACCGACCGTAGAGAACACGCTCGCTCCGACGGGCGACAAGCCGGAAACTGGGTGCGCCCGATGGGCGGGTGTGCCCTGTTCGCGGTGGCCCCGCATCGTCTACCGTCGGCGCACACCCCCGAGCAGTGCCAGGAGTCGATCGATGAGCCGCTTCGTGCAGCCGGTACCACCCCCCGTCGACCCGTACGCCGGCGATGGCCTGCTGCGGTCCTGGCTGGAGCGTCACCTCGGCCCGGGCGGGCACGCCGCCGCGAAGGGCCGTCTCGCCGACCTGGCGGCCGACGTCACCGGGCCGCTGCGTGCGGCGCACGCCGACGCGGAGGCGCACCCGCCGACGCTGGTCCGCTACGACCCGTGGGGTGCCCGGATCGACCGCATCGACACCTCCGCCGGCTGGCAGGCGCAGCGCGCCGCCGCCGCCCGACACGCCGTGGTCGCGCTGCCCTACCTGCCGGACGCCCGGGGCACCTGGGGCGCCGCCGCGCGGGTCGTGCAACACGCCCTGCTGCACCTGTACGGGCCGGAGTCGGCGACGTTCTCCTGCCCGGTGGCGATGGCCGACGGGGCGGCGGCGCTGCTCAGCATGCCCGACGTCGACGCCACGGTCCGCGACGCGTGGCTGCCCCGGCTGATCTCCACGGACCCGGCCACGGCGATCACCAGCGGGCAGTGGATGACCGAGTCGCAGGGCGGTTCCGACCTGGGCCGTTCCAGCACGCTCGGCCGACCCGCCGCGGACGGTTCCTGGCGGCTGACCGGGGAGAAGTGGTTCTGCTCCGCCGCCGACGCGGCGATGGCGGTGGCGCTGGCCCGGCCGGAGGGCGCCGGGCGGGGCAGCCGGGTGCTCGCGCCGTTCCTCGTTCCCCGGTACGCGGTCGACTCACCGCTGGCCGACGGCGCGGCGCCGGGCGCACCCGCACCGGGTGTCACCGTGCACCGCCTCAAGGACAAGCTCGGCACCCGGGCGCTGCCCACCGCCGAGATCGGCCTGCGCGACGCGTACGCCCTTCCGCTGGGTGACCCGGCGGTGCCCGGTCTCGTCCGGGCGATGACCCTGGTCGTGGTGACCCGGGTGCACAACGCGGCGGCGGCGGCCGGTGGAATGCGACGGGGTCTGGCCTACGCCCGCGCGTACGCGGAGGTGCGGCACGTCGCCGGCGGCCCGCTGGTGTCCTCGCCGCTGCACCGGGCCACCCTGGGCACCCTCGCGGTCGACGCGGCGGGCGCGTTCGCCCTCGCCGGGCACGCCTTCGCCCTGCTCGGTCGGGTGGAGGTCGGCGCCGACCCGGAGGCCGCGGCGGAGCTGCGCATCGTGGCGCCGTTGGCGAAGCTGGCCACCGGTCGGCTCGCCGTCAGCTCCGCCAGCGAGTACGTGGAGAGCTTCGGCGGGGCCGGCTACGTGGAGGACACCGGCGTGCCCCGGCTGTTGCGCGACGCCCAGGTGCTGCCGATCTGGGAGGGCACCACCAATGTGCTGGCCCTGGACGTGCTGCGCGCGCTGACCCGGGAGGACGCCGGGGCGCCGCTGCTGAGCCGGCTCGCCGCCGCCGTCGACCTGGCGCGGCCGCTGTCGCCGGTGCTGGCCGACACCCTGGCCACCGCCGCCGCGCAGTTGGCGGAGACCATCAGCGCGGTGACCCTCGACCCGGGTGCGCCGACGGTGCTCGCGGGCGCCCGTGGTCTGGCGTTGCGCCTGGCGTACGCGCTGACCACCGCGTTGCTCGTCGAGCACGCCGCGTGGGGTGACGAGCAGGCGGAGTTGGCCGCCCGGCTGTGGGCGCGCCGCTGGCTGCGGCACGAGGAGATCGCCGAGGACGCCCACCACCACCTCGACCTGCTCTGCTGAACGGCCGACGCGAGCGGACGGGTGGGCGCCCATGTCGGTGCTGATCGAGCTGGGTGACGACCGGGGCGCGCCCCTGGACGAGCGACGGCCACCGCCGCAGGTGTCCCGCCGCTGGTGGGTGGCGGTGCTGGTGGCGGTCTGTGCGCTGCTCGGCGGTGCCGCCCCGGCCGCGCGCCTGACGCCCCAGGTCGGGCCGGCGGTGCCCGCCCGGGCGACAGTGCTCGGCGCGGGGCCGCTGCTGCTGGTCGTCGACCCCGACCCGACCCCGCCGACGCTGAGCGCGTACGACTCGGCCGCGCCGGCCGGCCCTCCGCGGTGGCAGGTGCCGGTGCCGCCCGCCTCCGGGTGGTCCGCCGAGGTGGCCGGCGACCTGCTGCTGTTGGTCGAACGCGACCAGGCGCGCGGGGCGCGCGTGACCACCGCGCGGTCGATGCGTACCGGCCAGCCGGTGTGGCGGCGACCCGAGCGGGTGTACGCGGCCGGGAACGCGGCGGTCGCGGTGAGCGAGGTGCGCAGCGCCTCCGAACCGGGACGGCGGGTCGAGGGCACGGTGCACGGCGTCGACCCGGCCACCGGCGCGACCCGGTGGTCGGTTCCGCTGCCCTCCACGGCGGTGCTGCGGGCGCTGCCCGGGCGGGTGCTGCTGGTGCAGGACGACGGGCTGGCCCGGCTGCTCGACGCCCGCGACGGCACCGAGCGCGGGCGGGGACAGCTTCCGCCGGCCGACTACGGCCCGGACAACCCGCAGGTCGTCGGCGGCCACCTGGTGCTGCGTCACCCGAGCGGCGGCGCGGTGGCGCTGACCGGGTACGACCTGCCCGGGCTGGCACCGCGCTGGCAGGCGCCGGCGCCACCGGGTGAGTTGACCCTGCGGCCCTGCCAGGGCCTGATCTGCGGCCAGGACGAGCAGGGGCGCTGGGCGATCGACGCGGGCACCGGGGCACGGGTGTGGACGTGGCCGGCCGGGGCGCGCTGGCGCACCGTGGCGGGCCCACGGGTCGCCGCGGAACCCCTGGTGGTGCTGGGGACGGCGGCGGACGGCAAGCGCTCCCTGGTCGCCACGGTGGGACGTGACGGTCGTCGGGTGTCCGGGGTGCTTCCGGCGGGGCTGACCGACTGCTGACGGGTCGGCGCCGGCCTGGTCTGCCGCGACGGCACGGCCCGCGTGACGTTCTGGCCCCTCGACGCCCCCTGAACCCGGGTCAGCGCAGGGGGCCTCGGGCAACGGCGGCGCGCATCGTCGCCGGATCGCCGGCCGGGACGAACTCCAGCCACCAGGTGGCGCCGGCGGCGGCCAGCTCACCGAGGTAGGCCCGTTCGGTGTGTTCGTCGGAGCGGCGCCGCCGGCCGCCGACCGCCACGTCGAACGGCTGACCGTCGGCGCGCGTCGATGGCAGGGCGTTCGTCAGGTCGTGAACCTCGTCCGGGGTGAAGTCGGACCACCCGTCGGTGTCGGTGAGCTTGTACGGCACGATGCCGTCGGCGCGGGCCGCCCGTCGGCGCACCGCCCCGGCCTGGGTGCTGCCGCCGACCCACACCGGCACCCGTGGTGACTGCACCGGCGCAGGTCGCAGCGCCACCCCGTCGGCGCGGTAGTGGGTGCCCCGGTGGCTGACCGGCTCCCCGCTGAGCAGCCCGGTCAGCAGGTCGAGACCCTCGTCGAGCATCGCGGCCCGCACGGACACCTCGGTCTGTTCGCCGAAGGCGGCCAGGCCCCGGTCGCCGGGGTCGCCGACACCGACCGCCACGGTGGCCCGGCCCGCGCTGAGGTGGTCGAGGGTGAGCACCTCCCGCGCCAACTTCGCCGGGCGACGCCGGGGCAGGGCGGTGACCGTGGTGCCAAGTCGCACCCGGTCGGTGCGCCCGGCGATCGCGGCGAGGACCAGCCACGGGTCGTAGGTGAACGGCTCGTCGCCGGAGTAGTGGATCAGATAGTCCTCCAGGAACACACCGTCCCAGCCGGCGCGTTCGGCCAACTCACCCAGCTCGACCAGGGTGGACACCGCAACCGTCGCCCCGCCGCAGGAAATCTCCAGACCGTGTCTCATCCCCGGACCGTAGGACGGGGGCCCGACACTCGGTCGCGGTGAGTGTCGCGGGGCCGACGCGCACGCGCTGCTCAGCCGCGACGACGCGAGCGGGCCGCCCACACCGCGTAGGCCGGGTCGCGGTCGAGGTTGTGCCGGTCCCGGTCGTAGCGGCGGGTGGTGCGCGGGTCGGCGTGCCCCATGGCGTCCTGCACGTCCTCCAACGGCACGCCCTCCGAGCGGGCCGTGGTGGCGAAGGCGTGCCGCAGCGAGTGGGGGGACAGCTTCGCCCAGGCCGGGATGCCGGCGGCGCGGGCGAGCCGACGGACCATCCGGAACACCGAGTGCCGGTCCAGCCGGGCGCCGCTGGCGGTGACCAGCAGCGGGCCGGTGAGCTGCGGCACCGGCACCCCGGTGGTGGCGGCCCGCTGGGCCAGGTAGGCGTCCAGGGCGTACCCGGTGCCGGGGGTGAGGGCGCGGCGACGTTGTTTGCCGCCCTTGCCGACGAAGCGAACGCTGCGGTGGCCGCGTTCGGTGCCGAGGTCGGTCAGGTCCAGCGAGATCAGCTCCCCGACCCGCAGACCCAGGTCGGCGAGCAGCGCGAGCGCCGCCCGGTTGCGTACGGCGGTCGCGCCGGTGTCCGCGTCGGCGGCGCTGAGCAGGGCGTCCACCTCCTCGGGGGTGAGCCCGACGGTGGCGGAGTGGTCCCGGTCGACGCGGGGGCGGTCGGCGCCGGAGACCGGGTTGGCCGGCACAGCGCCCAGTTTGACGAGGAAGTCGTACCAACTGGACAGCGCCGAGAGTCGGCGTGCGACGGTCGCCGGGGTCAGTGGGCGACCGCTGCGGGCGCCGACGCTGCTCTCCAGGACGCGGGCGTACTCGTTGACGTGCAGGAACGTGGCCCGCAGCGGGTCCAGGTCACGGCCGGCGCACCAGTTGAGCCAGCCGGTGACGTCGCGTCGGTAGGCGTCGCGGGTGTGCTCGGACAGCCGCCGGTTGCGCAGCCACGCCTCGGTGACCTCGACCGGCCCGCTCGGCAACGCCGGTGGCGCGGACGGGCGGGCGAGCACCGGAGCGTCGGAGAACACCATGTGAAAAAGGCTCTCAGCCTCGGGTGGGATCGGCGTGCAGGCGCGCCGGTCCCACCCGTCACCGTGTCGGATCAGGCGTTGATCTCTCGGCGGGCGGCGCCGTTGGACTGGATGGTCACCCGGCGGGGCTTGGCGCGCTCGGCGACCGGGATGCGCAGCGTCAGCACCCCGTTCTCGTAGCCGGCCTCCAACTTGTCGGTGTCCAGCGTGTCGCCGAGGAACAGCTGCCGGGTGAAGGTGCCCATCGGGCGTTCGGCGGCGACCAGTTCGACGCCGTCGCCAGCGGGCCGGCGACGCTCGGCGCGGACGGTGAGTACGTTGCGCTCGACGGTGCAGTCGATGCTGTCCGGATCGACGCCGGGCAGGTCGAACGCGGCGTAGAAGTGGTCGCCGTCGCGGTAGGCGTCCAGGTGCATCGTCGCGGGACGGGCCGCCGTACCGAAGAACTGCTCGGCGAGCCGGTCGATCTCGCGGAACGGGTCGGTACGCATCAACATCGTCATGCCTCCTCGGTTCTCCTGGCCGAAGGTGATGGGTTGAGTCGGGGTGACTCAACTTCCTCTTCTTATTTAGCGCGTCCGTCCGCCGGCGTCAACTGCTCAGTGCAGCCGTTTCTCAAACCAGTGGTCGGCGTAGGGGCCCTGTGAGTACGCGGGGATCTCGACGTAGCCGTGCCGGGCGTACAGGGCGCGGGCCTCGACCAGGTCGTGCCGGGTGTCGAGCCGGATCCGGTCCGCTCCGGCCGCGCGGGCCCGCTCCTCGACGGCAGCCAGTAGGACGGCACCCCCGCCGGCGCCGCGATGCTCGGGGCGGAGGAACACCCGGGTCAGCTCGGCCCAGCCGGGTCGCCAGCGCAGTCCGGCGCAGCCGGCCAGGTCGGGGCCGTGGTGGCTGAGCAGGAGCAGCCCGCTCGGTTCGGTCAAGTCGTCGCTGGGCATCTCGGCCAGGGCGGCGTCGACCTCGCCGGGCAGGGCCGGGCGACGGTGGTAGCGGACCACCATCTCGTTCATGTACTCGCGTAGCAGGAGCACCGCGTCGGGGTGGTCGGGCCGGCTGGTGCTGGTCGTCCAGGTGGGCCGGGCGGTAGTGGTCACCTGTTGATCATCACCGCCCGGTCAACGGCTTTACCCGGTCGCCCGGGTTCGCGCACCCGGTCCCGAGGGCTCGCCGATGCGCAGCAGCGGCCAGTCGGCCAGGTCCCGCAGCAACTGCCGGTCGTGGGTGGCGACGACGACGGCGGCGCTCGTGGCGCGGATCGCGGCGGTCAGCTCGTCGGCCAGGGTCGACGACAGGTGGTTGGTCGGCTCGTCGAGCAGGATCAGCGTGGGCCGCCCGGCCAGCACCAGCGCCAGGTCGAGACGGCGCTGCTGCCCCTGCGACATCCGCCCGACGGGCGTACGCGTCGCGGCGGAGTCCAGCAGCCCGAGCGATCCGAGCGACACGGCCTCGGCGGCGGGCAGCACCTCCCGCGACACCAGGCCTCCCACGTGGCGGGCGTACACCTCGTCGGCGGTGAGGTCGGGGGCCTGCCCGGCGGTCTCCTGCGTGAGCCGGGCGACCCGGGCCTCCCCCGCCGTCCAGGCGTACCCGTCGGTGGGTTCGAGCGCTCCGGCCAGCACCGCGAGCAGCGTGGACTTCCCGGCACCGTTGGGTCCGGTGACGAGCAGCCGGTCGCTGCCGTCGATGGTGAGGTCGACCGGACCGGCGAGCCGCCCGTCGACGGCGACGCCCTGCGCGCGTACCTGCGGCGCGCCCGGCCGTACGGCGAGGTCGGGCAGCCGCAGCGTCGGTGGCGGTTTCGGTACGTCGATCCGGTGTGCCTGGAGCGCGTCCTGCTGCCGGTTCAGGGCCTGCACGACGCCCGGCGCGCGGGACTGGCGTTGGTGCTTGCCGGTCCCCTTGTCCGGCCGCCAGCCGGTGGAGAGCCGGTCGCGGGCCTTCGACACCGCGTCCTGTAGCCGTCGATGCTCGGCCTGCTGCTGCTCGTACTCCTGCTCCCAGTGCTCCCGCTCCCGGCGCCGCGCGTCCTGCCAGGCGTCGTAACCGCCGGCGTAGAGCCGCGCCTTTGCGTCGTGGGTGGGGTCGAGGTCGAGGAACCGGTCGGCGATGTCGCGCAGCAGCGCGCGGTCGTGGCTGACGATCGCGAGACCGCCGTCGTGCTGGCGTAGCCGGCGGGTCAGGAAGTCCAGGCCGTCGGCGTCGAGGTGGTTGGTCGGCTCGTCGAGCAGAAGTACGTCGTGCCGCGCGCCCAGCAGGCACGCCAGCCGCACCCGGTAGCGCTGCCCCACCGACAACGTCGTCAGGGGACGGTCGCGGTCGGTGCAGGCGTCAAGGGCCTCCAGTGCCACGTCGACGCGGCGTTCGGCGTCCCAGGCGTCGAGCCGGGTGGCCGCGTCGAGCGCGGTGGCGTAGCGGTCCGCGGCGCTCGGATCGCCAGCGGTCAGGGCGAGGGTCGCCTCGTCCAGCGCGGCGAGGGCGGCAAGCGACGCGGCCAGCGCCTCGGACGTGAGGGTGCCGACCGTCTCGCCGTCGCGGGCGGGCAGTTCCTGGCGGGCCAGGCCGATCGTGCCGGCCCGCTGCACGGTGCCGTCGTCCGGCGTGATCAGCCCGGCGAGGACGTGCAGCAGCGTCGTCTTGCCGCGACCGTTCTCGCCGACGACCGCCACCCGCGACCGGGCGGAGACGGTGACCGAGACGCCGGTCAGGACGCGACGGGACCCGCGGGTCACGGTGACGTCGGTGGCGCGCACGTGTGCGCTGCCGGCCTCGACGGGCCGGGACATGGTTTCGGGGTTCGGGGTGAGGTTCAACGGTGCTCCGCAGCTCGCGATGGAGCCGGGCAGCAGCTAACGGCCGCCCGGCGGGAACCGGGACGGCGAGCGCGAAATCAGCAGAGGAAGGGCGCCGCCGTCAGCGGGCGGAGCGGACCTTCTGCGACCAGATACCCCGTGCCATGACGGCGATGCTAGCAACCTCGGCGCACCAACTCCCAAGGGTTTCGCCCACCCGGGGGTAGGCGCGACACGAGGTGGGCGCGCGGCAACACCAGCAGGCGGTTACCGGCGGGGGCGGTTCGCGCGGCGGACGATCAGAGCCGCTGGTAGATGCCGTGCTCGCGGGTGAGCAACTGTTCGTCGATCAGATACCGGCGCAGTGTCGCGTGATCCGACCCTCCCGCGGCGCACCACGGCTTGAGCGCGTCGTCGACGGCCCGCTCCGGATAGCGGGTGCCCGGCTCGAACGACTGCTCGACGATGTGCGCGAGCAGGGCCCTTCGCCGACCCCGCTGCGCCGGCAGACCCACCAGGACGCCCGCCCGCAGGAAGGTCCGCAGCACCGGGTCGACGCCGGGCTCGGCGTCGTCGGCCGGGCGGCTCTCGCGCGCGGCGGCCCGCAGCGACACCTCGTCGGCCGCGAGCGCGCCGTCCGCGCCGGTGACGAGGCCCGCGTCGGTGAGCCGGCGGACCCCGGTGAGCACCACCCGCGCCGGCAGGCCGGTCCGCTCGGCGACCTCGGTCGCGCTTGTCGCACCCAGCACGATCGCCGCGAAGATGCGTCGCCGTCCGTCGTCGGCCAGGGCCCCGGCCAGCGCATGCGCAGTCACGCCGGTCACCCTCGCATAGGCGGTACGCGGGCTGCCAGGCGATTTTCGGCCCGCCCGGTCGATCGGCGGTCCGCTCAGTCGGGCTGCGGCGCGCTCTCCGGCTGCTCGGCGACGAGCAGCACCCGGCGCAGCAGGTCGGAGAGGTGTCGCCGTTCGGTCGCGGTGAGGGCACCGAGCAGGCGGTGCTCCTCGGCGCCCTGGACCTCCATCGCCCCGCGCCACGCGGTCTGACCCGCCTCGGTGAGTTCCACGTCGACGCGCCGACGGTCGACTGTCGACGGAATCCGGCGTACGAAGTTCCGCCGCAGCAGCGCGTCCACCCGCGCCGTGATGGAGGCGGGGGCCATCGCGAGGTCCGCGGCCAGGTCCGAGGGGGCCGCCCGACCACCGCGGCCGGCCAGGGCGTGCAGCGTGTCGTACTCGTGGGCCGGTAGGTCGAGGTCGACCAGGACCCGCTCCTTGACGGCCCGCAGATGCCGGGTCAGCCGGATCATCCTGGTCACCGCCCCCTCGACGTCCGCGTCGAGGTCGGGCACCACGGGCAGCCAGCGCTCGATGTGCCGGTCGACGGCGTCCGGAGTGGTGGTCACCGCGCCAGCTTACCTCGGCACCAAAATATTCGCTGCCGAAATATTCGATGTCGAAGTACGTTGTGGTCATGGCTCACCCACTGCGCGACCACTCCTTCCGGCTGCTGTTCCTGGGTCGCACCATCTCCGCTCTCGGCGACGCGGTGGTGCCCGCCGCCCTGGCGCTGGCCGTGCTGCGGGCCACCGGCTCCACCGGCGCGCTGGCCGTCGTCCTCGCCGCGGCGGTCGTCCCCCGGCTGCTCCTGCTGCCGTTCGGTGGGGTGGTGGCCGACCGGTTCGACGCCCGCCGGGTCGCCCTCCTGGCCGACCTGGTCCGCTGTGCGACCCAGGTCGCGGTCGGCGTGGAGCTGCTCGGCGGTGACCCGTCGCTGACCACCGTGGTGGTGGCGTCCGCGCTCGGCGGCATCGCGTCGGCGTTCGCCATTCCGACCGCGTCTCCGCTGGTCGCCGGCACCGTCGAACCGGCCGAGCGGCAGCGGGCCAACGCCCTGATGGGGGTCACCGCCAACACCAGCCGCCTCGCCGGGCCGGCGCTGGCCGGCGCGCTGATCTGGGCCGCCGGCCCCGGCTGGGCGTTCATCCTGGACGGTGCGTCGTTCGCGCTCAGCGCCACGCTGCTCGCGTTGGTACGGGTCCGCCACGTGCCGGTGCCCCGCCGTTCCGTCCTCGCTGACCTGCGGCACGGCTTCGGCGAGGTGCGCGCCCGCGACTGGTTCTGGACCAGCCTGCTCGGGCACGGCGTGTGGAACGGCGCCGCCGCCGTGCTGATGACCCTCGGGCCTGCCGTCGCCATCGACCGCCTGGGCGGCGAGACGACCTGGGTGCTGCTGTTGCAGGCCGGCGCGATCGGGATGCTCACCGGCTCGCTGCTGGCCGGGCGGGTTCGGCTGCACCGGCCGGTGCTGCTGGCCAACCTCGGGCTGGCCTGCTACGCCGCGCCGCTGTTCCTGCTCGCCGTCGCCGCGCCCGCGCCAGCGGTGATCGCCGCGTACGCGGTGGCGCTGACCGCCCTCGGCTACCTCAATCCGGTGTGGGAGACAGTCGTGCAGCACCACTTCCCGCCGGAGGTTCTGGCCCGGGTCACCTCGTACGACTGGCTGGTGTCGCTGGGCGCCATGCCGCTGGGCTACGCACTGGCCCCGTTGGCCGCCGACGCGTTCGGCGCACCCGTGCCGCTGGCCGTCGCGGGCGTGCTGGTCCTCGCCTCCTGCGCGGGCACCGCCCTCGTTCCCGGCGTACGCCGACTCACCTGGCCGGCGACCCCGCAACCGCAACCGGCCGAGCCCGCCGCCATCCGTTGATCGGATCGATCGCCGGTGCGCGGCCGACGGCCGGGCCCGGCCACGACAGAGGCCCCCGACCAGCGCCGGGAGCCTCTGTGCGATGTGGTCGGTCAGCCGGCGTCGCGGGCCATGGCGACGAAGCCACGCCACGACTGCGGGCTGAAGGTCAGCGTGGCGCCGTCACGGTCCTTCGTGTCACGGACCAGGACCACGCCCGGAAGGTTGTCGGCAACCTCGACACAGTCACCACCGTTGCCGCCGCTCTTCGTGCTCTTCCGCCACCGCGCACCGGTCATGTCCATGAGGCTGCCGCTTCTCTGAGAAGGTCCAACGAACGCCCTCGGGGCAGGGCCTCGCCGCGAATACGCTCCCACCGCCGCTCCAGGCTAACAAGATCCGACGTTTGATCGAGGATCTGCGCTTGTGCCGCGCTGTCGACGTGCGCGACCCGCGACCCGTCCGGCATGTCGGCGATGGTGAACGGTCCGTCGAGCCCGGGGTAGCTGGGCGCGTCCGCCGGGACGATGTGCAGCTGCACGGTGCCCGCCTCGGCGTGCCCGAGCAGACGCGCGAGTTGCACCGCCATCAACGCCCGGTCGTCGCCGACCCGCCGCCTCAGCACCCCCTCGTCCAGCACGGCGATCAGCAGGGGTCCGCCACCCCGGCCGAGAATCGCCTGCCGGTTGATCCGCGCCTCGGCGAACTCGGCGACCGCCTCCGGTGTCAGCACCCCACCGGCCAGGGTCGCCCGCGCGTACGCCTCGGTCTGCAGTAGCCCGGGCACCCACGCGAGTTGGAACGACCGCAGCGTCACGGCCTCGCGTTCGAGGTCGACCCACGGCCGGAACCACACCGGCTCACGGCGACGAACCACGTCCGGCCACAGCGCGTCGGCGTCCTTCGCCAGCAGCCCTGCCACCGTCGCCCGGTGTCGACTCTGGGGAATGTGCCCCGGGTTTGCCCACCTGGCGACGGTCTTCGGGTGCACGCCGAGCTGACCTGCGAGGCTCTCGGCGGTGTGACCCGCCGCAGCCAGCGCTGCGACAAAGGCGTGGTTCATGCCGTCCCTCCCCTGGAACAAATCCACTGCCCTGAAGAGATTAGTTAACGCTGTGTGTTTGTCCAGCAACCCCCGGCACAGTGCGGTGTAGACGCCACCGCAACGAGGAGGAAGCTGTGCAGAACGAGGTACCGGACACTCTCCGGGCCGGGGACGTGGTCCTCCTGACCACCGCCGCGAGCGTGCAATTCCGCAAACCGATAGTCGTTCGGGTCATCCGCGAGCTGCCCGAGCGGTACACCTACGACGGTTGGCTCTGGCTCGACGCGTACGAGCTGGGCAGGAAGGGCGTAGCGGTCGCCCGGCGCGAGTTGTTCGTGATGCGCGCCGGGGTGCGGGTCGAGGCCCGCCAGTCTCGTTGCGCAACCGTGGGGGTGGGCTGATGCCCGAGCGTCCGAAACACTCCCCGTTGCGGCCGTCGTGGCGCTGCCCGGTCTGCGGCATCCTGTGGCCGTGCTCGGCAGCGAAGCTGCGCCTGCTCGCCGAGTACCGCGGGGACCGGCCGGGGCTGTTGATCCACCTGGCCAAGGTCCAGGAGGAAGCCAACGCCGATCTCGCCAAGCTCAACCCGGACGTGGCGCTGCCCGACCTGACCCCGCGTTTCGTCGGCTGGGCGCAGACCCGCTGAGGCGGTCGTCAGCCGCCTGCACGGGTCTGTACGAGTCAGTGCGATGCGAGAGACTGACGGCGTGACGACCCGCACCGGGACGAGGCCGGCAAGATGAGCCGGCCATTCAGGATATTCGTCGCCGTGTTCTCGACGGCGGGCCCCATCTGCCTGTATGTGGTGGTCACCGCCAAGACTCGGGCCATGACGGACTCGTTCACCGTCGCGCGGACCGCGGTCGACCTTCCGACGTTCCTCGGGAAGGGAATGGTCTTCTTCGCACCTCTCGACGCCACGACCGCTCCCATGATGGACGCGGTGACACCACTGATCCGCTGGGTCGTGATCCTGCTGATCGCGGTGTCGACGTACCTGGCCTGCGGCCTCGTCACCCAGCGGACACGCCCGTTCGTCGCGGCGATGACCGGCGCGGCCGCCGCCCTCACCGCCACGGCGATCGGGGACCTGCTCTGGTGGGCCGCCCTCGTGGTCCGTGTGCACACCGCCCCCGCCGGCTGGTACGCCAACGAGGCGTTGGACCATTCCACGCTCCTCGCCAGCGCGCACCTGACGCTGACCGGCTGGACGTCCGACGCCCTCTTTCTCGGCTGCCTGTTGGCGTTCACGAACGCATCCCTGGTGGGTGGCACCAGCCTGGCGATGCTGCTGCTGGACCGGCTGAACAAAGACACCGACGAAGGTGCGGACAAGGCCCAGGACACGGACGAGGGCGAGGACGCGGTTGACGATGCGGAGCCGACGGCCCGCCTCGCGCTGATCGGCGACGTGCGGGGACGCAGCGCGAACCTCGCCCTGGCCGGTGTCCTTCCGGTGCTGGTGCTCCTGCTGGTCAACGGCACCCAGGCGGTGTGGGAGAGCTACACCGGGAGAGGTTTCCTGGGACTGCTCAGGGAGTTCTTGTACCGCCCCGCCCTGTCGCCGCCGCCACGGGTACGCGATGACCTGGGATACCGGCTGACCCACGAGATCGAGCCGAACCCCCTGTCAATGGACGTGTGGGTGCACAGGTCGGTGCTCGCCCTCGCCCTGCTGGTGGTGCTGTGGCTCCTGCTGTGGGCGCTGCTCGCCGGCCTGTCGAACTCCGGGCACCGCCTCGGGCTCGTCGTCGTCTGTTGGGGCGCCACGATCGCGGCGGCCGGGCTGACCGCGACGTCCGACGTTGTGGTCGGCTGCGCCATCTCGGACTCCCCGACCGTCTGCGCGCCCTGGGAGTCCCTGGGCCTGCAATTGACCTCCGCGCTGCGCTTCGGCGCGGCCTGGGGCTGGGTCGTCGCGCTACCCGTGCTGCTGGCCCGTCGGATCCTCGACACCGACACGTCCACCGACACGTCTATCGATGCGCAGGAGACTCCGGTCCATGAGTCCACGTAACAAGCGTCCGCGTCGCCGTAGAGTCCCCGCGCCGGCACCTGTCGCCTGGTGGAAACGGCCCGTCACCTGGCTGCTGACGATCGTGGTCGGCGCCGTCGCCGCCTGGCTCGGCGCCGTCGTTCTCGGCATGATCAACCAGTGGAAGCCGGCGAACGAGCTGGCCGAGCAGCTGGCCGGCCGGGGGCCAGTCGTCGTCCTCGACCTGAAGCACGTTCCCTACCCGCAGGAGGGTGCACTCGACTACGTCTACCCCGCCGGCGCCGACCTGGCTCGCCTGGACGCCAAGCGGCCGGACGACCCGACCGTCGAGGCCGGCGCGGTCGACATCGAACGGAGCACCTGGGAGATCACACTCGTGGGCACCCGGGACGAGGCCGCCGAGGCCGTCGACCTCCGGCCCGTCCTCGTCGAGCCCTGCCGCCCCCCGCTCACCGGGATCCAGGAGCCCAACGAATCCCAGGGCGACTCGGAGAAGGTCGTCCTCGTGACCCGCGTGGATCGACCGAATCCCCGCATGCTCGTCGAGGATCGGGGCGGCAAGGATGCCGGCGCCCCGTTCTTCGCCACCCACAAGATCACCTTGCCCAAGGGCGAGAAGAACGTCATTCAGGTACGAGCGCTCAGCGCCAAGCAACACTGCCGGTGGCGACTGGAGTTGGACTACCTCGCCGACGGACGACGCCAGACGATGGTGATCTCGGCACCCGGCGACAAGCCGTTCGAGGTGACCGGACGCGCGGATGACTCGGCCCACACCTGGGTCTACCTGAGCTCGTTCAACGGCTGTCGAGCCAAGGACGGCACCAAGACCGACCGGCTACGCATCACCGGCGCCGAGTACGCGCAGATGGTGCGCGACGGGCGGACCTGCCCCTACTGACAGCCGGCCGTCCGCCAGCTGCGCCGCCCGGATCACCGGCCAGCGCCCTCCACCGGGTCCGACCCTGGGCGAAGTTGCCGGACCGGTAAACCTCGCGAGCCGACGTGGTGTCTTGCTGGTTGACGAGGCCGGGAGGTCAGATGAGGGATTCGCGCGGGGCGGAGTTCGACGACTTCGTTCGCACACGGTCGGCGGTGCTGTTGCGGGTCGCCTTCCTGCTGACCGGGGACCGGCACGCCGCCGAGGACCTGCTTCAGGAGGTGCTGGAGCAGATGTACGTGCGCTGGCGTCGGGTGCAGAGCAGCCCGGAGGCGTACGCGCGACGTGCGCTGGTCAATCGGTCGATCAACCGGTGGCGTTGGCGTGCCCGGCGTCCGGAACAGTCGCTGGGCGACCACGACGGGGTTGCCCGGGACCACGCCGACGCGGTGGCGGTTCGCGAGCTGGTCGTCGGGGCGCTGCGGGCGTTGCCGGCTCGGCAGCGGGCCGCTGTCGTGCTCCGTTACCTGGAAGACCTGCCGGTCGTCGACGTCGCTGCGGCGATGGGCTGCTCCGAGGGTGCGGTGAAGAGTCACGCCTCTCGTGGGTTGGCTCGGCTGCGAGAGGTGCTGGCCGGATCGAGCCTCGTCATGCCCATCACTGGAACCGGGAGTTCGCGATGACCATGAACGACAGTGACGTACGCGGCATCCTGCATCGCGTGACGGATGACCTGGTCAGCCCACCGGGCCTGCTCGCCGAGGTGCGTCGGGGTGGGCGGCGGCGGGTGGTGCGTCGACGGGCCGTGTTGGCGGCGGTCTGCGCGGCCGTGGTGGCCGTGCCCGTGGCCGGCGTCCTCGACCTGCCCGGCACCGCCGGAGATGCACCTGTCGCATCCCCGCTGCTCGACCAGCCCACTCGCGGTGATCTGGCCGCCGACGAGGGATATCTGCGGCAGGTCCGCGAGGTGTGGCAGCGCCGGATCGAGGACGTCGGAGATCGGACGCGCGGTGAGCCGCACGTCGTGTGGGCAGGCGGTACGCCTGCTGGCCCGGCCGCCTACGTCGCCCAGGCCACCGCGCACGGCACGACCGTGGGGTTCGTCGAACCCACCGCCGGCGGCCCGCGCGTCCGCACCCTGACGCAGGCCACCGACACCGAAACAGACGGCCTCGAGCAGGCGGCACTACTCGGACCGCAGCGCGACGTGCTCCTCGTGCTGGACTTCGGGCAACCGGTGCAGTTCAGCGCGCAACTGCGGTCCATGCCCGATGGCAAGGTCAAGCGGACCTTCGAGCCGGTGGCATTCCAGGACGGTGCGGCGGTGCTGTCGGTGCCGCCACAGCGCACCAAGCTCACCGTCGCGCTCTCCAGGCTTCCCGTTGAACGGCAGAACTCGATTCACATCGACGGCACGAGCGAGATCTACTTCCCCGACAACAAGGATCGGCCGGCACCACCGCTTCTTCGCCACACGTTGCCCGGCGCGGAGCAGGTCTGGGGCACCGACCCGGCTGTGAAGGAGGTGAACGCGCCAACCGAAGCCCTCGCCGAATACATCGACCCTGTCGGAGTGCACACGCACAACGGCTCTCCACTGTTGTGGGTCTACGGGGCAACCCCCGACGGGCGGCGGCTCCTCGTGGAAACCGTCCAGTACGACGACGACCCGTCCCGCGTCATCGCGCTGCTCGCCCGCAAGTATCTCCCGTTCGAAGCGGTGGCCAGCACGACCGCGGACTGGTCGGCACCCCTGCCTGTGCGGCTACGACTACCCGACGACCAGGGCGTTCTCGTCGCCGCCGAGGGCTCGGCGCTGAGCTACCGGATCGGCGACGGCCAGTGGCAGGCCGCCGGCCGCAACGCGGCACTCCTGCCCGCGACAGCGACCGACGTACGGGTCACCGACGCCAACGGGACCACCACCAACGTCCCGGTCGCTTCCTGAATCAGCTCCCCGACAACCGTAAATACCGCGCTCACCGACGCTGTGATGGCTACCTTCACCTACGGGCTGGTGGGTGAACGGTGTCACCCGTCCCGTGTATCGGCAGCACGACGCCTCACCGCAGCCCTCAGTGAGGAGATTCGAGATGTCCGGTGCAGCGTCCGCCACGGCAGACGCTGCACCGTTGCGTCCCACCCAGCTGCTTCGCCGCAACAGGCCATTCCGAGCCCTCTTCTCGGCGAGGCTCGTCTCGTACGCGGGCGATTCACTCAGCCTTGTCGCGCTGATCTTCCACGTCGCCGAGACGACGGGTAAGGGTCTGGCGGTCGCGCTTCTGCTCCTTGTCGGAGATTTCGCTCCATCCCTGTTGGGTCCCTTCACCGGCGCCCTCGCTGATCGGCTCGATCTCCGACGGTTGATGGTCGTCTGCGAACTCATCCAAGCTGTGGTCCTGCTGGTCATCGTGCTGACAATGCCCGCGCTGCCGATGCTGCTGGCTCTCGTCGCAATTCGCGCCACCGCGTCGCAGCTCTTCCAACCGGCGTCTCGGGCGGCGGTGCCCGCACTGGTCGGTGACAGTGACCTGGAAACCGCCAACTCCACCCTCGGGTTCGGCTCCAACGCGGCAGAGGCGGTCGGCCCCCTGCTCGCCGCGGCCCTGTTCCCGTTGGTCGGACTGCGTGGTGTGCTGCTCGTCGACGCCGTGTCGTTCCTGGTCTCGGCCGTGCTGCTCGCGACGCTCCCCGCACTTCCGGCGGCAGCCGGCGACGGGCACCAGCCGTCCCTGCTGCGACAGGCCGGAGCGGGCATCGGTTATCTGTTGAGTGTTCCGGCGGTGCGGGTGATCTTCCTTGGCTTCACTGCGGTGGTCGCATTCAACGGGGTCGACGACGTGGCCCTGGTGCTGCTGGCCCAGGAGACCTTTCACGTCGGCGAATCCGCGGTCGGCCTGCTGCTGGGGGCGGTCGGTGTCGGGCTGGTGGCCGGTTACGCCATGTTGTCCAGGTGGGGCACCCGGGCGTCGATGCCACTGCTGCTGATCGCGGGCTTCGCCGTCAGCAGTGTCGGCAACCTGCTGACCGGGTTCGCCTGGGCCGTCGCTGCCGCGATCGGCCTGCAAGCTATCCGTGGGTTCGGGTTGGCGGCCATGGACGTCGCCTCCAGCACGCTGCTGCAACGTACGGTGCCAGCGGGCATGCTCGGCAGGGTCTTCGGCAATCTGTACGGTGCGATCGGGGTCGCCGCCGCGGCGTCCTACCTCGCCGGCGGTGTCCTGCTGGACGCCACGTCCGCCCCGGTGACCCTGATAGTCGCGGGCGTCGGCGGCCTGCTGGCCACTGGCGTCGTCGCGCTGCGACTGCCGAGGGCGATGCGACGCAGCGACGAGGTTGGCGCGACGCCGACACCATCCGCGCCGACCATCGAGTAGCTCGGGTGGTCAGATCGGGCCGTCGGTGCGCAGCCGTGCGTGCAGGTGCATGTCGTGCCAGCCGTCGGCGTGGCGAACCGACCCCCGGAGCACACCCTCCGCCGGAAAGCCGGCCCGCGTGGCCACCCGGCAGGACGCCGCATTGGCCGTCGAGTGCTCCAGGGCCAGCCGATGCAGACCGGCCCGCGTGAAACTCCACCGGGTGAGTGTCCGCAGCGCCTCGGTGGCGATGCCCCGACCACGCGCTGGGGGCAGCAACCAGTACGACAGCTGCGCCGACGCCTCGTCCAGCAGCACGCCCCGCAACCCCACCTGACCCAGCGGTCGGTCGTCGGCGTCGACGATCGCCCAACTGGCGGCTGTCTCGTCACGCCAACGGCTCGGCCACTGCGCCGTCCAGGCCCGCGCCTCGTCGTCGCCGTCGATGCGCCGGACGTGCCACCGCTGGATCGCCGGACAGTCGAAGGCAGCCCGGACGGCCGGGGCGTCGTCGTCACGCCACGGCCGCAGCGCCAGCCCTGGTCGTACCGGAAGGTGGGGTTGCTCCTGGGCGGCGAGGCTACCGGCGGGCAGGGCGGGCGCGACGAGCACTGGCATTTGCCCATTATCGAGCCGGAGGGCTCACTCTCCGGTCGGGCCGCCCGCGAGTTCGGCGACCACGTCGAGGTGACCCAGGTGGCGGGCGTACTCCTGGACCAGGTGGAACAGCACCCGCTCCAGCGACGCCGGGTCCGCGCCTCTCCAGCGCGGGCCCGGCGCCCCGATCTCGGCCAGGTCGTGTGCCGTCACCACGGCGGTGGTGTGCGCGCCCTGCGCCCGCAGCGCCGCTACCAGATCCGCGCGGGTCTCGTCGGGGGCGACGTACCAGCGGTCGTCGCGGCGGTCGCCCCACGGTTCGGCGACGTCCCGCCCCTGGAAACCCCACTCGATCCAGCGCAGCTCGACGTGGCGCAGGTGGGTGAGCAGTTCCAGTGGGGTCCACCCGGACGGCAGCCGACTGCGCCGCAGCTCCGGCTCGGCCAGCGCCGACACCTTGGCCACCACCGACTCCCGGAAGTAGTCCAGGTAGCGCAGGAAGACCTCGGTGCGGCTACCGGCCGGGGTGGTGGGCTCGGGGAACGACGTCATGACCCGGTCGGCAGGTCACGGGCGCGCTGGCGCACACCCGCGCCGCCGTACGGGTAGTCGCCCACCAGCGGGGCGCTCGCCTCGTCCAGCAGCCGCATCTGCTCGGCGTCGAGGACCAGGTCGGCGGCGGTCAGGTTGTCGTCGAGCTGCTCGGTGGTCCGCGCGCCCAGGATCACCGAGGTGACCGCCGGTCGAGCCGCCAGCCAGGCCAGCGACACCGCCGACATGGACATGCCCCGGTTCTCGGCGACCTGGCGGACCGCGTCGAGCACCCGCCAGGTCCGCTCCTCGGCGTTGCGACCCGCGTACGCCTCGACGCCGCGCTGGGGGTTCTCGCCGAGCCGCGTCGCGCCGGTGGGCGTGCTGTCGCGCTGGTACTTGCCGGTCAGCCAACCGCCGCCCAGCGGCGACCACGGCAGGATGCCGATGCCCTCGTTCTCGCAGACCGGCACCAACTCGAACTCGATCTCCCGGGCCAGCAGGTTGTACTGCGGTTGCAGGGTCACGATCGGGGTGAGGTTGAGGTGCTGGGTGAGCAGGGCGGCCTTCTGCAACTGCCAGCCGGTGAAGTTGCTGACCCCCGCGTAGCGGATCTTGCCGGCGCGGACCGCGTCGTCGAAGAACCGCAGCGTCTCCGGCAGCGGGGTCAGCGGGTCCCAGGCGTGCGCCTGGTACAGGTCGATGGCGTCGACGCCGAGTCGCCGCAGGCTGGCGTCCAGGGCGCGGGTGAGGTGCACCCGGGACAGGCCGGCGTCGTTGGCCCCCGGACCCATCGGGAACCGCCCCTTGGTGGCGATCACCAGGCGGTCACGCAGGTCGGGTCGGCTGCGCAGCCAACGCCCGACGATGTCCTCGGAGATGCCGGCGGAGTAGACGTCGGCGGTGTCGATGAACGTGCCGCCGGCCTCGACGAACCGGTCGAGTTGGGCGAAGCTGCCGGCCTCGTCGGTCTCCGCGCCGAAGGTCATCGTGCCCAGACACAGGGTCGACACCACGGTGCCGGTGCTGCCCAGAGTGCGATAGCGCATATCGTCCTTTCGGTCCGAGTGACAAAGCCGATCTTCGCACTCGTCCTGACCACCCGCATTCGGGACGGTGCCGAACGCCGTACGGGCACCCGCGCGGCGACGCCGCCGGTCATCATGGGCCCGTGAGCGAGCCCGCGACCGACATCGACCGCCCGCACCAGCCCACCCAGACGCCGCCGTCGTCGGTGCCACCCGCGCCGGGTGCGCCCACCCGCGGCCCGTGGCTGGTGGCCGCCGCCACCACCGGGACGCTGCTGCTGCTCGCCGGCCGCTACGGCTATCACCGTGACGAGTTGTACTTCCTGCTCGCCGGCCGGCACCTCGACTGGGGCTACGTCGATCAGGGTCCGCTGGTCCCGGCGCTGGCCCGGCTGCTCGACACGATCGCGCCGGGCAACCTGGTGGTGCTGCGTACCCCGTCGGCGGTGCTGGCCGGCGGCGCGGTGCTGCTGGTCGCCACCATCGCCCGGGAGCTGGGCGCCGGCCGGGGCGCGCAACTCCTCGCGGCGGTGCTCGCCGCGCTGTCCGGCATCGTGCTCGCCAGCGGTCACCTGCTCAGCACCACCACCGTCGACCTGCTGGTCTGGTTGGTCGCGGCGTGGTGTGCGGTGCGGTTGCTGCGCACCGGTGACAGCCGCTGGGCGCTGGGCATCGGGCTGGCGCTCGGTGTGGGCATGCTCAGCAAGCTGCTGCCGGCGCTGCTGGCCGTGGGCCTGGTCGCCGGGGTGCTCATCGCCGGGCCGCGTCGGCTGCTGCGCGACCGGTGGGTGCTCGCCGCCGCCGGGATCACCGTGCTGCTGGCCGCGCCGAACCTGATCTGGCAGGCGGCCAATGGCTTTCCGCAGCTCGGCGTGGCCGCGTCCATCTCCGACGGCGACAGCTCCTACAGTGGCCGGCTCGACGCGTTCACCCTCCAGTTCGTCATCATCAGCCCGTACGCCGTACCGATCTGGATCGCCGGCCTCGTCGCGCTGCTGCGCCGACCGGCGTGGCGGTCCTACCGGGCGGTGGGTTGGGCGTGGCTGGTGGTGGTCGGCATCGTGCTGGTCGCCGGCGGCAAGGGTTACTACGACGCGCCGCTGTTGCTGGTCCTCACCGCCGCCGGTGCGTTGGTCACCGTGGCGTGGGCGTCGCGCGGGTCGCTCTGGTGGCGTCGGGGGTTGCTCGCGCTGGGTGTGGTGCCGTTCCTACTGCCCAACGTCGTGCTGCTGCTGCCGGTGCTGCCGGCCGACCGGTTGCCCGGTTTCGTGGTCGACGTCAACTACGACGCCGGCGAGACGATCGGTTGGCCGGAGTTCGCCGACTCGGTCGCGAGGGTCCATCGTGGCCTGCCGCCCGAGGAGCGGTCGCGGGCGGTCGTCCTGACCGCCAACTACGGCGAGGCCGGCGCACTGGCGCGTTACGGTCCGGCCCGTGAGCTCCCCCGGGCGTACTCCGGGCACAACAGCATGGTCGACTTCGGTCGGCCGCCCGCCGACGCGGACGTGGTCATCGCCGTCGGGTGGGAGCGCCCCGACCAGCTGAACACCTGGTTCGAGCAGTGCACACTCGCCGGTCGGGTGGACCAGCGGGTCGAGGTGGACAACGACGAGAACGGCGGCCCAATCTTGGTGTGCCGGGAGCTGCGGCGTCCGTGGGCGCAGATCTGGGACACCGAGGTACGCCACACCGGCTGACCGTGGTTCAGCCAGCTCCGCTGGTCAGCCAGGCCTGGATGCCGACCAAGGCCTCGGGGCCGGAGGTGGCGTCGACGTCGCGGGCGAGATCGGCGATCGTGACCGCGGCGAGCGCTTGGCGCCACGCGTCCTCGGCCGCCCACATGGCGCGGGCGACCGGGCACGGCGTGGTGCAGGCGTCGGCCGGCGTCGCGAACGGGCCGCGCTGGCGGATCTCGGTGCAGACGAAGCTCGGGCCGGGCCCGTCGACGGCGCGGACCACGTCGAGCAGGGTGATGCTCTCCGGTGCGCGGGTCAACACGTAGCCGCCCGACTTGCCCTGCACGGAGTGGATCAGGCCGGCGCGGGCCAGTGACTGGAGCTGCTTGGCGAGGTAGCTGCTGGAGACGTCGTGCAGTTCCGCCAGCTTGGCCGCCGCAACGGGCGTGTGGCTGGCAGTGAGCACCACGCAGCAGTGCAGCGCCCACTCGACCCCGCCAGACATCTTCATGACGTCACCCTAGTCACCCCGTTACTCGGACTCATCATGTCCGAGTATAGTTCCCGGACAAGAGAGGTCCGAGTTTGGCGGGCGTTTCGCCAGCCGGACAAACGACCACATAGTCACGGGAAGGTGCATGGGCATGAAGATCGCCGTACTGGGCGGGACCGGCCTCATCGGGTCGCAGGTCGTCAAGATTCTGCAGGCCGCGGGTCACGAGGCGGTGCCGCTCTCGCCGTCCACCGGAGTGGACCTGCTCACCGGGCAGGGCCTGGCCGACGGGCTCGCCGGCGCCGAGGTCGTCGTCAACCTGACCAACTCGCCGACCTTCGACGAGGCCTCGCCCGCCTTCTTCCAGACGACCATGGACAACCTGCTGGCCGCAGCCGCCCGCGCGGGCGTCGGCCACGCGGTGATCCTCTCCATCGTCGGCGTCGACCAGGTGCCCGACCTGGACTACTACCGCGCGAAGGTGCTCCAGGAGGACATCCTCACGGCCGGACCCGTTCCGTACTCGATCGTCCGCGCCACCCAGTTCTTCGAGTTCGTCGACGCGATCCTGTCCTGGACGGCCGACGACACCACCGTCCGCCTGCCCAGCACGCCGGTTCAGCCGATGGCCGCCGCCGACGTGGCACAGGCCGTCGCCGAGGTCAGCATGGGCGCGCCGTTGCAGGGCATCCGCAACGTCGCCGGGCCCGACGTCTTCGCCCTCGACGAGCTGGGGCGGATCACCCTCGCCGCCCGCGGTGACCAGCGCACCGTCACCACCGACAACACCGCCGGCATGTTCGCCGCCGTGTCCGGCGACGTCCTCATCGCAGGCGACGACGCCGTCATCGCGCCCACCGCCTACCGGGAGTGGCTCGGCCGCCAGGCCTGAGGTGTCGACGCCCGCACGTCGCCGTTGCAGACGATCACGACGGCGGCGTGCGGGTCCCGGCCTGCCACTCGTTCGCCAGGATCGCGAAGACGAGCTGGTCGGCCCACTCCCCCCTGAACAGGTAACTCTCGACATGGCGGGCCTCCTGGCGCATGCCGAGTCGCGTCATCAGCCGGGCCGACGCATCGTTGCGACCGTGGCACCGGCCGTAGACCCGGTGCAGCCCGGCCTCGGTGAAGCCCCAGTCCAGCACGGCGGTAGCGGCCTCGGTGGCCAACCCGCGACCGCCATGGTCGGGGTGGAAGACGAACCCGAGTTCGGCGGTACGGTCGGTCTGGCTGCGCCACACCAACTCCACGATCCCGATCAGCCCGGCGTCGGTGACCGCGGCCACCGTCAGGCAGTCACCCTCCGCG
This sequence comes from Micromonospora sp. NPDC050784, assembly GCF_044456765.1. Taxonomy (NCBI): domain Bacteria; kingdom Bacillati; phylum Actinomycetota; class Actinomycetes; order Micromonosporales; family Micromonosporaceae; genus Micromonospora; species Micromonospora sp. NPDC050784. Next base: position 4,190 of record NZ_JBITGG010000027.1, on the reverse strand, counting down.
CGCCACGCGTCCTCGCCCGCCATGGCGAGCACCGACACCCGAGACTGTTCACGGGTACGCGGCTCCGCGCCGAGCATCCAGCGCACCACGTCGGGTCGGCGCTGATACGCGTACACGTCGTCGAGATCGTCGATCGTGACCGGACGCAGGAGGAGCCGTGCGGTCCGGATCGGGTAGGTCGGCTGGAGCATCACGCGATCGTAGAGACCCGCGCGGAGCGCTCCGGTGCCCGGCCACGGTCGACGACCGGATGTCGGGGCAGCAGCAGCGGGCTCGCGAGGATCACCAGCCCGGCGACCGTGATCGCCGTGCGGGGGCTGGTGGCCTCGGCGAGCAGCCCACCGAGCGCGCTGAGGGTGGCGATGGTCGCGCTGCTGCCGATCGACCAGGCCGACAGGGTACGGACGGTGCGATCCTTCGGCGTCTGTTCCAGGCGGTAGGTGGCGAGCACCGGGTTGTACAGGCTCATGCTGATGATGATCGCGAACTCGACGGCGATCACCGTGGCGAGACCGACGACGCCGGGCTGGACGACGGCGAGACCGATCAGCCAGATCGCCCGCAGCGTCCCCACCGTGCGGATAATGCGGTGTTGGCCGTAGCGCGCCACGACCCGACGGGCCAGACGTGACCCGATGAGGCCGCCGACGCACGGCACCGCGAAGGCGAGGCCGTACTGCCAGGGCGGAAAACCCAGCTCACCGAGCAGCAGCACGGCCAGCAGCGGCTCGGTGGCCATGATCAGCCCGCCGACGAGCAACTGGTTGAGGTAGAGCGCCCGCAGGCCACGGTGGGTGAGCAGGTGCCGCCAGCCGTCCAGCAGCTCACCGGCCCGGACTCGGGCTCTGCCGGTGCGCCGGGGATGGTCTTCGTCGTGGCCACGGATGGCCGTGATGCCCAGCGCGGAGAGCAGGTAGCTGAGAGCGTCGGCCACGATGGTGACGACCGGCCCGAACAGGCCGACCGCCGCGCCGCCCAGCGGCGGCCCGAGCGCGATCGCGCTCCAGGTCGTCGACTCGAACCGGGCGTTCGCCACCAGCAGGTCGTCCGGCCGGACGAGAGATTTGACGAAGGCGCCGCTGGCCGCGTTGAAGGCGATCTTGGCGGTGGCGACCACGGCCGAGACGACCAGCAACTGCCCGAAGCTGAGCCGGCCCAACGCGTACGCGACGGGGATCGTCAGCAGGACCGCGAACCGGGCGAGGTCCATCGCGATCATCACCTGCCGCTTGCGGTGGAACTCCACCCACGGACCGAGCGGCAACGCGAGCAGCGCGCCCACCGCCGGTCCCAGCGCGGCCAACACGGACACCTGAGCAGGGCTGGCCCGCAACACCAGCACGGCGATCAACGGCAACGCCCCGAACCCCAGCCCCGAGCCGTAGGCGCTGACCGCGTACGACGCCCACAACCACCCGAACCGCCGACCCAAAGATCGCCTCCCGGACACGCCCGCACCTCCCGCCGCAACAACCCACCGTTGACCGCGAGGATCAAAGCAACGCCGGTGACCCGCGATCAAACAACCGACTCCGGGGCGAGTCACAACCAGAGGTTGTGTCCGTAGGGTGTGCCGGGTGAATCTCGACGCCGTCCGCACCTTCGTCGCCGCCGCCGACGCCGGCCAGTTCCAGGACGCCGCCGCCGCGCTGTCGATCACCCAGCAGGCCGTCTCCAAGCGGATCGCCGCACTGGAGAAGGACCTCGGGGTACGGCTGTTCACCCGGACCGCGCGCGGCACCCAGCTCACCGTCGACGGTCAGACCTTCCTGCCGCACGCCCGTGAGCTGCTCCGGGCCGAGGCGCGGGCCGACGCCTCCGTACGCCCCGGTCGACGGGCACTGCGCGTCGACGTGCACAGCCGACGGATCGCACCGGCGGTGCTGCTGCAGGACTTCCACCGCGCGCATCCCCGCATCGAGCTGGACGTCGTCACCCTCGACGCCGGCATGCGCGCCGCGATGGCCGCCGTCGAGGCGGGGGCGGTCGACGCCACCTTCCACGCCGTCACCGTCGCCGCGCGCCACCTGCCCGCCGCGATCAGAACCATGCGCGTGATCGACGAGCACCACGAACTGCTCGTCGGTCCCCGCCACGCGCTCGCCAACGCCCGCACCGTCACGCCCGCACAACTCGCCGAGCACCGCATCTGGATGCCCGGGATGGCCCCCGGCACCGAGTGGGCCGACTACTACGACGAACTCGCCGCCGCGTTCGGCCTCACCATCGACCTGGTCGGGCCGGTCTTCGGCAACGAGGCGCTGCTGGCCGAGATCGCCGACTCCGCGGAGCTGGCGACCCTCGCTGGCGTTCGCACCCGGTACCTCTGGCCGGACAGCTACGACCTGCGGCGCATCCCGGTACGCGGCCCGGCGCCCATCTACCCCATGTCACTCATCTGGCGTGACGACAACCCGCACCCCGCGCTGCGCGCACTGCGCGACTACCTCGAGTCCCGGCGGGCGCAGACGCCCGACATGGAAATCTGGCTACCGCCCTGGGGTTAGCGCGCGGGCTCCGGCGTCGCGGCGCGATGTCCCGGCGTGTTGACAGGCGTTCGTTCGGCACTACATTTAACGTGTTGGTTAAGTGATGGGAGGCCTCGGTGGCTGGCAGCGATCAACTCAGCGCGGTCTTCTCGGCGCTCGCCGACCCGACTCGGCGGGCGATCCTCGCCGAGCTGGCCGACCGCGACGCCACGGTCACCGAGCTCACCGCTCCGCTGCCGATTTCGATGCCGGCGGTGTCGCGGCACCTGAAGGCGCTTGAACGCGCCGGTCTCATCTCCCGCACCCGCTCGGGGAAGCTGCGGATGAGTCGCATCGAGGCCGCCCCGCTGCGCGAAGCGGCCGAGTGGATCGAGCGCTACCGGCGGTTCTGGGACACCTCCCTCACCCGCCTCGACGCCCACCTCGCGGCCGTGCAGGCAGCCGGGCGGGCAACGGACCGAACGGCCCACGACCCGGCGACCCCCGCCAGGGAATCCCCAGGCAGGGCTCACGAGAAGGAGAATTGATGGACAGCGACAAGCCGCCAATCGTCATCTCACGCGTGGTGGACGCGCCACGGGCACTGGTCTACCGAGCTTTCACCGACCCGGACCACCTGGCGGCATGGTGGGGGCCGATCGGCAACTCACTGCCCCGCGAGGAGATGAAGTTCGACGTCCGCCCTGGCGGCTACCAGCGGTGGACCGAGGTCTTCCCGACCCAACCCGCCCTTCGGGTCGAGGTCCACATCGACCTCACCGACGTCGTCGACGGCGAACTACTCGACGGCGTCGCGCACGTCACCGGGCAGCTACCGGACGGAATTGAGCCGCACGAGACAAGGATGCGGGTCGAGTTCCACGACGAGACCGATGGACGGACGCGACTCGAGATCCGTCAGTGGCTCCCCGAGCAGCTTGCCGCTCCCGCCGGCCAGGGCTGGAACGAGGCCTTCTCCAAACTGGACGCCACACTGAGGAATGCCCACCCCGTCGCAGTCGACGTCGAGGTGTAGCACCATGGCCAAGCTGATCTACCTGACCAACGTGTCCCTCGACGGTTACATCGAGGACGAGCACGGCAGATTCGACTGGACCCCACCCGACGACGAGTACCTCGCGTTCATCACCGACCTGGTTCGGCCCATGGGCACCTACCTCTACGGGCGGCGCCTGTACGAGTCGATGGCCCTCTGGGAGACCGAACCCGCCCTGGCCGCACAGTCGAAGCTCACGGCCGACTTCGCCGACGTCTGGCAGGCAGCGGACAAGGTCGTCTACTCCACCACGCTGGACGCGACCTCGACCGCCAGGACCCGGCTCGAAACGAGCTTCGACCCCGCCGCGGTACGCGACATGAAAGCCTCGGCCACCAGTGACCTCACCATCGGGGGCGCGCACCTCGCGGCGCAGGCATTCCGGGCCGGCCTGGTCGACGAGTGCCACCTGCTGATCCACCCGATCCTCACCGGCGGAGGCAAGCCCGGGCTGCCCAGCGACAAGCGCTTCGTCCTGGAGCTACTGGGCAACCGCCGACTCAGCAACGGTGTGGTGTACGTGCACTACGGCATCCGCACCTGAGACGGTCGTGGGGGGGCCCCCCCCCCCCCCGGGGGGGGGGCGCCCCCCCCCCCCCCCCCCCCCCCCCCCCCCCCCCCCCCGACGCCGCCCGGCGCCCCCCCCCCCCCGCGCGATCAGCGCC
>NZ_JBITGG010000026.1:0-99958 GCF_044456765.1 Micromonospora sp. NPDC050784 | reverse complement strand
ATGCCAGGCACCATCTACCAGCACACCCAAGATCCCAACCAACTGACACATGTATCGGGACTTCAACACTGACAGATGTCATGGGACTCAATAGTTCACGCGGAACGGAAACTGTCCAAGATCTCGTGGGTTGTGGCCGAAGCGCGGCGCGATGGCCGGTGTCGTGGTCGCGAGGCGACCGGCGTGCAGCGAGCGAGGGGACCCGGCGGCGGAACGGCCCGGCGGCGGAACGGCCCGGCGGGGCGCGGGAACAACGCGGGGACCGGGCTGGTTGTGGACAGTGTCGGTGTGACTCAGTGTCCCCGGGCCTCACCTAATATCGCCTTCGCGGAATACCGTTCGGCTGGAGCCGCGTCGTGCCACTCGCCGAGAGGCGACCTGCACACCGACACCAGCGCCGCCCCCGGCCCACCGGCCGGGGGCGGCGCTGTCTGTGCTCATCCGCACGCGAAACAGCGGCACAATGTGCGGGTGACTGACGCGCAGCCATGGTCCGAGCAGTCGGGCGTACTCGTACTTCCCAGTGGGGCGAGGGTGCGCGGGCGCCGCGTCGCTGCGGTGACATCGCCTGCCGACTTCGCCGTGCTGCTGGCCCCTGGTCCGGAGCCGACCTGGGCGCATCGGCGGATCCGGTGGCCCGATTTCTGGGTGCCGCTCGACCGCGCCGAAGCCCTCGACGTCCTGCGGGAGGCGCTGCGCCGGGCACACGACGGTGAACGCGTCGAGGTGGCCTGTCGGGGTGGGGTGGGTCGTACCGGAACGGCCCTGGCCGCGATGGCGATCCTCGACGGCCTGCCGGTCGAGCGGGCGGTGCCGTGGGTTCGCGCCGGCTACCACCCGAAGGCGGTGGAGACCCCCTGGCAGCGGCGCTGGCTGCGCCGCGTCACCTGACCACCGCCGGGTCGCCGACGTACTCGCGGAGGTGCTTGGCGGTGAGGGTGTCGCCGGTGGCGACCAGTTCGGCCGGTGTGCCGGTGAAGACGATGCGGCCGCCGTCGTGGCCGGCGCCGGGGCCGAGGTCGATGAGCCAGTCGGCGTGTGCCATGACCGCCTGGTGGTGCTCGATGACGATCACCGTGTTTCCGGCGTCGACCATTCGGTCGAGCAGGGCCAGCAGTTGGTCCACGTCGGCCAGGTGTAGGCCGGTGGTCGGCTCGTCGAGGACGTACGTGGTGGTCTTCTCGGCCAGGTGGATGGCGAGCTTGAGTCGTTGCCGCTCCCCGCCGGACAGGGTGGTCAGTGGCTGGCCGAGGCTGAGGTAGCCCAGCCCGACGTCGGCCAGCCGACCGAGGATGGGGTGCGGGAAGAACGCGTACGCCTCGGTGACGGACATGGTCAGCACCTCGTGAATGTTCTTGCCGCGCAGCGTGTACGTGAGCACCTCGTCGGTGAAGCGTCGACCCTCGCAGCGTTCGCAGACGCTCGCGACGCCGGCCATCATCGCCAGGTCGGTGTAGATGAGCCCGATCCCCTTGCAGGCTGGGCAGGCGCCCTCGGAGTTGGCGCTGAACAGCGCGGCCTTGACCCCGTTGGCCTTGGCGAAGGCGGTGCGGATCGGGTCGAGAAGCCCGCTGTAGGTGGCCGGGTTGCTGCGTCGTGAGCCACGGATCGGGGACTGGTCGACGATGACGACCCCGGACCGGCCGCGCAGCGACCCGTGGATCAGTGAGCTCTTGCCGGAGCCGGCCACGCCGGTGACCACGGTGAGGACCCCGAGCGGGATGTCGACGTCCACGTCGCGCAGGTTGTGCAGGTCGGCCTGGCGGATGGTGAGGTGCCCGGTGGGTTGGCGTACCGCCTCGCGCAGGGTCACCCGGTGGTCCAGGTGCCGCCCGGTGAGCGTGTCGGAGCGGCGCAGGCCGGGGACGTCGCCGGTGAAGCAGATCCGGCCACCGTCGGTGCCGGCGCCCGGCCCGAGGTCGACCACGTGGTCGGCGATGGCGATGGTCTCCGGTTTGTGTTCCACCACCAGCACGGTGTTGCCCTTGTCGCGCAGCCGCAGCAGCAGGTCGTTCATCCGGGCGATGTCGTGCGGGTGCAGGCCGACGGTGGGTTCGTCGAAGACGTACGTGACGTCGGAGAGGCTGGAGCCGAGGTGTCGGACCATCTTCACCCGTTGGGCCTCACCGCCGGAGAGGGTCGCCGACTCGCGGTCCAGGCTGAGGTAGCCCAGGCCGATCTCGACGAGGGAGTCCAGCAGGTCGCGAAGGTTGGCGACGAGTGGCGCGGTCCCCGGGTCGTGGATGCCCTGCACGAAGGTCGCCAGGTCGCTGATCTGCATGGCCGAGCAGGCGGCGATGTTGTGTCCGGCGATCCGCGAGGACAGGGCCGCCGCGTTGAGTCGGGTGCCGCCGCAGTCGCCGCAGCTGGTGAAGGTGACCGCCCGGTCGACGAAGGCGCGGATGTGCGGTTGCATCGACTCGCGGTCCTTGGCCAGGAGGAGCCGCTTGACCTTGACCGCCAGACCCTCGTACGTCCAGTTGTTGCTGCCCATCTTGAACTTTGTGGGCGGCTTGTGCAGGAAGTCCTCCCACTGTTGCGGGGTGAAGTCCTGGAGTTTGACGTCCGGGTCGAACAGGCCGGAGCCGACGATGGTCTGCCAGTACCAGGAGCCGACCGCGAAGTTGGGCACGGTGATCGCGCCGTCGTTGAGGGAGCGCTCGACGTCCACCAACTCGTTGATGTCGAGGTCGGAGACCCGGCCCAGCCCCTCACAGGTGGGGCACATGCCCTCGGGCAGGTTGAAGCTGAACGCCCCGGCGCCGCCGATGGACGGCTGGCCGAGCCGGCTGAAGAGGATCCGCAGCATGGCGTACGCGTCGGTGGCGGTGCCGACGGTGGAACGGGAGTTGACCCCCATCCGTTCCTGGTCGACGACGATGGCCGCGCTGAGGTTGCGCAGCGAGTCGACGTCCGGCCGGTTGAGGTTCGGCATGAACGACTGGAGGAACGTGCTGTAGGTCTCGTTGATCATGCGCTGGGACTCGGCGGCGATGGTGCCGAAGACCAGCGACGACTTGCCTGACCCGGAGACACCTGTGAAGACGGTCAACCGGCGCTTGGGGATGTCGACCGAGACGCTGGCGAGATTGTTCTCCCGCGCCCCGCGTACCTGGATCATGTCGTGGCTGTCGGCGGCGGACCATGCTGGCTGCGACATACGAACCCTTCACGGAATCGTGGCGGGACTTTGCCCCGCCGAGCACTGGCGGGTTCCATTGTCTCATTCATCCCCACGTAGAGGCTTTTGCCGAACTCCAAGCGCTGGTTCCAGCAGCACGTCCAGGAAAGTCTCAAATCACGCGGTAAGCGGTACGGTGGCTCGCGTGAACGTCGCCTCGAAGGATCGGCTACGGGCCGTGGACCTGGCGGCCACCGTCGGGATCTCGGTGCAGCAGGTGCGCAACTACGTCGAGTTGGGGGTGCTGCCGCCGGTGCGCCGCACCGCGAGCGGCTACCGGATCTTCACCGCCGAGCACGCCCGGGCGCTGGGCGTGGCGCGGCGGTTGGCCGAGGGGCACGGCTGGAGCCGTACCCGGGAGATCATGGCGGCGGTGCACCGGGGTGACCTGCCGGCGGCCCTGGCGGCGCTCGACGGCGGCCATGCCGAACTGGACCGGGAACGCGCCGAGATCCGCCGGGTGCTCGGCGCCTTCGAGACCGTGCTGGCCAGCCCGCCGGCGGCCCGGCCCGCGCCACGCCGCGGCCTCCGCATCGGCGAGGTCGCCGCCCTGGTCGGGGTCCGGACCTCGCAGCTGCGGCTGTGGGAGGGGCGCGAGCTGCTGCGGCCGGGCCGCACCCCGGGCACCAACTACCGGGTGTACGACGAGGCGGAGCTACGGGCCGCGCAGGTCATCGCGTTGCTGCGCCGAGGCGCGTACCCGTTCGAGATCATCGCCGCGGTGCTGGGCGAGCTGCGGACCACCGGGAGCGCTCAGCGGGTCCGCGCCGAGCTGGGCCGCCGCGAGCAGGAGCTGCACACCCGCAGCCTGCGTCGGCTGCGGGGGAGTGCCGCCCTGCACGACTACCTGCTCGGTCGCGGCGATGCGAGTTGACCGGCATCCCGTCCCGCCGGGCGATCGTCGTGACTAGGGTCGGGCACATGAGAGCTGCGCTGCTGGCGGCCACGACGTCCGCCGTCCTGCTCGCTCCCGTGCCGGTCGGCGCGACGGGAGCGTCCGCCGCCCCGACGGTGCGCTGCCCCCGGGTCCCGGCGCCGGCGGCGTCCCGCCCACCCCGGCCGTCGCCCCCGCCCGCCGTCCCCGAGCAGCGGATGGTCGGCGGCGCGGCGCTCGACACGGCCGGCCTGGTCGTACCGGCCGGCGTCGCCGCGCCACCGAAGGTCACCGCCACGTCGTGGCTGGTCGCCGACCTGGACAGCGGCCAGGTGCTCGGCGGCTGCGGCCCCCACGAGTACGGCACACCGGCGAGCGTGCAGAAGCTCCTGCTGGCGGCCACGATGCTGCCCAGGCTCGACCCGAAGCAGACGGTCACCGTCACCGAGGCGGACATGAACATCGAACCCGGCTCCTCGGCCGTGGGCCTGGTCGCGGGCGGCCGGTACACCATCGAGACGATCTGGCTCGGGTTGCTGCTCAACTCCGGCAACGAGGCCGCCAACGCGCTGGCCCGGCTCGGCAGCGGAACGGACAGCGCCGCCGGCGTACGCGCCATGAACGAGCGGGCGCACCAGCTCGGCGCGCTCCAGACGCACGCGGTCACCCCGTCCGGGCTGGACGGCAGGGGGCAGTTCACCAGCGCGTACGACCTGGCGCTGATCGCCCGGGCCTGCTTCGCCGAGCCCACCTTCCGGCGGTACGCGCTGACCGAGCAGACGTCGATTCCGGCCCAGCCGGCGCAACGCACCAAGGGCTTCGAGATCCAGAACGAGAACCAGCTCATCTACCGGTACCCGGGGGCGCTCGGTGGCAAGACCGGCTTCACCGACCTGGCCCGGCACACCTACGTGGGGGCGGCGGAACGCGGCGGTCGGCGGCTGGTGGTGACCCTGCTGGGCGCCGAATCGGCACCGGTACGCGGCTGGGAGCAGGGTGCGGCCCTCCTGGACTGGGGTTTCACGCTGCCCCGGGACGCCGCCGTGGGCCGGCTGGTCGAGCCCGGCGAGCTGACCGCCACCCCGTCGGCGGCGCCGTCCGCGCTGGCGGCACCCGGCGTGCCCCGGCCGGCGGCGGCCAGCGGACCCACGCGTACCGGCTCGGAGTGGCTCTGGTCGGTGACCGCGGTGAGCGGCGCGACTGTGGTGGCGTTGCTGGGCGGCCTGCTGTGGCGGCGTCGCCGCCGGATGCCCTGACGGATCGACATCGGGCGCTGCCCTCCATAGACTCCGGTCTTTCTGGCACCACCAGTCCAGGAGGATCCCTGTGTCGAGTGAACTCGAACCGCGCCCCGCAGTGGCGGCACCCCGCCGGCCGTTGCGCGCCCTGACCCGCCTCGCGGGGGTGACCGTGCTCGCCGGGGCGCTGGTCGTCGGTGCGTCCGCCGCCGCGCTCGCCGCGCCGGGCCCGTCGGCCGACGCGGAGCGCGTCTCCGCCGCGTCGCCCACCGTTGTCGACACCGCCACCCGACCGCCGCGCACCACCCACGGCCCGTGCGCGTACACCGAGACCCCGGACGAACCCGCGGCCCGGCCGGTGCCGCTACCGCCCGACCCGCGACGCACCCCGGCCCGGGGCAGCGTCCGGGTGACCCTGGCGACCAACCACGGGCCGATCGGGTTGACCCTGGACCGGGCCGCCGCGCCGTGCACGGTGCAGAGCTTCCTGCACCTGGTGAGCAAGAGGTTCTACGACCGCACCCCGTGCCACCGGCTCACCGCGTACCCGACGCTGAGCGTGCTGCAGTGCGGTGACCCGTCCGGCACCGGTGAGGGCGGCCCGGGCTACCGGTACCGCGACGAGCTGCCGACCGACCTGCCGCCCGCGCCCACCGACCCGACCGGGGAGCGCCGGGTGTACGCCCGGGGCGTGCTGGCCATGGCCAACGCCGGGCCGGACACCAACGGCAGCCAGTTCTTCCTGGTCTACGCCAACTCCGCGCTGCGCCCCAACTACACGATCTTCGGCGAGGTCGACGGGGCCGGCCTGGCCACCCTGGACCGGATCGCCGCCGGGGGAGTGGCGCCGACCGCCGAGGACCCGGCACCGGTCGACGGCGCGCCCGCACTGCCGGTGACCATCCGCAAGGCCGTCCGCTGGCACCACCACCACTGACCGTGCGGCGCGGTGGGTGACACTCGTCGCTCACCGCGCCCGCCGCGGGCGACCCCCCGTCGGCCCGGTCGGAACTTTCCGGAACGGACCGGAACCGGTCCAACCGGTTTCCGGCGCAGTACCGGCCGTCACGCCGAGGCGGGCGACCCGGTCGGCGGGGCGGCGGTGCTGTCCCGAACGACCAACTCGGTGGCGAGTTCCACCCGGGGTGAGTCGATGCCCTCGCCCTGGGCCAGGCGCAGCACCGTCCGGGCCGCCAACCGTCCCATCTCGACCAACGGTTGGCGCACGGTGGTCAGGGGCGGTGAGGCCCAGCGGGCTTCCGGCAGGTCGTCGAAACCCACCACGCTCACGTCGTCCGGGACGCGCAGCCCGCGGCGCCGGATGGCCTCGTAGACGCCGAAGGCCATCTGGTCGCTGGCGGCGAAGATGCCGGTCGGCGGGTCGGGGAGGTCGAGCAGCGCGGTCCCCCCGGCGAACCCGGAGGCGTGGTAGAAGTCGCCCGGGTAGACCAGCTTGTCGTCCACCGGCACCCCGGCGGCCTCCAACCCGGCCCGGTAACCGTCGAGCCGCGCACGGCTGCACAGCAGGTGCGTCGGCCCGGCCACGAAACCGATGCGCCGGTGCCCGATCGCGAGCAGGTGTTCGGTCGCGGCGAGCCCGCCGGCCCAGTTGGTGGCGCCGATCGTCGGCACGTCCATGGCCGGCACTCCGGCCGGGTCGACGACCACCACCGGCACGTTGAGGCGACGCAGTTGCGCGTGCAGCGGCGGGCTCAGGTGCGAGGTCACGAAGATGACGCCGTCGGTGGCCCGGGTGCGTAGGTTCTGCAACCACTGCCGGGCCGCGGTGGGCTGCCGGTGGATCGCGGAGACCACCGTGCCGACGCCCGCGCCGTGCCCGACATCCTCCACGCCCCGGATGATCTCCACGGCCCAGGGGCTGTCCAGGTCGTTGAAGACCAGATCGACGAGACCGGCACGGCGAACGCTGCGGCTGGTACGACGCCGGTAGCCGTGGTGGCGCAACAACTCCTCGACCCGCTCCCGGGTGTCCGGGGCCACATCGGAGCGACCGTTGAGCACCCGTGACACGGTCGGCACCGACACCCCGGCCTCCCGTGCGATCGCGGTGATGGTCACCCTGCGTCCGTCGTCCGCGCCCACACGCGTCTCCTTCACCGAGCCGGAGGAACGACCACAAGTCGGCCGCCCACCGTGTGTCCCGAAACGGCGTGCCCGTTCCACGCGTCATCTTGCCTCACCGACGGGGGTTGACGACATGCCAGGCCGACCGAAGCTTCGCCGTGTTTGCGGAAAAGTTCCGGAGCTTTTTCGGTCACTTTCGGCTGGTGGGCCACCTGGATCCTGGGATGGCGGCCCCGGCTGGGCTGATAGACAGGACTCGTGCGCTACCGCCTGGCCGTCGTGTTCGCGCTCGCCGGGCTGCTCGGCGGCTGCTCGCGGCCGCAGCCCCGGCCCGCTCCCACCACGTCGCAGCCGGCGTCGGCGAGCCCCACACCCGCGCCGACCCCGTCCGCCTCCGTCGCGGCGCCGCTGCCGGGGTTCGTGGTGCTGACCGACCTCGACCCGCGCATCCACGCCGACATCCGCTACGCCTCGCCGCACAACTTCGTCGGCCGGCCGATCACCGGCTACCGCGACTCGCTGTGCCTGCTCACCCGGCAGGCGGCCCAGGCGTTGCGCCGGGTACAGGATGCCGCGCTGGCCGGTGGGCACAGCCTCAAGGTGTACGACTGCTACCGCCCGCGACCGGCGGTGGACGACTTCGTCGCCTGGTCGAAGCGCCCCGGTGAGCAGCAGACCAAGGCCGAGTTCTACCCGGACCTGGCCAAGAGCCGGCTCTTCGCCGACGGTTACATCGGCGCGCCCACCGCGCACAGCCGCGGCAGCACCCTGGACCTGACCCTGGTCGACGAGCCCGCCGCCAGCCAACCTCCGTACCGGGTCGGGCAACCGTTGGTCGCCTGCACCGCGCCGCGCCAGCAACGGTTCCCCGACAACAGCATCGACATGGGTACGGGCTTCGACTGTTTCGACCCCCGGGCGCACACCGCCGACCCCCGCGTCACCGGGACGGCGCGGGACAACCGCCGGTTGTTGCAGCGGCTGATGGCCGACGCCGGGTTCGTCAACTACGACCGGGAGTGGTGGCACTACAGCCTGCGCGACGAGCCGTACCCGGACACGTTCTTCGCCGCCCCGGTCGCTCGCTCCTCGGTCGGCTGACCCGCGGCCCTGCCCCGCGGCCCGGCACCATCGCCGCCGGTGCCATCCGGCATGATCGTTTCAATGAGCACCGAACGGATCGGCCCCCCGGTTACCGGCGACGAGCGGGAAACCCTGCGCGCCTTCCTCGACTTCCACCGCGCGACGCTGGCCCTCAAGTGCGAGGGTCTCTCCGACGAGGAGCTGCGCCGGCAGTCGATGCCGCCCTCCACGCTGTCCCTGCTCGGTCTGGTGCGACACATGGCCGAGGTGGAGCGCGCCTGGTTCCGGCGGGTCATCGACGGCGAGGACATCGGGTTGGTCTGGTCGGAGACCGGCGACTTCCAGCAGGCGTACGACGCCACCTCGGCCACCCGGGCAGAGGCGTTCGACGCCTGGGAGCGTGAGGTCGCGCATGCCCGCCGGATCGAGCGGGCGGCCGCGTCGCTCGACGTGACCGGCCTCAACGCCCGCTCCGGCGAGACCGTGTCACTGCGGCTGGTGATGCTGCACCTGATCCACGAGTACGCCCGGCACAACGGTCACGCCGACTTCCTGCGCGAGGGCATCGACGGGACCGTCGGCGTCTAGTCCGCGAAAGGGACGCGGTCAGGTCCAGTAGAGGATCCGACAGGCTGGCACGCGAGCGGTCAGCTCGGCGGTGAACCACTGGCGCAGCTCGGCCATCTGCTCACGCGGGTAGACGTACTTCACCGCGCCGAACTTGCCGTGCTTGCGGGTGCGCGACTCCTCGTCCATCTCCAGCCGGGTACGCGGGTACCAGCCGAGCAGCACCTCCTTGCTGCCGGCGTGAACCGGTGGGTGATCAGCTCGGCGGTCAGGTCCAGGTCCGGCACCCCGTCGACAGCCGCGCGGACCTGGTCGAGCAGGCCGCCGTAGCGGTCCCGCCAGTCCGGCAACGCGATGATCGGCGCGATGGTCAGCCCGACCGGGTAGCCGTCGAGGGCGAGCCGGCGCAGTGCGGCCAGCCGGTCCGGCACCCGGGCGGTGCCGCCCTCGAACCGTTCGCTCACCGGGGCGCAGTTGACGCTGAAGCGCACCCGGGTCCGGCCGGCGTGCGGCAGCCCGACGAAGGTGTCCACATCGGCGTACTTGGTGGTCCAGCGCAACTGCACGGGGGCGTCCCAGTCGGCGAAGTGCTGCACCGCGCGCCGCCAACTGCCGGTCAGGTGTTCCAGGGCGAGCGGGTCGGTGTAGCAGGACGCCTCGAAGGTCGTGCCCTCGTCGGCGCGCCGCGCGTTGCGGCTGGTCACCGTCCCCCGCCCGGCGTACGCGGCCAGCCCGGCGAGGATGTCGTCGAGGTCCGCGTACACCCGGGTCACCGGTGGGCCGGACAGGGATCCGGCGAGGTAGCAGTACTGGCAGTGCGCCGGGCAGCCCTCGGCCAGGTCGACCCGCCAGTCGGCGCTGGGCGCGATGGGTTGCAGGACGCGCCGCGAGGGTGGGCTCACCACGATCGCCATGGTCGACTTGGCCCGGGCGTACGTCTCCCGGTCGGTCTGCCCGCGTACCCCGGTGAGTCGGTTGGCGCGCAGGTGTTCCACCTCGATGCCCAGTGCCCGCACCCGCTCGACGATCCGTTGGCCGTGCGGGTGGTCGAGCGCGGCGGGGGTGGCCACCACCCGGCTCGGGGTCCAGCGCCGCGCCGACCGGGCCGGCGGCGCGAGGTCGGCCAGGTCGCGGGTCGGCACCCGCTCGCCGCTGGCGTCGTGCGGCGCGGCGGGTACGTCCACGGCGAGCGGCTGGTCGACATCGACGGCGTCCGGGCTGGTCATTCGGCCGGGGTACCCGTTGCCGCAGGAATCCCACCCGATCCGTCACGCCGCGATTGACGCCGCCCAACCGGAGCGCATAATCTTTCATCTATCTGTAAACCTTGTGAACAGATGTACATCGACGCGGCGGCGCGCGTCCCGACCGAAGGGACGATCAGGTGATCGCAGAATTCTCCTCCCGTACCAGACAGATCCTGTCGTTGTTCGTCGCACTGGTCGTCGCGCTGACCGCCGGCGTAACGGTAAGCGCCTCGCGCAGCGCGCAGGCCGCGCCGACGTTCAAGGTCCTGGCCTTCTACAACGGCACCTGGGACGCCGCGCACATCGACTTCGACCGGGACGCCCGGGCCTGGTTCCCGCAGGCCGCCGCCCAGTACGGCTTCTCCTGGGAGTCGACCACCAACTGGGGCCTGCTGAACACCGCCAACCTGGCCCAGTACAAGGTCATCATGTTCCTGGACGACGCGCCGCCCGCCGCGCAGCGCCCCGCGTTCGAGCAGTACATGCGAAACGGCGGCGCGTGGATGGGCTTCCACGTCAGCGCGTTCACCACCAACCCGTCGAGCTGGAACTGGTACTACAACACCTTCCTCGGCACCGGCTCGTTCCAGACGAACACCTGGGGACCCACCCGCGTCACGCTGCGCGCCGACAACCGCACCCACGCCGCCACCCGCAACCTCCCGGCGACCTTCCCGTCGTCGATCAGCGAGTGGTACTCCTGGAGCAACGACCTGCGGCAGAACCCCAACATCGACATCCTGGCCTCGGTCGACCCGTCCAGCTTCCCGGTCGGCACCGATCCCAACCAGTCCTGGTACGGGGGCTACTACCCGCTCGTCTGGAGCAACCGGCAGTACAAGATGCTCTACGCCAACTTCGGCCACAACGCGATGGACTACAGCACCAACACCGGGCTGTCCTCCACCTTCGACAGCCCTCAGCAGAACCAGCTGCTGATCGACGGGCTGCACTGGCTGGCCGGCGTCGGCACCGTCCCCCCGACCACGCCCCCGCCGTCCGACGGCACGATCTCGCCGACCGCCTGGCACACCGTGGTCAACCGGGGCAACGGCAAGTGCGTGGACGCGCGGGCCGCGGCCAGCGCGAACGGCACCGCCATCCAGCAGTACGCGTGCAACAGCAGCACCGCCCAGCAGTACCAGTTCGTGCCGACCAGCGGCGGGTACCTGCGGGTCAACAACCGCAACAACAGCGCCCAGGTGATCGACGTGACTGACCGGTCGACCGCCGACTCGGCACGCATCCAGCTCTGGTCCTACAGCGGCGGGAACAACCAGCAGTGGCGGGCCGAGCCCGAGGGTGGCGGCTACTACCGCCTGGTCAACCGCAACAGTGGCAAGTGTCTCGACGTGCCGGGAGCGTCCACGGCGGACAGCGTCCAGCTCGTCCAGTACACCTGCAACGGCACCGCGGCGCAGTCCTTCCGGCTGGTGCCGCAGTCATAGCTCCACCGCCACGTCCGCGCCGGGGTGCACCGCGACCCGCCCCGGCGCGGGGCCGGCGGCGCGGGCGAACCGGGCGGCGACGTCCCGGATGACGGCACGCAGCTCCGGGGGGTCGAGCACGTCGAAGTCGACAGCCAGGGTGCCGAGGAACGCGGCCAGATTGCTCAGCGACTCCCCACCGGTGTGCAGCAGACAGGCCCGCTCGTCGATCGCCTCCAGCAGGCCCGCCGTGGTGGGGATCCGCTGCGCCATCGTCTCGGCCGACGCGTGCAGGCGTACCCGGGCGGGGTGTGGCCAGGCCGTGGAACCGACGCCGCGCAGCACGTGCGCGACCGCGTCGCCACCGGGCGGGTCCCGGGGCGCGAAGCGCGGGCCGGTCGGCACCCGGGGTCGAAGTCGGTCGGCCCGGAAGGTCCGCCAGTCGCCCCGGTCGGTGTCCCACCCCAGCAGGTACCACCGCCGCCCGGTGTAGACCAGCCGGTACGGCTCGACATCGCGCACGCTGACCGTGCCGTCATGCCCGGCGTAGTCGAACCGTAGCCGCTCCCGGCGGTGCGCGGCCGTGGAGACGGCGGTGAGCGTCTCGGCGTCCACTGTCGGGCCACCGCCGGCGGCGGAGACCGTCGCCGAGCGCAGGGCGTCCACCCGGTGTCGCAGCCGGGACGGCAACGACTGCTCCAGCTTGGCCAGCGCCCGCTGGGAGGTCTCCTCGATGCCGGTCACCGAGCCACCCGCCGCCGCCCGCAGCCCGACGGCCACCGCCACGGCCTCGTCGTCGTCGAGCAGCAGCGGTGGCAGCGCCGACCCGGCACCGAGCCGGTAGCCACCGGCGACCCCCGGGTGTGACTCGATCTGGTAGCCCAGCACCCGCAGCCGCTCCACATCCGTGCGTACCGTGCGGGTGGTGACCGCGAGCCGTTCGGCCAGTTCGGCGCCGGACCACTCCCGGCGCACCTGTAGGAGAGTCAACAGCCGCAGCAGGCGCACGGAGGTCTCCACCATGTCGGCGAGTCTGCCAGCGAATCGCGGCAGAGCCGCTTGCGCGGTCGCCCGTTTCGTCGGACGCGCCCCGCCGAACCGGTCTGGGCCGAAGCCCGAGCTGCCCTGCGGTCGTTACGGCATAGAGGTCGCGGGAACCGAGCCGCCCGTCCGCTCCTCACGCCCCCGTGCCCCGGCCGGGTCCGTTGAAGACGCCACGGCTCGGCGGCGAGCACGGTGGGGGAGAGGCATGCACGAGGAAGGTCCGGCCAAGCGAGCCGCCAGGAAGTCGCGGGAACTCACCGACGGTGACGATCTCCTACGGGGTACGGCGGATCAGAAGCTGGGGGGCTTTTACGCGATCGCGTTCGGTGCCTCACTGTGGGCCTGGGACGTCGCGTTCGCTCTCGGTACGCACCGGACCATCTACTACTACCGGCGACAGGAACTGTTCGTCCTCTCCCTCGTCGTGCTCCTGAGCGCGCTCCTTCTGCGCCGGCGGGTGCACACCCACCCCTGGGTGCTGCTCTTCTTCCTGCCTCCCATTGCGTTCCTGCTGCTGAGACTGGGCGCGCCGCAGCCCCTCGGTGCCGTCGCGGAGGTCGCCTACCGGATCCTGAGCGTCGCACAACTGGCCGTGGCGCCGTTCGGTGCGGCCGTCGTCGTCCGGTTACTCGCGCCCAACTACTTCACCCTCCCGGGTTGGCGCATCAAACTCACCGTGGTGGCGATCGTCGCCATCGTGGCGCTGACCGGCTTCCTCGTCGGGCACTTCAATTACCGCTTCGTCACCTGTGAGGACTTCGTCGTGGCCGGCGAGGATCCTGCCCCGAACTGCGCCGACGGCGCGAAGCGGTAGGGACGCCCGTCGCATCGGTCGCGATATCCATTGCGGACGCACCGCACCTCTCCTACTGTCGTCGGTGCACCGTCAACCGACCAACCCGGAGGGAGTACGCCATGTCGCGACGCGTCCGCACCGATGCCCGCTGGTGCCTGCTCCCCGCCGGCACCCCTCTGCAGACCACCGCCAAAGCCCGTGCCTACTGCCCCTCGCGGCGGAACGAGCCGGGGTGGCGCGACTGACGCCGACGCTGACGCGTCCGTCGGCCGCCCATCCCACCGGGATCGGGCGGCTCTTTCGTATCCGCGCACCGCCGCTGGCCGACCAAATCTGATCATTAACGGTCACCGCACGACAGAAGGAGACCACGATGGGATTCACCCCCCTCGCCGGTACCCGGGCACCGGTCCGGGTCTGGACCGACCCGTACGCCATCGAGCCGCAGGCGGCCAAGCAACTGCGCAACATCGGCGCGCTGCCCTGGGTGCAGGGTGTCGCCGTCATGCCCGACGTGCACTTCGGCAAGGGCGCCACGGTCGGCTCGGTGATCGCGATGAAGCAGGCCGTCTCGCCGGCCGCGGTCGGCGTCGACATCGGCTGTGGGATGTCGGCGGTCCGTACCTCGCTGACCGCCGCCGACCTGCCGGACGACCTGGCCGGCCTGCGCTCCGCGATCGAGGCCACCATCCCGGTCGGCTTCGCCCAGCGAAAGGACTCGGTCGACACGCGTCGGATCCGGGGCCTGGAGCAGGCCGGCTGGGACGACTTCTGGGGCCGGTTCGCCGGCCTGGACCGGCGGGTGGCGCAGCTGGAGACGCGGGCGCAGCGGCAGATCGGCACCCTCGGCGGGGGCAACCACTTCATCGAGGTCTGCCTGGAGCAGGGCGGCGCCGACGAGGGACGGGTCTGGCTGATGCTGCACTCCGGGTCCCGCAACATCGGCAAGGAGCTGGCCGAGCGGCACATCGGGGTGGCCCGGGGGCTGCCGCACAACGCCGACCTTCCGGACCGGGACCTGGCCGTGTTCCTCGCCGGGACGCCGGAGATGGACGCGTACCGGCGGGACCTGTGGTGGGCGCAGGAGTACGCGCGGCGCAACCGGGCGGTCATGCTGGCCCTGCTCTGCGGCGTGGTGCGTGAGCACTTCCCACAGGTCGGCTACGACGAGCCCATCAGCTGCCACCACAACTACGTCTCCGAGGAGAGCTACGACGGGGTGGAGGTGCTGGTGACCCGCAAGGGCGCCATCCGGGCCGGCCGGGGTGACTGGGCATCATCCCCGGATCGATGGGCACCGGGTCGTACATCGTGCGGGGGCGGGGCAACCCGGACGCGTACTGCTCGGCGTCGCACGGGGCGGGGCGTCGGATGTCCCGGGCGCAGGCCAAGCGGACGTTCAGCACGAAGGATCTGGCCGCGCAGACCGCCGGGGTGGAGTGCCGCAAGGACGCTGGAGTGGTCGACGAGATCCCCGGCGCGTACAAGGACATCACCGAGGTGATGGCCCAGCAGGAGGACCTGGTCGAGGTGGTCGCGCACCTCAAGCAGGTCGTCTGCGTGAAGGGCTGAGAGGCCGTGCGGGCCGGGGAGACCGGCCCGCACGGCCGCTGGTCAGAAGCCGACGAAGACCCGACGCAGGTCGTCGAGGGTCACCGGGCCGGTCACCCGCACCCCGTCGGGGGTGTGCTGGGCGCCCAACCGTCCGGTGGCCAGCCGCAGCCACGCCTCGGCCGGGGCCACCAGCTCCCCGTCGGGACGTTCCGGCGCGTCGACGACCTCGACCTTCTCGCCCAGCCGCAACCCGAACGTCCGCTCGGGCGCGTGCAGCCGGACCAGCAGGGTGGCCTCCCGACCGGCCAGCTCCTGCGGTCGGCTGGTCCAGGCCAGCATGCCGCCGATCTGGTCGAGCAGCAGCGCCACCGCCCCCGGCGTCACCGCCGCGAACGGGTTGAACGCCACCTCGGTGTCCCACTGGTGCAGGGCGAACTCGCTGAGCCGGAACCGGGCCGCGGTGGCCACGTCGACCGGCTCCGGCAGGAAGCCGAGGTCGATCCGCATCGAGGCCCGGGTCTCGGCGTCCAGCGCCTCGTACGCCTCGACCAGCCGCTCGTTGGCGGCGAGGAACCCGGCGGCGTGCTCGGCCGGGGGCATCGCGTCCCAGCGCGCCCAGACGCCGCGGTTGAAGTCCCCGTCCGGGCCGGGCGCGCCGGTGCGGGCGGCGTCCAGCGTCGCCAGGTTGATCTCGGCGCCGCTGCCCAGGTGGCTCAGCACCTGGGAGACCTGCCACTCGCTGGCCCCCGACGGCCGGAGCAGGTCGTCTTCCTTGAGGTCCCGTACGAGCGCGGCGAGCTCCTCGTGGCCCGCGCGCAGAGCTGTGATGATCTGGTCAGCAGGGGTCGACATGGGTCTCCTCAAACGGATTTTCGACGATGGTCGGGACGTTACCGGACGTGGCCGCCGGCCGGGCGAACCCCAGGTCGGGGCGCTCCGGCCGGCGGCCACGTCGGTCGGCTCAGCCCATGTGCACGGTGTTGCCGGTCGGGATGTCCTCCTTGCGGACCTTCACCAGGACCAGGGTGGCCAGTCCGGCGAGCACGATCAGCGCGGCGCCCCAGGCGAAGGCCACCCGGTAGCCGTGCACCAGCGCCTCGACCTGGGTGACCGGGTTCGGCGCCCGGCCGACCAGAAAGGCGGCGACGGCGCTGGTGTAGAAGGTGTTCAGCAGCGCGGTGCCCAGCGAGCCACCGATCTGCTGGGTCGCGTTGAGCGTCGCGCTGGCCGCGCCGGCGTCGTGCTCCGGCACCCCGACCAGGGCGAGGCTGGACAGCGGGACGAAGGTGAAGCCCAACCCCAGGCCCAGGATGACCTGCGCGGGCAGCAGGTGGGTGAGGAACGGGGTGTCCACGTCGATCTGGGTCAGCACCAGCATGCCCAGGGCGGCGAGCGCCGCACCGGCCACCATCAGCGGCTTGGCACCCAACCGGGGCATCAGCTGGCTGGCGCCACCCGCGGCGATCAGTACACCGGCGGTGACCGGCAGGGACGCGAGACCGGCTTCGAGGGGCTTGTACTGCAGCACCACCTGGAAGTAGAAGGTCAGGAAGAGGAACGCCCCGAACAGGCCGGCGCCGATCAGCGTCGAGGTGAGGAACGCCCCACCCCGGTTGCGGTCCAGGATGATCCGCAGCGGCAGCAGCGGGTGGCTGGAGCGCAGCTCGATCACCACGAATGCGGCGAGCAGCACCAGGCCCGCGGCGATGAAACCGAGCGTCGCGGTGGCGTCCCAGCCGTCCTCGGCGGCCTTGGTGAAGCCGTAGACCAGGGAGACCAGGCCGGCGGTCACCACGATCGCGCCGGGTACGTCGTAGCGGGTGTTGCCGTGGGCCCGGCTCTCTGGCACCAGCGGAAGCGCGAACGCGATGGCGATGGCGGCGACCGGGATGTTGACCAGCAGGCACCAGCGCCAGTCGGCGTACTCGGTGAGCACCCCGCCGAGCAGCAGGCCGACGGCCGATCCACCGCCGGCGATCGCGCCGTACACCGCGAAGGCCTTGGCCCGCTCGGTGGCCTCGGTGAAGAGAACGGTGAGCAGGGCCAGCGCGGCCGGGGCGAGCAGCGCGCCGAAGGCGCCCTGCAGTGCGCGGGCGGCGAACAGCATCTCGCCGCTGGTGGCCAGACCGCCCAGCGCGGACGCCAGCGCGAAGCCGATCATGCCGACGATGAACGTGCGCTTGCGACCCCAGTAGTCGGCGATCCGGCCGCCGAGCAGCAGCAGACCACCGAAGGCCAGCGTGTACGCGGTGATCACCCACTGCCGGTTCGCGTCGGTGATCCCCAGGTCGGCCTGGGCCTGCGGCAGCGCGATGTTCACGATGGTGGCGTCCAGGACGACCATCAGCTGTGAGACTGCGATGACCGCCAGCGCGATCCAGCGCCGCGGGTGCGGCGCTCCTGTCGACGTCCCGGCGCCGGGTGCGCCGGGCGCTGTCGAGGTGGTTCCGGGCATGGTGAAGCCTTCCGTGTTGCGAATATCGGTGGATCAGGCCTGGGACGGGCGGTCGTGCTGGTAGCGGAGCACCGGGATCAGCACCTCGTCGACGACCTGGGTGAGGAACGCGTCATCGGCGGGTAGGCCGTGCGCGACGACGCGGGACATGGTGAGCGCGGGCGCGAGGTCGTGGAACAACTCCCGTTCGCCGGCGTCCGGGGGGATCTCCCCGCGGGCGGCGGCCCGGACCAGGATGGCGGTGCTGGCCACCCGCCCGGCCGGCAGCACCTGGTGACGTACCAGGCGTTCCAGCTCGGGGTTGGTCCGCATGGCGAAGGTCAACGCCTGCATCAGGTCGCAGTCGGCCGTGCAGATCGCGGCCGTGGCCCGCAGCAACTCGATGAGGTCTCCGCGCAGGGAACCCGTGTCGGGCGGGTTGTGCACACCCACCTGGCGGTCGCGCAGGGCGGCGACGACCAACTCGGCCTTGCCGTCCCAGCGCCGGTAGATGGTGGCCTTGCTGACGTGGGCGCGGGCGGCGACGGCGTCAATGGTCATCCGGTCGAAGCCGACCTCGCGCAGGGTGTCGATGACGACGGTGAACAGGTGGCTGTCGGTGCAGCGCGGACCCCGGGCTGCCGGTACCCCGGCACCCGCGCCCACCTGCTGACCACCCAGCATCCCGACCCCCCGTGAAACGATGTCGTACTGACCCTAGTTCGCGGTTGGCTGATCGTGCAGGCTTTCGTGAGTTGCCTCGCACTGAGGCGACGAAACGAGTGCGTTTCCAGCGGGGGTCCGGCGGGTGAACGGGTGGTCAGCCGCCGGGGGCGAGGACCACCGGCACGGCCATCGTGTTGATCCGCGCGCCGGTGTCGGCGGACACCTCGTACACCTCGACCGTGCCCTGCTGTTCGCGGACCGTGCGCCAGCCGACCACCACCCGGTAGCCACCCCGGCAGCCGCTGCCGCAACTGGCGGTGCCGAAACCGGTGGCCACCTCCCGGCCGGCGGCGTCCAGCACCCGGACGCTCACCGTGGCCTCGAACACGGTGGCGGTGCCGGTGACGACGAGCGGGGCGGAGACCCGTTCGCCGGGGATCGGGCCGGTGACCACGATCGGTGGCAGCAGGTCCGCGTAGTCCGCCCGGTCGACCGGGGCCGCGTCGTCGAGGCGGAGCTGACGCACGGTGGGGAACTGGGTGAGCGTCCACACCACCTGCGCCTCGCGCAGCCGCCGGGTGGCCGGATCGCCGAGGGAGGGCACCCGCAGCGTCGCCACGCCGTCGGCGATGCGGGTGACCTCGACGCCGGCCGGAAGCAGGGTGGTCATTCCGGTGGCGGCCTCGACGGCGCTCGGCCCGGCGGCCAGTTCGGTCAGCGCCAGCCGGGACGTCGCGACCGTGGCCGGCCGGGTGCGCCGGGTCGGTACGAGCTGCCCGGCGCGGACGTACCACAGCTCGATGGTCACCGGCTCCGGCCGGCGCGTGCCGGCGGACGCCGCCGCCGACGGGCGCGGCGGCCGGGTGGTGGGTGGTGGCGTCGGCTCCGCGGCCGGGGTCGGGGTGGGTTCCGGACCGTCGGTGGGTGCGGCGCTCGTCGGCGGCGCGGTGGGCGCCGGGCCCAGGTCACCGGAGCGGGGAGTGCCGCAGCCGCCGAGCAGGAGCGCCGCGACGAGCACCGGTACGCCCAGCCCGAGCGCGCCGCGGCGGCTCATCGCACCCCGCCCGTGGTGCCGGCGATACGCCCCGCCGGACCCGGATCGGCGCGGTCGTCCGGGCGCGGCCCGTCACCCCGCGGGCCGGCGGGACCGTCAGCGGGCAGCTCCAGCCGGAACCGGGTGCCCTCGCCCGGCTGGCTGCGCACGCTCAGCACGCCGCCGAGCAGCTCGGCGTGCTCGTGCGCGATGGCCAACCCGAGCCCACTGCCCGGCGCGGAGCGGGAAGAGTCGACCTGGTGGAACCGGTCGAACACGCGGGCCAGGTGCTCGGCCGGGATGCCGGGCCCCTGGTCGGTGACCTCGAAGACGACCAGGGGGCCCGTGCCCGCCACACTGGCCGTGATCTCGCCACCGCCGTGCTCGACGGCGTTGGCGATGAGGTTGGCCAGCACGCGCTCCAGCCGACGACCGTCGGTGCGCAACGCGACCGGATCACCGCTGACCCGCACCCCCGACGACCAGCCGCGCGCCGCGACGATGCCGTGCAGCAGCGCCACCGCGTCGACCGGCCCGACGGGGAGCTGCTCCCGCCCGGCGTCCAGCCGGGAGATCTCCATCAGGTCCTCGACCAGCCGGCGCAGCCGGACCACGTCGCCGACGAGCAGCCGGGCGGCCGGCCGGGCGTCGTCGGGCAACTGGTCGAGGTGCTCGCGCAGCAGCGACGCCGCGGCCACCAACGCGGTCACCGGGGTACGCAGCTCGTGCGCCACATCGGCGGTGAACCGCCGCTCGCGGGCCTGCGCCGCCGACAGCGCCGCGATCTTCGACTCCAGTGCCTCGGCCATGTCGTTGAACGTCGCCGCCCAGACGCTGAACTCGTCGCGGCCGCGTACCGGCAGGCGGGTGGCGAGCAGTCCCTCGGTGAGGGCCCGCGCGGCCCGGCTGGCCCGGCCCACCGGCTCCAACGTGCGGCGGGCCAACGTGTGACCCACCGCGGCGGCGAGCAACACCACGAGCACCCAGCCGGCCACCAGCGCGGTCCGTAGCTGACCCAGGTCGGTGGCGACGTCGTCCTCCACGGTGAGGACGTACAGCTCGGCGGTCGAGCCGGGAATGCGCCCACCGACCACCAGCAGCCGAGGACGCTCCTTCGGTGCGGAACGCTGGTAGCCGAGCCGCCCGTCCGCGACAACGGCCCGCAACCGGGCGCCCGGCACCGGGGCGTACGCGGGGTGCGAGGCGCGGGTCGGACCGT
This sequence comes from Micromonospora sp. NPDC050784, assembly GCF_044456765.1. Taxonomy (NCBI): domain Bacteria; kingdom Bacillati; phylum Actinomycetota; class Actinomycetes; order Micromonosporales; family Micromonosporaceae; genus Micromonospora; species Micromonospora sp. NPDC050784. The sequence continues at coordinate 79,510 of NZ_JBITGG010000026.1, read as the reverse complement.
CGACGAGCACCACGTGCCGACCGCTGGCCTCGAAGCTGGTGAGCAGTTCGGCGCTGCGCTGCTCGGTCAGTGGCAGGAACTGCCCGGCGAGCACGAGCTGGTAGCGGGCGTCGGCGGCGGCCTCGTGCAGCGACGCGTCCAACCAGGACTGCCGCAGCAGCAGACCGGTCCCGCCGGCGAGCAACCCGGCCGAGACGCCGGCGACCAGGACGAACGCGATCGTCAGCCGACGCCGCAGGCGGCCGGGGAACACCGCGCGTCCGGCCATCGCCGCCCCCCCCGTCAGCCCGTCGACAGTTTGTAGCCGGCGCCGCGCACGGTCCGGATCAGCCGCGGCTGCGCCGGGTCGTCCTCGACCTTGGCGCGTAGCCGCTGCACCGCCACGTCGACCAGTCGGGAGTCGCCGAGGAAGTCGTGGTTCCAGACCAGGTCCAGCAGCAGCTCCCGGGTGAACACCTGGCCGGGTCGGCGGGCCAGCTCCAACAACAGGCGGAACTCGGTGGCGGTGAGCGCCACTTCTTGGCCGTGCCGGCGGACCACGAAGCCGCCCGGGTCGATCTCCAGGCCGTCGACCTCGATGACCGTCGACGGGGCCGGCACGCTCACCCGGCGCAGCACCGAGCGGACCCGGGCCACCAGCTCGGGCAGGTCGAAGGGCTTGCGCAGGTAGTCGTCCGCGCCGCACTCCAGGCCGACCACCACGTCGATGGTGTCGGTGCGCGCGGTCAGCATCAGGATCGGCACCTGACTGGTCCGCCGGATCTCCCGGCAGACCTCCAGACCGTCCAGGCCCGGCAGCATGATGTCGAGGACGATGAGGTCGACCGGGTGGGCGCGGAACGCGGCCAGGGCCTGCCGCCCGTCGACGGCGGTGTCGACCCGGAAACCGGCGCGGCGCAGACCGAGGGCGGTGACCTCCCGGATCGAGAAGTCGTCCTCGACCACCAGCACGCGGCCCTTCATCACCTGAGGGTAGACCCGGCGCCACCGTGCGTAGTCCTGGTAGAACGGTCGACATCGGCGGCCGGCTGGCCCTCTCCGGGCACCGTCCAACCGCTACGGTCAAATGCCTTCGGCACCCCTGAAACCAGCTCACACGAAAGGGCACGACGTGCAACGTCATGGCTGCGTGATCCGACTCCGCCCCGAGCAGCGAGAGACCTACCTGCGGTTACACGCCGCGGTCTGGCCGAGCGTCGAGAAGACTCTGCGCGAGGCGAACTTCCGCAACTACACCATCTTCCTCCACGACGACCTGCTCTTCGGCTACTACGAGTACGTCGGCGACGACTACGAGGCTGACCTGCGGCTGATCGCGGCGGACCCGCAGACGCAGGAGTGGTGGAAGCTGACCGACCCCTGTCAGGAGTCGATCGCCGAGCCCGGCTCGGGGGACTGGTGGGCCCCGATGCGCGAGGTCTGGCACCTCGCCGACGAGGCGGCCGAGCAGGCAGCCGACCCGACCCGGCCGGGCGCGGACGGCTAGCTCGACGTTCGTACGCCCCAGCGGGGTGACAACTGAGCTCCCGCATTGAAGACTAGCTTCATCCGATCATGTGGATTGGTCAATATCCTACGGAGGAAGCGTGCTCACGAGAAGGAACCTGCTCGTCGCCGCCGGTGCGGCCGTGGTCGGCGCCGTACCGCTGGCCGGCTCGGCCACGGCCGCGTTGCCGCAGCTGGACATGGAGGCGCTGATCAAGGCGGCGCAGATCGACCCGCGTCGGCCGGACACCGCGCTGACCGAGGGGGCCAAGGACAGCGTCCTGCTGGTGGAGCGGGCGCTCCAGGCGAGAGGGCTGCTCTCGTCGGCGTACGTCGACGGTCACTTCGGCACCAGCACGATCGCCGCGTACGCCGCGTACCAGCGGTCCCTCGGCTACACCGGTCTCGACGCGACAGGTCTTCCCGGCCCGTCATCGCTGCGGTCGCTCGGCGAGGGGCGGTACACAGTGGCCAGGGAGATCTCGCCCGGCAGCGTGGTGACCCTGCGCGGTGTGCAGGTCAACACGCGCACCAGGTCGATGCTGTTCGAGGCCGAACGGCTGCTCGGCCGCCAGCTCGACATCACGCAGGGCTCGTACAGCAGCGGTGTGGGCGCCTCCGCCGGCACGCACGACGGCGGCGGCGCGCTCGACCTCTCGGTCAGCAATCTCTCCTCGGCGGTCCGGACGGACTTGCTGCGTCGACTGCGCACGGTGGGCTTTGCCGCGTGGCTGCGGACCCCGGCCCAGGGGGACTGGGGTTACCACATCCACGCCATCGCGCTCTCCGACACCGACCAGTCGACCGGTGCGCAGAACCAGGCCGGCGACTATTACCTCGGTCGAAACGGCCTGGCCAACCGGGGCGTCGATGATGGCCCGGCGGTCAGCCCGAAGCGGACCTGGGAGGAGTACCAGCGCACGCTCTGAGGCCCACCGGTCCACCCATCTTGATGCCGGCTGTTCGGCGTACAGAGGAGTGAAGTTGTCCATTCGTAGTAGCCGTTTCCTGCGCGGCACCGTCGCCGTGCTCACCACGGTCCTGACGACCGCGGCGGTCAGCGTCGCCAGTTCGACCGGGGCCCAGGCGGCCGTGAACACGTCGACGAGTTACCTGGTGGTCTACAACAACAACATCGAGAACTGGCTGCCGTCCTCCTGTGCGGACGGGTACAGCTGGGACCGTCTGATCACCTACCTGAAGGGCCGGCCGTTGAGCCCGGACATCTTCACGGTGCAGCAGGTGTCCAACCAGGCGCAGCTCAACACCCTGACGCAGCGCCTCTCCGACGAACTGCCCGGCACATACGCCGGACAGATCGCGATCGCGAGCCCGGGTTCGATGGGTTACACCAGCACCTGCGGCAAGTTGAAGAACCAGCAGACCAACGCGGTCGTCTACCGCTCGGACCGGTTCACGTTCGAGGACGCCACCCGGTGGCGATCCGACGCCCCCGAGGACTACGACGCCGGCACCGGCGGGTGCCAGAACCTCGAACCCACGCGCAGCAGCCAGGACCGCGTCCACAACATCGCCGTCCGGCTGCACGACAACGTCCGCAACGAGGACGTGTCGGTCGCCTCGATCCACTGGCCTACCAACACCTGGCACGGCCCGCTGTGCGCCGCCGAGAACATCAAGGAGGCCGACGAGGCGATGGACCGCCTCGGCGGCGCCCTGAAGATCGTCGCGGGTGATGCCAACGCCGAGCCCGAGGACGCGGGCTGGTGGAACGACGGCAAGGCCGACGGGTACCGCGACCCGATCGCCGAGAAGTGCGGCAGCCGTGACTGCTCCTCGGCGTACGACACCAACGGCAGTCGGCGGATCGACTTCCTGCTGGTCAAGAGCGGCAACGGCTTCAGCAACGCCGCGACCGTCACGCCGTCGATGACCGGCGGTGAGTACTCCGAGCACCGCGCCGTGACCGCCTACGTGAACTACTGACGACCCACCCGGCGGCACCGCAGGCCGAGCGGCGTGCGGTGCCGCCGGCCGGCCGAGCTGCGAGAATCGGTGGTCCGGGCTCGTCCGCTATGTCCCGAGAATGCCTCGTCTCACACCGAAGTCAAAAATCTTCGACAAAAATGTGGGCGTGCTTGTCGATTGGGACCGGTTCAGTTCGTAGCCCTGGTGAGAGCCCGGCATCGCAACGGGCCGTACACCCACTGGAGGGCACGATGACCGCCACCGCGAACACGTCCCACGCCACCACGTCGTGATCCCCGCTGTGGCGCGCTGCCTGGCCGCGTGACCTGTCGCCATCCAACCAGCCATCGAGTTACCGGAGGATCGTCATGAAGCAGTACCTGCTGTCCGTGCACTACGTCGAGGGCGCGCCGACGCCGTCCGACGAGGAGACGCAGATCATGTTCAGGGAGACCGGCCGTATCAACGACGACATGCAGGCCGCCGGCGCCTGGGTCTTCGCCGGAGGGCTCACGGCACCGGACAGCGCCACCGTCGTCCGGGTCGAGAACGGCACCGCCACCATGAGCGACGGGCCGTTCGCCGAGACCAAGGAGCACATCGCCGGTTTCTGGGTCATCAAGTGCGCGGACCTGGACGCGGCGCTGGCCTGGGCCGAGAGGTGCGCGGCGGCCTGTGGCCCGGTCGAGGTGCGCCCCTTCGACGACCTGTCCCAGGCCTGACCAGGAGCCGGTCTCCCGACATGGACCTGGCGAGCATCTACCGCGCGGAGTACGGCCGCTGCGTCGCCACCCTGGCCCGCCTCCTCGGCGACATCAACCTCGCCGAGGAGGCCGTCCAGGACGCCTTCACCACGGCGCTGCAGAAGTGGCAGACCCCGCCGCCGAACCCGGGCGCCTGGATCGTGACCACCGCTCGCAACCGGGCCGTCGACCGGCTCCGGCGGGAGTCGACCCGTGAGGCCCGGCACGCCCAGGCCCTGCTGCTGCACCGCCAGGACGAGCCACGAGAGGTGGGACCGGTGAAGGACGACCAGTTGCGACTCATCTTCACCTGTTGCCACCCGGCGCTCGCTCCGGAGGCGCGAACGGCGCTCACGCTGCGCCTGCTCGGCGGACTTGAGGTGCCGGAGATCGCCCGCGCCTACCTGGTCCAGGAGGCGACCGTCGCCCAGCGGATCGTGCGCGCCAAGAAGAAGATCCGCGATGCCGCCATCCCGTACCGGGTGCCCGCCGAACATGAGCTGCCGGACCGGCTGCCGCCGGTGCTCGCCGTGCTCTACCTGATGTTCAACGAGGGCTACACGTCCACCGCCGGCCCGTTGATCAGAACGGACCTGTGCGCCGAGGCGATCCGGCTCGCCCGCGAACTCGCCACGTTGATGCCCGACGAGCCCGAGGTCCTGGGCCTGCTCGCCCTGTTGCTGCTGACCGAGGCGCGCCGCCCGGCCCGGCTCGACCCGGACGGCGAACTGGTGCTGCTGGCCGACCAGGACCGGTCACTGTGGAACCGGCCGCTCATCGCCGAGGGCCATGACCTGGTCCGTCGTTGCCTGCGCCGCAATCGTCCCGGCCCGTACCAGATCCAGGCCGCGATCAGCGCGGTGCACACCGACGGCGCGGCCACCGACTGGCCACAGGTCCTGGCACTGTACGACCAGCTCCTCGCGCTCGCGCCAAGCCCGGTCGTGGCGCTCAACCGCGCGGTCGCCGTCGCCGAGGTGCACGGGCCGGCGGTGGCCCTCGCCGCCTTGGAGGGCGTCGACCTCCCGGGCTACCACCGGCTGCCCGCCACCCGAGCCGAACTGCTGGCCCGACTCGGACGCGACGACGAGGCCCGAGCCGCCTACGACCAGGCCGCGGCACTTGCCACAAATGAGACCGAGCGGGCCTACCTGCAGACCCGCCGCACCGAACTCACCCGTGAATGGAGAGCATCATGACCGCTACCTACACCATCGACGTCTTTTCCAGCCTCGACGGCTTCGGCACCACCAGCGGAAACTGGGGCGGCTACTGGGGCAAGCAGGGCCCCGAACTGCTTGCCCACCGCCTGGCCCTGTACGGCGCGGAGCAGCGCATGGTGTTCGGGGCCAAGACGTACCGCGTGTTCGCGCAGATGCTGGCCGCGAGCACCGAGGAGTCCGATGTCCGCGACGCCTGGGTGACCCGGATGAGGAGCCTCCCGGCGACCGTGGTGTCGAACACGTTGGAGGGCCCCCTCGACTGGCCGGACGCGACAGTCCTGCGCGGTGACGCCGTGGACGTCGTCGCCCGGCTCAAGGAGGAGTCCGATGTGCCCCTGCGATCGCACGGCAGCCTGTCGTTGAACCGGGCGCTGATGGCCGCCGGGCTGGTCGACCTCGTCCAGGTGACGGTCTTCCCGGTGATCACCGGGAAGACCGGAACCGAGCCGATCTTCGAGGGGGCGGCCGACTTCGACCTGGAACTGGTCGAGAGCCGGACCCTCGACGGCCGCACCCAGGAGCTCATCTACCGGCCGACCCTGCACGTCTGAACCGTCCACGCGCCGCTACCTCTGCCTGGGAGACGCGACCCCGTCGATGATGTCGGCGATCGCGTCGAACGGGTCGTACTGGCCCATCTCCTTGGCCAAGACCTCCGCCTGGGAGCGGTAGCCGGGGTCGTTCAGCACCGTCTGCAACGCCGCGCGCAACTCGGTGGTCCCCGGCGTGCTGGTGCGCAGATTGACTCCGGTGCCGGTCCACTCGACGCGGGCGGCCACCTCCGGCTTGTCCTCGCTGGCACCGGCGGTCACCAACGGCACTCCGTGGTAGAGGGCGGTCTGCACCCCGCCGTAGCCGCCGTTGGTGACCAGGGCGTCGGCGTGCGGGAGCAGCCGGTCGAACGGTACGAAGCTGGCCAGCCGCACGTTGTCCGGCACGTCGTGCAGGGCTTGGCGTACCACGGCTGGACCGTCCTCCCGTGCGGTGGCGGCCACCACGAGGACGTCGAGATCGGCAAGGGCGAGCACCGTGGGGATGACCAGGTCGTTCAGATCACTGTTGGCGACAGTTCCCTGGGTGACGACAACCACCGGCCGGCCGGACGACAGCTCAGGCCACCAGGCCGGCTCCTCGTAGCCGCCATCGCGTGCCGGAGGAAGTGTACCGACGAAGCGGAGGTGCGCCGGAAGGTCGCGGCGGGGGTACTCGAAGCCGGGCACGGTCAGCTGCAGGTAGTGGTCCGTACGGCGGAAGGGCGCGTCGAAGAGGTAGTCCGGTAGCGTCACGCCCAACGACTCGAGCGTTGCTTCGGCGAATGTCTGCAGAGCGGCGAAGATCTGGCGTACCTCGGCGTTCATCGCTCGGTTGCGGGCGCGTGCCTCCTCGCCCGACGTCGGCAGTATTCCGGGGCCGAACGCCGGGGTGTCGTCGCTCTGGATTAACAGGGGGATCGAGCCCAGCGTCACGAGCGTCGGGCGTTCCTCCGCCGCCGAGCAGAGGCTGAGCACCGGTATCGACCAGAACCCGAGCTCACCCAGCACCACATCCGCGGGGAAGTCGGCCAGCAGCGCCCGCAGACCCTGCAGCTGCGCGGGCAGGTGGCCCAGGAAGAAGTTCTCGAAGTCGAACGACAGCTGCGCCGGCCCTGGCGGCAGTGTGGCCCGTACCGGAAAGAGGATGTCCAACCTCCGGTCGTCGAGGTCGGCTTCGGGAGGTAGCGCCTGGAACCGCGCTCCGATCGCCAGAGCGCGCTCCTCGAACCGGGATCCGGTGTACACGACCACCTCGTGACCACGTCTGACCAGGTCCGCCGCGACCGTGAGGACGGGGCTCACGTGCCCCTGAAAGGGGGTCGCTCCAACTATTACCTTGGCCATGCAGGTCTCCTCCTGTCGACGCGGTCACCCGACCGGAACCACCGCCCGGCCCGTCGGCACCCTCGTGAGTCAGCTGTCCGGGTTCGGGTGCCGCGGTGCTTGTCCGTCCGCGATCTGGATGATCGTCTTGCCCGGCGCACGGTGGTGACGGGCGAATGCCGAGGCCGTTTCGGACAGCGGCCGGACGGCGCCGACGATGGGTTTGAGCCGTCCGGACCGGAGGCGCTGGGCGAGGTCGATCAACCGGGCGCGGTCCGGCTCGACGACGAAGAAGATGGCTCGCCCGTCCTTTGGCTGCACGGTCGGCGGCGCGGCGATGGTGACGACCGTGCCGCCCGGGCGTACCAGGTCGGTCGATCGCTGGAGGATCTCGCCGCCGATGACGTCGAGCACCACGTCGACCTCGCCGACCTGGTGCAGATCGTCGGCGGCCAGGTCGACGAAGGTCTGCGCGCCGAGGGTGAGCGCGAGTTCACGGTCGTCGGCGCGGCCGGTGCCGATCACGTTGGCGCCCACCTCCCGCGCGAGTTGGACGGCGATCGAGCCGACGCCGCCCGCGGCACCGTGGATGAGGACGGTCTGGCCCGTCGCGAGGTGGGCATGGTCGAACAGTGCCTGCCATGCGGTCAGTCCCGAGATGGGCAGCGCCGCGGCCACCGAGTGGTCGATGTCGGCCGCGAGCGGGGCGAGGTTGCGGGCCTCCACCGCGGTGTATTCGGCCAGGGAACCGTCACGCGCCCAGTCGGTCAGTCCGAACACCCGCTGGCCCACGGTGAGGCCGGTGGTCCCGTAGCCGAGTTCGACCACGACTCCGGACAGCTCGTGCCCGGGGATGCTGGGTGTCCGGTCGCGGCCGGCGCGATCGGACCACGTCCCCGGCCAGTCGAGTTCCCCCGGGGTGAAACCCGCGGCGTGGACGCGCACGATGACGTCGTTCTCCGCGGCATGGGGGTACGGCACGTCGGTCAGGGTGAGCCCGCCGACACCCGCCGCACGGTCGCGTACGGTGATCGCTCGCATGGGCGTCCGATCAACTCGGCCAGGGCGAACCGACGATCCGTTCGACCGTCGTCACGCGCTGGAAACCGGGGATGAAGTGTTCGAGGATGTCGGAGTTCACGGTGCCGTTGGTGGTCTCGGGGCGGTTCTTCAGCCCGTCGACGTGGGCTCGCAGGAACTCGTTCTTGAAGTCCCCTCGTGGATGGGCGGCGAGGATGTCGCCCAGCTGATCATGTTCCAGCCCGTCCAGACCGAGGCCGAGCACGTCGGTCAGGACGCCAAGGTACGTGGTCGCGATCTCCGGGCCCATCCGGTCGGGAATGCCGGGCGAGGTGTGCAGCGCGATCGCCGTCCACACGGTCTCGGCGGCGGCAGAGGAGAAACCCCGGCCCAGCAGGAACGCGCGCGCGTGGTCGGCGCCGTCGATCTCGAAGCGCTGCTCGACGTCGGAGAACGGGGTCAGGAGGCCGGTGTCGTGGAACATGGCCGCCAGATAGAGCAGTTCCGGATCCGGTTTCACGCCGAGCCGGTGAGCGTGAATCAGACCGAAGAGGAAAACCCGGCGGGAGTGGTGGTAGATGACCGGTCTGGTCGTTTCCTGGATATGCCTGGTTGCTTCGGCTACCGCCGCCGTCTCAGGAATCTCCAGCCCCCCGATGACCTCTGACATGTCCTCCGACCTTTCCGGCAGTGTGCTGACGTGCTGACGTCCTCCATGCTGCCTAGCGATCGTCGTACGCCGCCGCCCTCGTCCGGCCAGGAATCCCTCATATCCGGACACGGTTCACGGCCGGTAATGGCGTGCTACCAATGAGCGGTGCTGAACACCGGTCCGCATCGCGTCGCGATCTTCGTCTACGACGGGGTGACGTTGTTGGATGTCGCCGGTCCGGCGGAGGTGTTCAAGGAGGCGAACCGCTTCGGCGCCGACTACCGGATCGTGCTGCTGTCGCCGACCGGTGCGGATGTCACGTCGAGTCTCGGGGTTCGGCTGGCGGTTGACGGCGCCGTCTCCGCCGAGCCCGCCTTCGACACGCTACTGGTGGCCGGGTCCGACCACTATCCGCGCGCCCAGGTGCCCGCCGACCTGGCGGACGCCGTACGCGTACCGGCGGCGGTGGCGGGAAGGGTCGCTTCGATCTGCACCGGAGCGTTCGTCCTCGCCGCCGCCGGTGTCCTCGACGGCAAGCGTGCGACGACGCACTGGCAGGTCGCGCACGAGCTCGCCACCCGGTATCCAGCGTGCCGCGTCGAGCCGGACGCCATCTACGTCCGCGACGGCACCACGTACACCTCGGCGGGGGTGACGGCCGGTATCGACCTGGCGCTCGCGCTCGTCGAAGAGAACCACGGGCCCGACCTGGCGCGTGACGTCGCACGCGCCCTGGTGGTGTACATGCAGCGTGCGGGCGGCCAGTCCCAGTTCTCCGCGCCGCTGCAGGGACCGCCGCCCCGGTCTGCGGAGCTGCGGAGAATCACCGACGTGGTGACGGCGAACCCCCGTGGGGACCACTCGCTCACCGCGCTCGCCAAGCACCTCAACGTGAGCACCCGGCAGCTCACCCGGCTCTTCCACGACGAGTTGTCCACCACGCCGGCCCGCTACGTGGAGAACATCCGCTTCGACCTGGCGAGGGCGCTGCTCGACCAGGGCCACACCGCGACGCAGGCCGCGACCCTCGCCGGGTTCCCGAGCTACGAGAGCATGCGACGGGTCTTCGCCAGGAAGCTGTCGATCAGCCCGGCCGCCTACCAACGCCGGTTCGGTACGGCTCGCCGCGCCGAGCCGGGTTAGTGCTTCGCTTGGCCATCCGCCGCAGGCGGGCGGACAGCCAAGCGGACCGGTCGGCTCCGATCACCACTGGTGGGCGACGTCGAGCACCACCCGGCTGTGGGTGCCGGGGCCGGCGAGCACGAGCACCCGGAACGGCAACCGCGCGCGTACGCCGACCGCGAAGGTGCTGTAGCCCTCGAAGCTGCCGCCGAAGACCACGTCGCGCAGCGTCGGGTAGCGCAGCAGGTTCGCCACGTGCTCGCCGACCGCGTAGGGCACGGTGCCCAGGTGGTCGTCGTCGTACGCCGGGGCCCGCAGCGAGATCCGCAGCAGTGCGCCCCCGGCGGTGTACGGCGACAGCGCCAGCCCTTCGCCCTCGGTCCACGTCTCGCCGTAGCCGATCGCGTACCCGTCGACCGGGCCGGCGAACTCGAACACCACCCGGTCGTAGCAGTCGTGCCGGCCGGTGCGGACGTCGACCAGTGGGGCGTCGCTCAGCGTGCCGGCGGCCTTCTCCGCGCTGCCCCAGGTGATCCCGCAGTACGCCGACGCGGTCGTGGTGCCGGCTGCGGTGCTGCTGCCGGCGCTGGCGACCAGCCCGGCGAGGACGACCGCCAACGCGGTCAGTGCGCCCCTGATCCTCATGGTGGTTTCTCCGTTCGGTATCGGGGTCACGTCGCGGCGGCGCTGCCGGTGACCCTCTGCCGTCACCGTCGTCCTGCCCTGGCACAGCCACTTCGCCGCGGCGTAACCGCTGCGTAACAGCCTCCACATCGTCGGTATGACGCTTCCGCTATGCCGAACACCGATCGCCGTCACATTAATATCTATGCGTATCGATGACCCGGTGGCCGATGGTCGCCGGACGACCGCAGGGGAGTACCGGATGTTCCGAGGACAACTGAGACGCGCGGCGCTGGCCATGCTGGTGGCGATCCTGGCCGCGGCGGGGGTGCAGCTCACCACCGGTGCGCCGGCGGCCGCCGTACGGACCGTCTACTACGACGCGAGCCGGACCGGCGAGTTCCGTACCAACTTCGACCAGGCGGCACAGATCTGGAACAGCCGGGTCAGCAACGTCCGGCTGCTGGCCGGCACCCCGGCCAGCATCACCATCTACGTCGACGACGGCTGGCCCCGCGCGCAACCGACCGGCCTCGGCTCGGGCCGCATCTGGATGGGCCGCACGGCCGTCAACCAGGGCTACGACCGCACCCGCATCGCCACCCACGAAGTCGGCCACATCCTGGGCCTGCCGGACCGGCGCACCGGCCTCTGCTCCGACCTGATGTCCGGCAGCAGCGCCCCGGTCTCCTGCCGCAACGCGAACCCCAGCGCGGCCGAGGCGAGCCGGGTGAACTCGCTGTTCGCCGGCACTCTGGCCGCGCCGTCCAACACGACATACACCTGGACCGGCGCCTCGGACGTCGAGCCGATGGTGGTCGGCGGCCGGCCGGCCTCGGAGAACTACCCGTTCATGGTCTACGTCTCCGGCTGCACCGGCACGCTGATCAAGGGCAACTGGGCGGTCACCGCCAAGCACTGCTCGACGCCGTCCTCGGTGCGGGTGGGCAGCGTCAACCGCTCCAGCGGCGGGACCGTGGTGCGGGTGACCCGTGCGGTCAACCACCCGAGCGTCGACGTCAAGCTGCTGCAACTGGCCAGCTCGGTCACGTACGCGCCGGCCCCGATCCCGAGCACCTCCGGCGCGGTCGGCACCGCCACCCGGATCATCGGCTGGGGTCAGACCTGCGCCCCGCGGGGCTGCGGGTCGGCTCCGGCGGTGGCCAACGAACTGGACACGTCCATCGTGGCCGACACTCGGTGCTCCGGCATCAACGGCCCGTACGAGATCTGCACCAACAACACCAACGGCAACTCCGGCGCCTGCTACGGCGACTCGGGCGGGCCGCAGGTGCGCCGGGTCAACGGAGTGTGGAACCTGATCGGCGCCACGAGTCGGGCCGGCAACAACAACTCCACCTGCGCCACCGGCCCGTCGATCTACGTCGACCTGCCGTCGATCCGATCGTGGATCTCCACTCAGGTGGGTGGCCTGCCCGTCTGACCATCAGGGACGTCGCGGGCGGGGGCGAGTGCCAGGCGTGCCCCCGCCCCGGTGTGCCGGGGGCACCCACCCGGTCCCACGATGCGGTACGGTGCGTGGCATATCGGCACATCGGAGGTGGCGTCATGCCTACCGTCGTCGTCCTCGCGCTGACCCTCGCCCTCGCGCCCGCGCCCGCGCCATCCCCGTCGGCCACCGCGGACCCGCTCGGTGACATCATCGGTGGCGTCGGCCAGATCGTCGACGACCTGCTCGGCGGCGGCACGCCCAGTGCCGCACCGACGCCGAGCGTCGCCCCCACCGGGGCGTCCACGCCGAGTCGGCCACCGGTCGCCAATCAGCCCAGCCCGGCCGACCCCATCGCGATCCCCGTGCCCGCCGGTTCGGCGGGCGGTGTCCCCGCACCCGCCGTCCCCGATCGCCACACCGCTGGCACCGGCAGCCGCGAGGCCGCCGTGCCCGGGCGCGACGGCGACACCCCCACGCCGACCCTCCCGCCGGCGCTGGCCAACCCCACCCGGCATGCCTGGCCACCCGTGTCGTACCTGCTGGTCGTGGCGCTCCTCGCGGTGCTGGCGCTGCTGCTCGTGCGTCGCCGGGCCCCGGTCCCCGCCGCCGCACCGGACCCCGGCCCGGTACCGGAATCCGGCCCGGCACCGGATCTCGGCCCGGTGCCGGACAACGTCAGCCGGTTGCCGACCAGCCTCAACGCCATCTACGAGATGGGCCGGCAGGACGAGCGACTCGAACAGGAACGCCGCCGACGAACCTGAGCGACCCCGGCCTCACGACGCCGAGTAGGCACCCTCGCGCCGGGGGATCTCGTCGTCGTACGCCCCGACCGGGCCGCTGTAGCGGTCCTTGCCCTTCGGGTACGGCCAGGCGTTCGCGGTGCAGCCGTGCAGGCCCAGCGTCTGCTGCTGCATCACCGGCGCCGGTCGGCCCCGCCCGGGGCACCGCTCGTGGCCGTACCCGAGCTTGTGCCCCACCTCGTGGTTGACCATGTACTGCCGGTAGGTCTCCACGGTCGCGCCGTATCCCGGCACCCCCTTGACCCAGCGCGCCACGTTGAGCACCACCCGGCCGCCGTTACGGCACGAGGTGTAGGCGTCCGGCACGTCCTGGCAGAGGGTGTCGCGGGTGCCGGGGGTCGCCAGGTAGATGGTGAAGTCGCTCGGCTCGCCGGCACCGACCCGGCGCAGCCGCCACGCCCCGCCCGCCGTCCACCCGCGTGGGTCGTTCAACGTGGTGGTGATCGCCGTCGCGGCGTCCGCCGCCGGCAGGCCCCGGATGTCGCGCTCCACGACGACCCGGTAGCGCAGCAACCGGCCGGTCGTCGCGCGTCCGGGCGTGGTCTCGCCGGGCGCCACCGACCAGCGGTTCCCGCCGGTGGCGGGGTAGCTCACCGGGACGACGGGCGCGGAACCGGGTCGGACCTCGGTGGTCACGGTCGGCCGACCAGTGGGTGTCGTCGACAGGCTGGGCAGCGGTCCGGCGGCGACCGGGTCGGTGGCGGGCTGCCCGGCCGCGGGCAGGCCGCATCCGGTGAGCAGGGCCACCACCAGCAGCGACGCCATCGGGGCGGGACCCCAGCGGCGGGTAACCTTCGTCGACATGTCTCTCCCCTCGCGCGTCGCTCGGCGGCGGCGCGGAGGAGAAGACGGGTGAGCGTGGCGAAAAGTTGATGTGACTCAGGCTCAACCTTTTGCCGGCCTCGCCCGTCTCTGGCTCTGTGGCACGGGGAGGGTTCGCGGTGGCGCGGGGGGACGCGGATTTCGTCGAGTTCGCGCGGGCGGCGTCCGCGCGACTGGTGCACGCCGCGTTCCTGATGACCGGCGACCACCACCAGGCCGAGGACGCCGCGCAGACCGCCCTGGTCCGCACCTACGCGTCGTGGTCGCGGATCCACGACGACGACGCCTACGGGTACGCCCGCCGCACGCTGGTCAACCACCTGGTCGACGGGTGGCGACGGCCGATGCGGGAGTACCCGACCGACGAGGTGCCGGAACAACGGCGTGGCGACGTGGCCGACGACGTGGCCACCCGGCGCTGGTTGGTCACCATCCTCGGTGCGCTCAGCCCCCGGGAGCGCGCCATCGTCGTCCTGCGCTACTACTTCGACCTGCCGGAGGCGCAGGTGGCCCGCGAACTCTCCGTATCCGTCGGCACGGTCAAGAGCACCAGTTCCCGAGCGCTGGAGAAGTTGCGCAGCGCCGCGCCCCGAACGGCTGATGAGGAGGCGCGCAGATGAGCGAGCTGGAACGGCTCCGCCACGCGATGCGGGCGACCGAGCGCCCCGACCCCGTGCTCGACCTGGACACCGTGATGCGCGAGGGACGCCGGCTGCGTACCCGTCGGCGCGTCGCCGGAGCCGCGGCGGCGACGCTCGCGACCAGCCTGGCCGCCGTGGTCGCCGTGGTGGTGGTCGGCGCGTCCGGGCCGGGCGACCCGGCGCCGACCGAGCACCCAGCGCCGGTCGCCGTCGCTCCACCGTCGGTGAGTGCGTCGCCGTGGGCGGAGGAGTCGCTGGACTCCACGCCACCGCCGACGGTGGGCCGCGACGAGCCGCCACCGAAGCCCCTCGGCCAGATCGTGGACAGCGGGGTGCGGCACGGCGCCGAGCGTCGGGTCTACTACTTCGTCCGGGTGTCCGTGCCCGGCGTGCCCAAGGTGTCCATCGGACTGGCCGCCGGTCGCCAGGCTTCGGACGGCTCGTTGAGCACGGACATCCTGGTCAACGACGTCGAAGGCAGCGACCGCCGCGCCGGGTTCCACCAGATCGGCTACGACGAGCGCTCGGCTGCGGCGCCGGTGCCCACCTTCGGCTACTTCGTCGGCCCCGCCAAGCGGATCATCGGCACGGTCGGCGGTCGACAGGTCGATGCCCGAGTGGTGCGATGGAGTGTCGACAAGCAGGTGGCGGTCTTCTGGTTCGACCCGGCGAAGCTCACGCCGGGGGAGCGGCTGGACGGCATCATCGCCCGCGACGCCAGCGGCGGCCGACTCTGACGCCTGCCGGCGCTCAGGTCAGTCGACGCTCGATGGTCACCGTCGTCCCCTCGGCGGTGGAGACCAGCCGCACGTCGCCGTAGGCGTTCATCAGCAGCGCGCCGCGTCCCCGGTCCATCGCCGGCCGGCGGTTCCGCCAGGTGCCGAAGTCGCGCACCGAGATCCGGATCAGGTCGCCACCCACCTGGACCCGCACCCGCACCTCCGGACGGCTGGGCCGCTGCGCGTGCTCGACGGCGTTGTTGACGGCCTCGGAGGCGGCGAGTAGGAGATCTTCCAGCACGTCCGGGTCGACGTCCCGCTCGCCCAGCGCGCCCCGGACGTCCCGACGCATCGCCGCGGCGGAGGTGGGTGCGGACGGGTACGTCCATCCGACGTCCAGGAGGTCGCCCAGGCCGTCCGGGTCGGTTGGCGCCTCCAGGAGCACGGACGCGTCGCGGACGGGTTCGACCGCCGGGAGCGGCGGAACGGGGCTGACCGGGGCGGATCGCGCCGACGGCGCCGCGGCAGCGACCGTCGCCGCGTCGCCGCCGATGGCCGCCCCGGGGGTACGGTCGCGGGCTCGGCGGATGCTGGCCCGGATCCGGGCGATCAACTCGGCCGCGGCGAACGGTTTCACCAGGTAGTCGTCGGCGCCCAGGCTCAGGCCCTCCACGCTGGCCTCCCCGCCGGCACGGGCGGAGAGCACCAGCACCGGCAACGCCCGGGTCGCCGGGTCCGCGCGCAGTCGGCGCACCAGGTCGAAACCGTCCAACACCGGCATCATCACGTCGGTCAGGACCAGGTCCGGTGGATCGCGGTGGATCTCGTCGAGGGCCTGCCGACCGTCGGTGACGGCCCGCACCCGCCAGCCCTGCCCGACGAGCAGCCGGGTGAGGTACGCCCGCATGTCGGCGTTGTCGTCGGCGAGCAGGATCCGGGCACCAACCAGCTCGTCCGTCGTCGGCCGGGACGCCGGATCGGGCTCGGTCACCGCGTCGCCCGGTTCGGTGAGCCAGCCCATCGCCTCCTCGACGGCGGCGCGGGCCGCGTCACCCCGCACGTCCGCCGCCGGCCCGGTGACGGCGGTGCGGTACGCCGCCGACCAGGGCAGCGTCACGGTGAACCTGCTGCCCACGCCCACTTGGCTGGTCACTCGCACCTCGCCGCCCTCCAGCCGCGCCAACTCGTGCACCAGGGCCAGGCCGATGCCGGTGCCCTCGTGACTGCGCGAGCGGGCGCCCCGCACCCGGTGGAAGCGTTCGAAGAGTTTCGGCAGGTCCCGTTCCGCGATGCCGATGCCGGTGTCCGCGACGGTGAGGCGCACCTCCTCGTCGTCGGCGTCGAGGGTGACCCGGATGCGGCCGATGAACGTGTACTTCAGCGCGTTGGAGAGCAGGTTCGTGACGATGCGTTCCCAGTTGACCGGGTCGACGGCGACCGGCCGGGGCAGCGGTGGGCAGCTGACCTCGAGGGTCAGCCCGGCCCGCTCGACGGCGGCCCGGAACACCCCGGCGAGCTCGGCGGTCAGCGCGGCGAGATCGACCACCCGGGCGTCGCTGCGCGCCCGCCCGGCCTCCAGGCTGGAGAAGGTGAGCAGGCTGTTGACAAGCGTCAACAGTCGGGTGGCGTTACGCCAGCCGGTCTCCACCCGCTCCCGCTGCACCGCCGCCAGCGGCGCGGTGGCGTCGGTGAGGGCGTCGGTCAGCGGGCCGAGGATGAGGGTCAACGGGGTACGGAACTCGTGGCTGACGTTGGCGAAGAAGTCGGTCTTGACCCGGTCCAGTTCCGCCATCGCCTCGACCCGGCGCCGCTCCTCCTCGTACTCCTGGGCGTTGCGCACCGCCACGGAGATCTGCTGGGCGAGGAGCTGGTTGAAGGAGCGGTACGCCTCGTCGAGCCCTCGGCTGGGGCTGACCCCCGCGAGCAGGACGCCGAGTGGTTGGTCCTCGTCGCCCGAGGGCAGCGGCAGCGCCAGCGCGGTGTGGACCGGGTCGTCCCACGGGCCGGCGGGCAGCGGCAGCCGGTCGGCGACGTCGGTCACCTGGGTCGCCCGGCCCTCGGCGGCGTCCGCCAGCCCCCAGGCGAACGCGGGCGGGCCCGGGTTGGTCAGCTCGACGGCGTCCGGCAGGGCCCCGGCGTGCCCGTTGTCGCCGCCGGTGCAGGCGACCCGACGCAGCGCCGTGCCGTCGCGCAGGTAGATGGCGGCGAACGGTACGTCCAGGGGATGGCCGTCGATGACGTCGATCAGCCGAGCGCTGGTGGCGTCCACGTCGACGGTGCGCCCGTCGCCGAGCACGGACAGGTCGCGCAGCAGACGGAGCCGGCGTTCGCCGACCACCTGCTGGGTGACCTCGCTGCACACGGTCAGCACGCCGACGGTGCGGCCGTCGTCGTCTCGGGCCGGGGCGTGCGAGACGCTGAAGTACGCCTCCTCGCGGTAGCCGGCCCGCTCCAGCAGCAGTTGCAGCGCGGGGACCCAGCTGGCCACCCCGGTCGCCATGGCCTCCTCGATCAGCGGGGCGAGCACGTCCCAGCCCTCGGCCAGGGTCACCCGCACGTCGTCGCCGAGCGCGGCGGGGTGCTTGTCGCCGATCAGGGCGGAGTACGCGTCGTTGTAGAGCTGGGAGTAGCTCTCACCCCAGAGCAGCAGCATGGGGTACCGGGAGGAGAGCACCATGCGAACGGCGGCGCGCAGGCTCTGTGGCCATCCGTCGACCCGGCCGAGCGGGGTGCGGGCCCAGTCGAGTTCCGCCATCAACCGCCCGGTGTCGCCGCCGCCGAGAAACAGCTCATTGTCGGGTCGCGTCACGCTCGATCCGACCCCATCGCAAGCCCCCGTTCCGGGCCCGACGACCCCTGCCGCGTTACCTACCCATCCTGACACCTCTACTCACCTGTGCCGACGCCGGTACCCATCGTCGAACCGGCGGCGGTTCGGGACGAACGACCGATGCTCCAGAAATAGATATCTGTAAGTGTCTCGGGTATCTCTCCAACCCCGAGGAGCCCCCATGAGAGGCAGAACGCTGAGCGCGGGAATCGCGCTCGCCGTGTTCGCCGGGATGACGGTGACGCTGGCCGCCCAGCCGGCGACCGCGTCACCTTCGACCGCGACGACGGCGGTGACCCGGCCGATCGCCGCGGCCGCCGCCGCGTTGGCCGCACCGGACATCTCCGTCACCAACGTCCAGGCGCACCTGACCCAGTTCAACGCCATCGCCACCAGCAACGGTGGCAACCGACGGGCCGGCTCGGCCGGCTACACCGCCTCGCTCAACTACGTCAAGACCAGGCTCCAGTCGGCCGGCTACACCGTCAGCGAGCAGTACTGCTCCAGCTGCACGTACCCCTCGAACAACCTCATCGCCGAGTGGCCCGGCGGCCCGGCCGACCAGGTGGTCATGTTCGGCGCGCACCTGGACGGCGTCTCGGCCGGGCCGGGCATCAACGACAACGCCACCGGTTCGTCGACCCTGCTGGAGAACGCGCTGGTCCTGGCCGCGCAGAACCCGACCATGACCAAGCGGGTGCGGTTCGCCTGGTGGACCGACGAGGAGCAGGGGCTCAACGGCTCCCGGTTCTACGTCAACTCGCTCAGCGCCACCCAGCGCGGCTACATCAAGGGTTACTACAACTTCGACATGGTCGGCTCGATCAACGGCGGCTACTTCATCAACCGGGTCACCTCGACCACGGCGGCGCCGCTGAAGGCGTACTGGGACTCGTTGGGCCTGCAGCCGGAGGAGAACGTCGAGGGCCAGGGCCGCTCCGACGACTACTACTTCCAGCAGGCCGGCATCCCCACCTCGGGTTACGCCGCCGGCGCCAGCGCCCGCAAGACCAGCTCCCAGGCGGCCAAGTGGGGCGGCACCGCCAACTCCGCGTACGACCCCTGCTATCACCGGTCCTGTGACACCACCGCCAACGTCAGCGCCACCGTGCTGAACCGGGCGGCCGACGGTGTCGCGTACGCGCTGTGGCAGCTCGCCGTGAGCGGCGGGACCCCGAGCTGCACCGGCGGTCAGGTGGTCGGAAACGGTGGCTTCGAGAGCGGCAGCACGCCGTGGACCGCGTCCTCCGGCGTGATCACCAATGCCAGCGGCCAGCCCGCCCGGACCGGGTCGTACAAGGCCTGGCTCAACGGGTACGGCAGCACCCGCACCGAGAGTCTGTCGCAGTCGGTGACCCTGCCGGCCGGGTGCGCCACGTACACACTGTCGTTCTGGCTGCACATCGACACCGCCGAGACCACCAGCTCCACGGCGTACGACCGGCTCACCGTGCAGCTGGGATCGACCACCCTGGCGACGTACTCGAATCTCAACGCCGCGACCGGCTACGTGCAGCGCAGCCTCAACGTGGCCGGGTTCGCCGGGCAGACGGTGACGCTGCGGTTCACCGGCACCGAGGACTCGTCGTTGCAGACCACCTTCGTGATCGACGACGTGACGTTGCAGGCGAGCTGACCGCGTACCCGGAAAAGGGCCGCCACCGGTTCTCCCGGTGGCGGCCCGTCGCGTCGTGGGTCAGGGGAGCTGTGGGTAGAGCGCGGCGACGCCGCCGGCCAGCCCGGCCTGCACCTGGCGGCTGAGGTCGTCAGCGAGGATCTCGTACGCGTCGGCCTCGATGCCGTCCACGCCGATCCGGGCGACCGCCGCCGGGTCGGACTTCGGGCCGGTGATATCGGCGGCCATGTCGGTGTCCAGGTAGCCGACGTGCAGGCCGGCGACCCGGACGCCCCGCTCGGCGAGCTGGACGCGCAGGACGTTCGTCATCGCCCACTCGGCCGACTTGGCGGCGCTGTAGGCCGCGTGGGTCGGGGACCCGAACCAGGACAGCACGGAGAGCACGTTGAGGATCGTTCCGCCGCCGTTGGCGGCGATGACCGGCGCGAACGCCCGGATGGTCGACAGGGTGCCGATGTAGTGGGTCTCCAGCTCCAGCCGGACGAGGTCCAGGTCGCCGTCGAGGAGGTCGGTCCGGGTGTCGATGCCGGCGTTGTTGATCAGCAGGTTCACGCCGCCGGCCAGCTCGGCGGCGGCGGCCACCGAGGCGGGGTCGGTGATGTCGAGGCGGACCGGCGTGACCCCGGGCAGGTCGACGCTGTCGGGGTTGCGGGCGCCGGCGTAGACGGTGGCGCCCCGGGCGAGGAGTTCGGCGGCCAGGTGCCGGCCGAGGCCACGGTTGGCGCCGGTGACGAGGGCGGTGCTTCCAGCGATCTTCATGGCCGCCACGCTATCCGACCTGGCTTCTGCTGAGCAAAGTCAGCTATGTCACCGGGGCGACCGGCCGGATCGGGAATACGACCCGGACGCGGCCACAGCCGGACCGGTGACGACTCGTATCCTTTCCGCGAACCTCCGTACGAGCCGAGATGGGAGACGGTGTGAGCAACCAGGCCGAAACGTTGGAATTCCAGGCCGAGGCGCGGCAGCTCCTCCAGTTGGTGGTCCACTCGATCTATTCGAACAAGGACGTCTTCCTGCGGGAACTCATCTCGAACGCGTCCGACGCACTGGACAAGCTCCGGCTGGCCACCCTCGTCGACAAGGACCTCGTCGCCGACACCGACGACCTGCACGTCGCCCTGGAGATCGACCGGGACGCCCGCACCCTCACCGTGCGGGACAACGGCATCGGGATGACCCGCGACGAGGTCGTCCAACTGATCGGCACGATCGCCAAGTCGGGCACCGCCGAGCTGCTGCGCCAGCTGCGCGAGTCCGCCGACGCCCACGCCAAGCAGGACCTGATCGGCCAGTTCGGCGTCGGCTTCTACGCCGCGTTCATGGTCGCCGACCGGGTCACCCTGCTGACCCGCAAGGCCGGCGAGACCGGCGGCACCCGCTGGGAGTCCACCGGCGAGGGCACGTACTCGATCGAGGCGGTCGACGAGGCGCCGCAGGGCACCACGGTGACCCTGCACCTCAAGCCGGCCGACACCGAGGACAACCTGCACGACTACACCGCCGAGTGGACCGTCCGCGAGATCGTCAAGCGGTACTCCGACTTCATCGCCTGGCCGATCCGGATGAGCGTCGAGCGTCCCGGCGCCGACGGCGAGGCCGCCACCCGCGAGGTGCAGACCCTCAACTCGATGAAGGCGCTCTGGGCGCGGCCCCGCGACGAGGTGGACGCCGCCGAGTACAACGAGTTCTACAAGCACGTCAGCCACGACTGGGCCGACCCGCTCGAGGTCGTGCACATGAAGGGCGAGGGCACCTTCGAGTACGAGGCGCTGCTGTTCCTGCCCAGCCACGCCCCCCTGGACCTGTTCTCCCCGCAGGGCCGCCGTGGCGTCCAGCTCTACGTCAAGCGCGTCTTCATCATGGACGACTGCGAGGCGCTGGTCCCGACCTACCTGCGCTTCGTCAAGGGTGTGGTCGACGCGCACGACCTGTCGCTGAACATCTCCCGGGAGATCCTCCAGCAGGACCGGCAGATCCAGATCGTCCGCCGCCGCCTGGTCAAGAAGGTCCTCGCCACGGTCAAGGACCTCAAGGCCAACCACGCCGAGCGCTACCGCACCTTCTGGACCGAGTTCGGCGCGGTGGTCAAGGAAGGACTGATCGACGACACCGACAACCGGGACACCCTGCTGGGCATCCTGTCGGTGGCCTCCACCAACGACCCGACCGAGCCCACCGACCTGGCCGGCTACGTGTCGCGGATGAAGGACGGCCAGAGCGACATCTGGTACGCCACCGGCGAGTCCCGGGCCGCCATCGAGAACTCCCCGCACCTGGAGGCGTTCCGGGCCAAGGGTCACGAGGTGCTGCTCCTCACCGACCAGGTCGACGAGGTGTGGGTCGAGCGGGTCGGCGAGTACGACGGTCGACCGCTGCGCTCGATCGCCAAGGGCGAGATCGACCTGGACACCGACGAGGAGAAGCAGCAGGCCGAGGCCGAGCGCGAGCAGCAGCGACAGGAGTTCGCCGGGCTGCTGGACTGGCTGGGGACCACCCTCGCCGACAGCGTCCGCGAGGTCCGCCTGTCGTCGCGGCTGACCACCTCACCGGCCTGCGTCGTCGGCGACGCCCACGACCTCACCCCGACCCTGGAGAAGATGTACCGGGCGATGGGGCACGAGATCCCCACCACCAAGCGGATCCTCGAGATCAACCCCGGTCACCCGCTGGTGTCCGGGCTGCGCAAGGCCCACGAGCAGGGCAGCGACACCGCCGCCCTGACCGAGACCGCCGAGCTGCTCTACGGCCTGGCGGTGCTCGCCGAGGGCGGTGAACTGACCGACCCGGCCCGCTTCACCCGGACGCTCGCCGACCGGCTGGCGCGCACCCTGTAGGCGTACCCCCCGGCCGGCGGCCCGCCCGAGCAGCGGGCCCGCCGGCCGGTCCCGTCACCGGCCGGGGATCACCAGACCCGACTCGTACGCGATCATCACCGCCTGGGCACGGTCGCGCAGGTGCAGTTTGGTGAGCAGGTTGCCGACATGAGTCTTCACCGTGTGCTCGCTGAGGTGGTGGTGGGCGGCGATCTCGGCGTTGGACAGACCGGCCGCGATCAGGCGCAGCACGTCCGTCTCACGGGCGGTCAGAGCGGTCACCGCGGCGGCCCGGGCGGGGTCCGGATGGCCGCGCCGGTGCAGTTCGCCGATCACCCGGGCGGTGACGGCGGGAGCGAGCAGCGCGTCCCCGGCGGCCACCACGCGGACCGCGTTCACCAGGTCGGCTCGGGGAGCGTCCTTGAGCAGGAAGCCGCTGGCCCCGGCCCGCAGGGCCGCGTACAGGTAGTCGTCGGTGTCGAACATGGTCAGGGCGAGGACCCGGCTCGGGGTGAGCGCGCAGACCTGGCGGGTCGCGGCGACACCGTCCAGGACGGGCATCCGCATGTCCATCAGGACGACGTCGGGACGGTGTTCGCGGGCGGCCCGCACGGCGGCTGCGCCGTCGGGGGCCTCGGCGACCACCTCGATGTCCGGCTCGGCGCCGAGGATGGTGGCGAACCCCGCCCGGAACAGATCCTGGTCATCGGCCAGCACGACCCGCAGCATCAGACCACCGCCGGCGCCGACAGCGGCAGGGTAGCGGTCACCGTGAAGCCGTGACCGTCGGAGGCCGGGCCCGTGTGCAGGGTGCCGCCGCAGGCGTGGGCGCGCTCGCGCATGCCGACGATCCCGTAGCCGGGCAGGCCGGCGTCGGACGGCCGGTAGCCGCGACCGTCATCGCTGACCGACACGGTCAGCGAGTTCGCCGTCTGGTCCAGTCGGACGCGAACCGATCGTGCCCCGGCATGCCGCACCACGTTGGTCAGGGACTCCTGCACGATCCGGTAGGCGGCCACCCCGACGTCCGGGGGCGGTGCGAGCGGCGGCTCGACGGCACCTCCGATGGGCGAGACGGTGAGCACGGCATCGAGGCCGGCGGCGCGGACCCGCTCGACGAGGACGGGAAGGTGGTCCAGACCCGGCTGGTCGAGTGGTTGGTCGGCGGGTTCGTACAGGCTGCCGACCGCGCGGCGGAGCTGGACGACCGCGTCCCTGCCGGTGGCGGCGATCGTGGCGAACGTGGCATCGGCGCGATCCGGCTGGTGCCGGACCAGCAGCGGACCAGCCTCCGCCTGGACGATCATGACGCCGACCGCGTGGGTGAGGATGTCGTGCAGGTCGCGGGCGATCCGGGTGCGTTCGCGCAGCACCGCCGCCGCACGTTCACCGGCGATGCGACGATCGCGTTCGGCGAGGGCCGCGGCCTGGGTCCGGCGGGCCCGGGTGCCGGTGCCCAGCGCGTACGCGAAGAGGTAGGCGACCGACAGGTAACGCAGCACCTCCACGTCCGGACGGGGATAGAGCAGCGAGACCAGCAGGCCGGCGGCGGTGAGCGCGACGCCGAGCAGGCGAATCGGCAGGGAGGCCCGCGCCGCGAACGTGTAGAGGCAGACCAGCGGCCCGACCGGCAGCAGTGGGGGCGCGCCGAGCGAAGCGGAGACAGTCGTGGCGACACCCACGACCAGGGCGACCCGGAGCAACGCCCGGTCCCGCCACAACACCGGCACCGACGACGCGACCGCGAGCGGCAGCACCCACCACGCGCGTGGCCCATCGGCCAGGGCGGGCAGCACGGTCGCGGCGACGGCGGCCACGGTGACGGCGAGATTGACGTACCGCTTCACCTCGGCAGTATCGTCCGACCCGGCACGCTGACGCCTCCCTCCACGGGACCAGATCGGTCCCGGCCCGCACGGCGATCCGTCCCGGCCGCCCGCGCCGCACGCTCGACACATGATGACGATCCTCGCCACGCTCCTGAGTGGCCTGCTCTGGCTCGGTGGCACCGGGCTGCACCCGGTCCCCGCGCTGACCTGGCTCGCCCCGCTCCCGCTGGTCCTCGCCTCGACGCGGGTACGCCCGCGGACAGCGCTCTGCGCGACAGCCCTCGCCTGGTCGATCGGTCAGGTCGGCGTGCTCGGTTACTACCTCGGCACCCTGCGACTACCGGTCCCCGTGGTCGTCGGCGTGGTCCTGCTCGGCGTCGGTCTGGCGACCGGCACGATCCTGCTCGCCCGGGTACTGCTGCTACGCGGACGAACCGTCCTCGCCGTCCTCGCCGTGCCGTCGCTCTGGGTGCTGGGGGAGTACGCGGCGTCCCGCCTGCTGCCGCACGGCGCCTGGTGGAGCCTCGCCTACACCCAGGCCGACGTCCGCCCGGTGGTCCAGCTGACCTCGCTCACCGGCGTCTGGGGCGTCACCTACCTGCTGCTCGCCGTCCCCATCGCCCTCGCCGCCCTGCGCCGAAGTCCACGCCCCGCCCTCACCTGCCTGCTCGTCCTCCTGCTCGGCGCCGGCGGGTGGTCGGCCTGGTCACTGAGCCGTTCCTCCGACCCGGCCGAGCCGCTGACCGTCGGCCTGGTGGCCCTGCGGCAGCCCGAGGACGGGCTCCCGATCGACGAGCCGACCGGCCGTGACCTGCTCGCCCGCTACGCCGCGCGGGTCGAGGGCCTGGTCGCCCGTGGGGCACGGATCGTCGTCCTGCCGGAGAAGGTGTTCGCCGTGTCGGACACGACGATGCCCGTGCTCGTGGCCGCGCTCCGGCGGACCGAGGCTCAGGTCATTGTCGGCGTGGTGCGGCAACGGGCCGACGGGGCGAGCAATGTCGCGCTGGTGCTCGAACCGGGTGGGACCGTGGCGACGTACGAGAAACAGCACCTCATCCCGGGCCTGGAGGACTGGCTGACGCCGGGCGACGGCGAGGTGCTCGTGGACGGGCGATTCGGCGTGGCGATCTGCAAGGACCTCGACTATCCCGGCCTGGTTCGGCGGTATCGGGCGCAGGGCGCCTCGGTGCTGCTCGTTCCCGGCCTGGACTTCACCTCCGATGGCTGGCTGCACGGTCGGATGGCCCTGGTCCGGGGCGTGGAGAACGGGCTCGTCGTGGTCCGGGCCGCGGCGTTCGGCCGGCTGACGGTCACCGACGCCGGCGGCAGGATGGTGGGCGAGGCCACCGCCGGTGACGCGGAGCTGCTGCTCGCCACTCCGACGTCGGGGTGGGGCACTGTCTATTCGCGTACCGGAGACTGGTTTGCGCTGTTGTCCGTGGCCCTGTTGGTCCTGGCCGTGGGTGGGGCGCGGTGGTGGCCGGCTACCAGCGGTTCCAGTGTCGGCCACGACGCCCGGTCGTACGAGTCGCCGGGGCACCAGGAGCTACTGCGCCGCATCGTGGCCTGGCTCCGCCACGACAGCTGAACGCTCGGCCGGATAACCGGCCGAGCGTTCGCCTGTGGCGCGGATCAGCTCAGGTGTTGGTGGCCCGTCACGCCGCGGAGGCGGCCTTGGACCCTCGGTGCGACGCCGCCGGGCCGGCGTTCCAGCCCCAGCGGGGGGCCGGTACCGCGGCGTCGCGGCGTCCGTCCGTGTCGACGTCGTCGCTGTCGGTCTCGTCGATGGTCAGCTCCACCGAGGTGGGGGCGCTGCGGGCCAGTCGCAGGGAGTGCTCGGCGCCGGTGCGGGCCGTGCACGGCCAGGACTGCCCGGCGCACTGGAGGTTGCGGCACCGGCCCTCGTCGTCCGGCTCGTGTGCGCTGAGCACGTCGACCGCCAACTGCCAGAGCAGCGGGTCGGTCACGTCGTGCGGGCGTTCGGCGGTGCGGCTCGGTCGGTTGCTGGTGTCGTCGGACATCGTTGGGCCCCCCTCGTCAGGCTGTACCCCCCAAGGGTCACCCGTCAGCCGCCGACTAAACCGCCGACCTGCTGTGATGTGTCTCTGGTCGCAACTCGACAGCGGACGCCGCACGCGTATCGGTCAATCCGGCAGGAGCGGCATCTCCACGCCCGGCTCCCGGCCGAGCAACACTGCCCGGGTGAGCGCCGCCGATCCGAACCGGTCGCGTACCGCATCGACAGCAGCGTCCAGTTCGGACCCGGCGTCCGGCTGGAACGGCAGCTCCGGCTGCACCGGGTTGTCATCGAGGTTGCCCACCGACACACCGATCAGGGTGACACCGCGGCGATCGATCTCGGGCAGCGCGGCGCGCAGCAGCGTACGCGCGGCGGCGAGCAACGACGCCGTGTCCGCCGTGGCTTTACCCACCGTGTGCGAGCGGGTCGCCCGGGTGTAGTCGCCGAAGCGCAACCGCAGCACCACCGTGCGGCCGGACCGCCCGGCCGTCCGCATCCGCCGGCTGACCCGGTCGACCAGGCCGGCGAGGATGGCGTCCAACTCCGTCGAGGCGTGCGGGGTACGACTCAGCGCGTGTTGCGCGCCCATCGAACCGCGCCGCCGCCCCACCTGCACCGCCCGGGGGTCGCGATTGTGCGCCAGCGCGTGCAGGTGCCGGCCGGGGCCCGCGCCGAGCAGCGACACCAGCGCCGCCTCGCCGAGGCGGGCCACCTCCCCGACGGTGCGGATCCGGCGTTCCCGCAGTTTGGCGGCCGTCACCGGGCCGACGCCCCAGAGCCGTTCCACCGGCAGCGGGTGCAGGAACGCCAGCTCGGCGTCCGGTGCGACCACCAGCAGGCCGTCCGGTTTCGCCACCCCGCTGGCCACCTTGGCCAGGAACTTGGTGCGGGCCACCCCCACGGTGATCGGCAGGTGGACCCGGTCGCGGACCTCCCGGCGCAGCTGTTCGGCGATCTCGGCCGGTGGCCCGACCAGCCGCCGCAGGCCACCCACGTCGAGGAACGCCTCGTCGATGGAGAGCCCCTCGACCAGCGGTGTGGTCTGCCGGAAGATCTCGAAGACCGCGCGGCTCGCCGCCGTGTACGCCGACATGCGGGGCGGCACGACGATCGCGTCCGGACAGAGCCGACGCGCCTGCTGGCCGCCCATCGCGCTGCGGACGCCCCGCGCCTTCGCCTCGTAGCTGGCCGCCAGCACCACGCCGCCACCGACGATCACCGGCCGCCCACGCAGGCGCGGGTCGTCGCGCTGCTCGACCGACGCGTAGAACGCGTCCAGGTCGGCGTGCAGGATGCTGGCGCCGGGCGACACGTACACATGTTCGCATGACGCCCGGCCGGCACGGCAGTGAGCTGGGCGAACGCCCGATCAGTCGAGGCAGAACTCGTTGCCCTCGGGGTCGGCCATGACGAGGTGACCGGCGCCCAACGGGGGAGTGGGCTCGTGTCGACTGAGCCGCTCGGCGCCATGCGAGGCGAGCCGTTCGGCCTCCGCCTCCAGGGCCGCCATCCGCTCGTCACCCTCCAGCCCGGGGGCCGCGCGGACGTCGAGGTGGACGCGATTCTTCACCTGCTTGTGCTCGGGCACCCGCTGGAAGAACAGCCGTGGCCGCGCGCCCTCGGGGTCGACCACCGCCGACGCGTCGTTGCGCTTCTCGGGCGGTACGCCCATCGCCTCCAGCGCCTGGTCCCAGGACTCGAAGTTGCCGGGTGGGGCCTGCACCTGGTAGCCGAGCGCCTCGGCCCAGAACGTGGCCAACCCGGCCGGGTCGGCGCAGTCGAACGTGATCTGGACGTCGCGGATAACGGCGGATCCCTGTTTCCTGGTCTGGTCGGTCATGATCCCAGCCTCTCGCGGATAGCGGACAGGGTTGTTCCGCTATCCGTGCAACGATCGACTGGTGACCGTCGAGGCGACGACCGAGCGGGTGCTGCGCCTGCTGGCGCTGCTGCAACGACGACTGTCCTGGACGGCCGCCGAGCTCGCCGCCGAGTTGGGGGTCACCGGCCGGTGCGTGCGCCGCGACGTGCAGCGCCTGCGCGCGCTCGGCTATCCGGTGCACGCGGTGTCGGGCGTCGGCGGCGGCTACCAACTCGGCGCGGGCACCCGGCTGCCGCCGTTGCTCCTCGACGACGAGGAGGCGATCGCCACGGCGGTGTCGCTGCGGCTCGCGTCCGGGGGCACGGTCGCCGGGGCGGGCGAGGCCGCGCTGCGGGCGCTCGCGAAGCTCGACCAGGTGATGCCGTCGCGGCTACGCGCCGAGGTACGGGCGGTGCACGGCGCCACCGACACCCTCATCGGCCCGGTCGCCGAGATCGACGCGGAGTTGCTGGTGACACTGGCCCGGGCCTGTCGGGACGGGGTGCGCGTTCGGTTCCACTATCCCGGCCGGGACGCCGGGGAGCGGGAACGGACGGTCGAGCCGATCCGGATGGTCACGACCGGCCGCCGCTGGTATCTGATGGCCTGGGACGTCGACCGCGACGACTGGCGGACGTTCCGGCTGGACCGGATGCGGGCAGCGGTGGCGACGACTTGGCGTTTCCCGGCACGCGAGCACCCGGATCCGGTCGCCTTCGTGCAGCGGGCCGTGACCGGGGCACCGTACCGGTACGTCGCCCGGGTGCGGGTGCACGCCCCGGCCGACCGGGTGCGCGAGGTGGTCCCGCCCCAGGTGGGGCGGGTCGAGGACGACCGCGACGGGTGGTCCGTGCTGGTCATCGGCGGCGACAACCTGGACTGGCTCGCCGCGCACCTCGCCCGACTGGATCACGAGCTGGAGGTGCTGGAGCCTCCCGAGCTGCGCGAGGCCGCGGGCCGGCTCGCCCGTCGTCTCGCGGTGCTGGCCGGTGCGACGTCGGAGCCCGGCGCGCGGTGACGCAGCGTGTAGTGGCGCAGGGACACCGGGCTGCCGTCGGGAGCGGTCCACGGTGCCGTGCTGGTGCCGACACACCGCCAGCCTGCACGCTCGTACAGCGCGGCGGCCGCGGCGCCACCGGCGGCCAACTCCAGCACCAGGTCCGTTGCGCGTTTGTCCGCCCACTGGCGGGCCCGGTCCAGCAAGGCGCTGCCCAACGCCAACCCACGGGCCTTCGGCACCACGAAGAGACGTGCCACCTCGGCCGTCGGCCGGCCGGGCGGCCCGTCCACCGCGTCGGGCACCCGATGCACGGCGATGTGCCCCACGACGGCAGCGTCAGCGTCGACGGCAACCCAGGCTCGCGCCGGGTGCGGCTCGCGCAGCCAGCGGTGCGGGTCGGCCGGCCAGTTCAGCGGGTACCGGTCGACCCGGTGGACTTCGGCGAGCGCCGCGACACATCCGTCGAGATCGGTGGCGCGCCGCCGGCGAATGCGCGGTGGGATCACAGGTCGTCGAACGGGCTGGCGTAGCGGAACTCGCCCCGGATCGACTCGCGCCACGCGTGCAGCGGCCGAGCCATGAAGTACTGCGGCCCCCACGGCTGAGGCGGAGTCACGCCCAGATCGACGGCGGGCCGGAACCCGAAGCGCGGGTAGTAGTCGGGGTGCCCGAGCAACACCACCAGCGGCTCGTCCCGCGCGTCGGCTGCACCGAGCACGGCGTGCATCAACGCGCTGCCAACTCCGCGCCGCTGCCAGCCGGGCAGCACGCCCAGCGGCCCCAGACCCAACGCCACCGGCGCACCGCCCACCAGGCCGCGGGTGGCCACCACGTGCCCGACCACCTGGCCGTCCGAATCGGCCGCCACCAGGGAGTACGCGGGCAGCCAGCCCTCGTCGGCGCGCAGCGCGTCGACAAGCGTCGCCTCGACCGGTACGCCATCGCCGCCGTCGGCCTTGGCGAAGGCGGCGGAGTGCACCGCCCGAATGGCGTCGACGTCGGCGGATGTCTCGCGTCTGATCAGCACCGCGCCACCATACGGGTGCCTTCGGCAGCGCCTCCACGCGTTATTCCGTCGCATGCCGACGACGGCCAGGTCGGGCGTGATCTCAGCCGACGGCGGTGGCTGACGGCGGGGCGCTGCCGCCCCGGGGTGCCTCCGGGGCCATCAGCCGGATGATCTCCGCCTGGTCGGCGGGTGAGGGCAGCCCCCACTCCGGTCGGTAGCCGTACACCTCGTGCAGTGGGGTGGAGCCGGTGCGGCCGTCCAGGATCTCCACGGCGTCGGTG
This sequence comes from Micromonospora sp. NPDC050784, assembly GCF_044456765.1. Classification (NCBI taxonomy): domain Bacteria; kingdom Bacillati; phylum Actinomycetota; class Actinomycetes; order Micromonosporales; family Micromonosporaceae; genus Micromonospora; species Micromonospora sp. NPDC050784. The sequence goes on along the minus strand of NZ_JBITGG010000026.1, from coordinate 49,136 downwards.
CCGATCAGGCCGGGGTGCTCGACGCCGCAGGCCTCGGCGACCTTGGTCAGGTCCCGGCGCAGCGTTCGCAGGTAGTTGGCCGCCCGGACCGACTTCAACGTCGGGTCCAGGCCCCGGGCGAGCCACGCGTTCTGGGTGGCGACGCCGGTGGGGCAGGTGTCGGTGTGGCACTTCTGCGCCTGGATGCAGCCGATCGCCAGCATCGCCTCCCGACCGACGTTGACCAGGTCGCAGCCGAGCGCGAACGCCACAATCGCGTTGTCGGGCAGGCCGAGCTTGCCGCCGCCGACGAAGACCACCTGCTCATGCAGGTCGTGCTCGGCGAAGATCTTGTACACCCGGGAGAAGCCCTGCTGGAACGGGAGCGACACGGAGTCGGTGAAGATCAGTGGTGCGGCGCCGGTGCCGCCCTCGCCGCCGTCGATCGTCACGAAGTCCACGCCCCGGCCGGTGTCCCGCATCAGGGTGGCCAGTTCCTGCCAGAAGCCCAGGTCTCCGACCGCCGACTTGATGCCGACCGGCAGACCCGTCTCGGCGGCGAGCAACTCCACCCAGTCGAGCAGACTGTCGCAGTCGGAGAACTCGGCGTGCCGGGACGGGCTGACGCAGTCCTGACCGGCCGGGATGCCCCGGGTGGCGGCGATCTCGGCGGACACCTTCGCCCCGGGCAGCAGCCCACCGAGGCTCGGCTTGGCACCCTGGCTCAGCTTGATCTCCAGCGCCCGTACCGGCGCGCCGGCAACCAGGTCCTTCAGCCGGTCGAGACTGAACCGGCCGTGCTCGTCGCGGCAGCCGAAGTACGCCGTGCCGAGTTGGAAGACCAGCTCACCGCCGTTGCGGTGGTACGGCGACAGACCGCCCTCGCCGGTGTTCTGCAGGCAGCCGGCGAGCGCGGCGCCCTTGTTGAGCGCGGTGATGGCGTTGCCGGAGAGCGAGCCGAAGCTCATCCCGGAGATGTTGACGACCGACTCCGGTCGGAACGCCCGGGCCCGCCCCCGTGCCGCGCCGAGCACCTTCGCGCTGGGCAACCGCACGTCGTGCCCGGCGGTCGGTGACGACGGCGGCACGGCCCGACCGAACGTGCGGTGCTTGATGATCGGATACCCGGGGGTGTACTCGATGTCGTTGTCCGTGCCGAAACCGAAGTAGTTGTTCTCCTGCTTGGCCGACGCGTACACCCAGCGGCGCTGGTCGCGGGTGAACGGCCGCTCCTCGTTGTTGCCGGCCACGATGTACTGCCGAAGCTCCGGCCCGATCGTCTCCAACAGGTAGCGGGCCCGGCCGAGGACCGGGAAGTTGCGCAGCAGCGCGTGGTCGCGCTGGATCAGGTCCCGCGCGGCGAGGGCCGCGACGGCGGCGGCGACAGCGGGTACGGCTCGACGGGCCCAGGTCATGCCGGCACTCTTTCCGCCCGCGCCGTCGGCCAAACCGACCCGGTGGCACGGACTGGCTGGTCAGGACTCGGGCTGCGAGATCTTGACCACGCCTGGTGACCGGGCTGGCGGCGGTGCGGGTGCGGCCCGCACCGCCGCCACGGGCTCAGCGGTGCCGGAACGACTCGCGGACCGAACCGCCGACGACCGTGCACCAGGTGCTCGTGCTGAGCTTGCCGTTGCGGGGCAGCCCGTGCAGCGCCTGAAGGTCCTGCACCGCCCTCCGGGTGGCGTGGTCGTACGCCCCGGTGACGGTGACCGCGTACCCCTTGGTGGCCAGGATTTCCTGCACGGCCGTGACCGGCGCGCCGACGGCGTGCTGGTCCAACTCCGGCGCCAGCGTCTCCCAGGTCGGCGTGGTGAGTGTGGCGTCCACGTCCACCGCGATGCCGTTGCGGGCCTGCCAGTCCTGCACGGCCGCGACGGTCGCGGCGTCGAACGTGCCGCTGACGGTCACCGGGTAGCCCCGGTAGGCGAGCAGGTGCTGCACCACCCGGACCGAGGGGGAGTTGACGAAACGCCACAGGTCCGGCCAGCGACGGGCCGGCACGTCACCGAGCTTGGTGCCCAGGGCGGCGTGCACCCGCCGCCGCAACTCGGGGAACTGCCGGTAGAAGGCCGCGCCCGGGCACTCGGTGGTGCGGAAGTCCCAGTGGCCGAAGATGTCGTGCGCGTGCAGCCCGTACTGCCGGCAGATCGCGACGCAGAGCTTGACCAGCGAGTCGGTCAGCGCCTCGGGCGGCGTCTCGGTGACGTAGGTGCCCTCGTTCTCGATGCCGATGGCCCGGCCGTTCTCACCAGGGCAGTGCGCCGAGATCATCTGCCGGTCACCGGCTTCGAGGCGCTCCAGGCTGCCCCGGCGGCCCTCCAGCACGTAGCCGCCGCGACTCACCGTGAAGTGCTGGCCGGTGTCCGACCAGCCGTTGCCGTCCATGTGCAGGTCCTGGCAGTCGTGGGCCAGCTTGACCGCCTGCTCGCGGGAGTAGTCGGTGACGTTCGGGAACGCCATGTGGTGCACGATGATCTTGTTGGTGGCGATGGCGCTCACCGACAGCGGGTCCTTCGGCGGGCGGGCGGCCCACTCGTCACAGCTGATGATCCAGTCCAGGTCGGTGCCCGGCGCGGCCTGCGCCGCGCCCGGGAAGGCGAGTTCGCTCCCGACGACGGCGACCGTGGCGGCGCCGAGACCGGCCCGCAGCAGCGTCCGGCGATCCACTTCGGAATGGTCGACGTGCATTGCATCTCCTCCTGCGGCCGACGGCGGGGGGATGAAAAGTAGCTCCAGTGGCCGCACGCACTCCGGAGAATATTGCCAAGACTCGTCCGCGCGCTAGAGGGCGCCCAACCCCGGCAGGCAGCCGGAGAACCGATCGGCCAGAAGATCAACGCTCCGCTGACCTGGCCGCCGCGTGCTCCTCGCTCACCAGCACTCGGTCGTGGGGGTGCCCCTGCCTGGTCGGCGTTTCCGCGCGACGGGTCGGGGGTAGGTCCGGGGCTGACCGTTCCGGCTGCCCCTTCGTAAGGAATGACCAGATGAGTGACAACGTCAGCGACGCGGTGGGCGACGCTCTCCGCTCGGTGATGCTCTTCCTGCCCAAGGCCGTCGCCTTCCTGGCGATCCTGGTGGCCGGATGGCTGATCGCCAAGGCCGTACTGAAGATCGTGGAGAAGGTCCTCGAACGGGTGGGCTTCGACCGCGCCGTCGAACGCGGCGGCATCCGCCGCGCGTTGAGCCGCTCCCGGTACGACGCCAGCGACATCGTCGCGAAGCTCGTCTACTACGCGGTGCTGCTGTTCACCCTTCAGCTCGCCTTCGGCATCTGGGGGCCGAACCCGATCTCCGACCTGCTCGGCGCGGTGATCTCGTGGCTGCCCCGGGCCTTCGTCGCGATCGTCATCGTCGTGGTCGCCGCCGCCATCGCCAACGCGGTCAAGGACATCATCAGCGGCGCGCTCGGCGGCCTGTCGTACGGCCGGGTGCTGGCGACCATCGCGTCGGTGTTCATCCTCGGCCTCGGCGTCATCGCCGCGCTGAACCAGATCGGCGTGGCCACCGCGGTCACCACCCCGGTGCTGATCGCCGTACTCGCCACGATCGGCGGCATCCTCGTCGTCGGTGTCGGCGGCGGCCTGATCCGTCCGATGCAGAGTCGTTGGGAGTCGTGGCTGACCCGCGCCGAGCAGGAGTCGCAGCTGATCGCCGAGCACGCCCAGGCGTACCGGGCCGGCCGCCGCGACGCCGAGGCCGAGTTGGCGCGGGCGTCGGCTCCCACCGGCGACCCGGAGGCCACCCAGGTGGTGACCCGACCGGCCGACGCCGACGCCACCCAGGTGGTGACCCGACCGGCCGACGCCGACGCCACCCAGGTGGTGACCCGACCGGCCGACACGGACGCCACCCAGGCCGTCCGCTTCCCGGTCAGCTCCGACCCCACCGAGGCCGTCCGCTTCCCGGTCAGCTCCGACCCCACCCACGTGGTCAGTCGCAGCGCCGTCGACGACGTCACGCCGACGCCGGCCCGGCCCTCGGCGACCGAGGACACGACCCAGGTGGTCAGCGGCTCGGCCGATTCGGACGTCACGCAGGTGGTGGGCGCCGGTGCCGACCCCGACACGACCCAGGTGGTCACGGGCGGCATCGACCGCGCGGTGCCCGGGCAGCGCACCAGCGACGACAGCGAGACCACCACGGTCATCCCGCCGGTCGACCGGCGCTGACACCAGCGGTACGGCGGCGGGGCGGGATCGATCTGATCCCGCCCCGCCTCGCGTTGTCCGCCCACCCCGCTCACCCAACACGGCACGCGCTGCTCGGCACGCCGAAAGCGCTGGCCGCGGCCGCGCCGGTTGTCTAGCATCGCGGGCATGACCTGGCGACATTGATCCAGCGGCTTAGGCCGATCCCGTGGGCCGCCACGGGCACCGCACCTCCGGTGTCCGTCTCCACTCCCACGGGAAGGCCCCATGACCTCCATCGCCTCGCGCGTGCCCGACCCGGCGGTCCGTCGGCTGACGGCGACCCTCTACGGGTACGCGTTCCTCAGCGACCTTGTCCTGCTCTACCCGCTGTACGTGGTGTTCTTCGCCGACACCGGGCTGTCGGTGGGGCAGATCGCGTCGCTCTTCGTCATCTGGTCGGCCGCCGGCATCCTGTTCGAGGTGCCCTCCGGCGCCTGGGCCGACGTGCTGTCCCGTCGGCTGCTGCTGTGCCTCGCCCCGCTGGTGGCCGCCGCCGGTTTCGCGCTCTGGGTGCTGCTGCCGTCGTACCCGGCGTTCGCGGTCGGTTTCCTGCTCTGGGGCGCCGGTGGCGCACTGGTCTCCGGTGCCCTGGAGGCGTTGGTCTGGACCGAGTTGGACCGGCTCGGCGCGGTCGACCGGTACGCCCGGGTGCTGGGGCGGGCGCGCACGGCGGGTGTGCTGGGCGTGGTGGTCTCCGGAGTGCTCGCCGGCCCGGTGCTCGCCGCCGGCGGTTACCCGGCGGTCGGCGCGGCCAGCGTGCTGGCCTGCCTGCTCGCCACGATCGTCGCCACCCGGTTCCCGGAACACCGCGCGCCGAGGACCGTACGCGTTCCGGTCGCCGAGTCGGCGCTGGCTGCTCGGTCGGTGGGTGCCGCGCCACCCCGGCCGGACGAGCCGGACACCGTCCTACCCGCAGGCCCGGACGACGATGGTGACCTGGGCTGGTGGGACACGCTGCGGGCCGGGGTGTCGCAGGTTCGCACCCGCCCGCCGGTACGGGCCGCCGTGCTGCTGGTGGCCGTGGTCGCCGCCGACTGGGGCGCCCTGGACGAGTACACCCCGCTGCTCGCCCTGGACACCGGCGTCGGGGCGCAGGCCGTACCCCTGCTGCTCCTGCTGCTCTGGGCCGGGGTGACCGTCGGTGGGCTGCTCGCCCCGGCGGGGGAGCGGCTGGGCAGCCGCGGCTACGCCGCGCTGCTGGGGCTGGTTGGCGTCGCGCTGGCCGGAGGTGCAGTGCTTCGGCACCCGGCGGGGTTCGTGCTGCTCGCGGTGGCCTTCGGCGCCGCGCAGCTGGCCACCGTGCTGGCCGACGCGCGGCTCCAGGCCCGGATCACCGGCAGCAGCCGCGCCACCGTCACCTCCCTGGCCGGGATGGCCACCGACGTGCTGATCATCGTGACGTACGCCGGCTATGGCCTGCTCGCCACGGCGGCTGGCAACGCGGTGGCGTTCGCGCTGACCGGCGGGGCGTACCTCGTGGTGGCCCTGGTGCTGCTGGCCCGCCGTCGGCGCCAGACGGCCGTGCACACCGGCGTCGCCGCGGCTGTGGCAGGTGGCCCGGAGTGACCGGGGCCCGGCGGCGGCCTCTTCCGGTCGCCGCCGGGCACACGTCAGCCGGCCATGTGGATGAACGACCACTGGTGGCCGTCGAGGTCCCGGAAGCCGCGCATGTACATCGACCCGTTGACCGTTCCCGGCCCGAGCGCCTCCCCACCGGCGACCGCCGCCTGGTCGACCAGTTCGTCGACCTGCCCCCGGCTCGACGCCGACAGCCCGACGATGACCTCCCGGCTGGTCGCCGTATCCGTCGTGGCGATCCCGGTGTACGCCTCGAAGCCCGAGCGGAGGTGCAGCACCAGCCGGGTGGTGTCGGAGACGGTGAGCACCATGCTGTCGCCCTCCGGCTCGGTCTGGTCGCTGGTGAAGCCGATCGCCCGGTAGAACTCGGTGGCGGTGGTCAGGTCACGCACCGGCAGGTTGATGAACGTCATGGTCATCGGTGGTCTCCGTCCGTTTCGAGCAACACCTTCAGTGCGGCGAGCCGTTCCCGCCAGTACGCCTTCAGGTCCGCGGCCTGCTCGGCTCCGGTCAGCTTCTCGTGCAGGATGCTGACCCGTGCCTTGAACGATCTCTGGGTGGGCATCACATGCTTCCGCCGACCCCGCCGGGGTGGGCATGTGGCACCGCGTCCCGAGGGCTCCAGCCCCCCTTTGCCTCCGCGTTGCCGGTGGCGTGAGCGCCGGGAGGGAGGTGCGGCGCGGGACCACGCCGATCTCACCCTAGCCCGAACAGCCGTCAGGGTTGGTCACCGTCGAGGTAGACCCACCGGCCTTCCTCGCGGACGAACCGGCTGTGCTCGGTCAACGTGCCGGGCCGGCCCGCGTCCCGGTAGTGCGCGTGGAACGTCACCGTGCCGGCGGTGTCGAGCAGGCCGCCCCGCTCGGTCTCCACGATCTCCAGCCGGGTCCACCGCTGCCCCGGGTCGAGTTCCAGGGAGGTGGGCCGGGTCGAGGAGTGCCAGCTGCGCAGCAGGTAACCGGAGTCGCCGAGGGCGAAGGCGCTGAACCGGGAGCGCATCAACGCTTCGGCCGTCGCCGGGGCGTCGCCTCCGTGCGCGGGGGCGCAGCAGTCCGCGTACGCCCGGCCGGAGCCGCACGGGCATACCCGTCCCGTGGTCGCGTTCGGCCGCCGACGTCCCGCACCCTTACCCACGTGGCTATCCTGCCGCACCCGATCTAGTCCAACGGCACCGGCAGCGGCACCGGCCGCTTGGCCACCCGGTCGTCCCCCGACGACCGGCCGCGCAGGTGCCGGGCCAGCCAGGGCAGCAGGTGCCGGCGGGTCCAGGCCAGCTCGGCGCCGAACACCTCACCCCGGCGCCGCCGTGGTGCCGGCGGCAACGGCAGCGTCCAGGAGTCGTCGAACCCGGGCAGACCCGCCGTGTACGCCAGTGCGGCGGCGATCCGCTCATGCCCGGCGCTGTTGGCGTGCAGCCGGTCGTCGCTCCACAGCCGGGGATCGGAGGAGACCGGGTGGGCGCCCAGGTCGAGGAGGGTGGCGCCGGTCCGCGCGGTGGCGGCCCGCAGCGCCTCGTTGAGCGCCAGCATGCGCCCCCGCAGCGGCCGGGCCAGCGGCATCACGGGCGCCGGATCCGGCATCGTGAACGTCAGCACGGTGGCCCCCTGCTCGACCAGTGCCTGCTGCATCGCCGCGACATCCCCGGCGACCTAATCCGCGTCGAAGGAGGGGCGCAGCACGTCGTTCATGCCGGCGACCACGGTGGCCAGGTCGGGGGCCAGATCGAGGGCGGGCTGGAGCTGCTCGGCGCGGATCAGCGCGGTGGTCCGGCCACGGATGGCCAGGTTCGCGTACTCCAGGCCGCCCTGGGCGCGGGCCACCGCCAGGGCGAACCGGTCGGCCCAGCCCCGGTAGCCGCCGACGCCGTCCGGATCGTCGAGCCCTTCGGTGGTGCTGTCGCCGATCGCCACGTACCGCTGCCACATCACCCGCGCGAGGTTAGCCCTCCGTCAACTCAGGCGGCCCGCCGGTCGGTCGACAACGACAGTTGACGATCCTTCCTAGACTCGCGACATGACGCGAGCCCCTGCGGTGCCACTGGCCCCGAACGTCTGGCGTATCCCCACGGTGGGCCGCGCTGCCGTCAACTCGTACGCCTTCGTCGACGACGACGGCAGCGTCACGCTTGTCGACTGCGGGCTGGCCAAGGCCCCGGCCCGGATCGTGCGCGGGCTCGCGGCGATCGGCAAGGTGCCGGCTGACGTCACCCGGATCCTGCTCACCCACGCGCACCCCGATCACGCCGGCGGCGCGGCGGAGCTGGCCCGCCGCACCGGCGCCCCGGTCGCGGCGCACGCCGCCGACGTGCCGTACGCGGAGGCGGGGCGCGCGCCGGTCAGCGATCCGACCGTGACCGGCGGCCGGCTCTTCGCCCGGCTCAACAGCGGCCGGTTCCCGGCGGTCGAGGTGGCCCAGCCGCTGGCCGACGGAGACCTGCTCGACGTCGGTGGTGGCCTGCGGGTGGTGCACACCCCCGGGCACTCGCCCGGGCACGTGTCGCTGCTGCACGAGCCGACCCGCCTGCTGATCACCGGGGACGCCTTGTTCAACGTGCTCGGCGTCCGATGGCCGATGAAGTGGCTGTGCAGCGACTTCCAGATGACCCGGGAGACCGCGCACGTGCTCGGCGAGTTGGATTACGACCTCGCGGCGTTCACCCACGGCCCGGAGCTGACCGACAAACCCCGCGACCGCATCCGGGCCTTCCTCTCCGCGTACCGCTGAGCAGCCCGTCGGCGGGCCTCACAGCCAACCGGAGCGGCGGAACAGGCGGTACAGGAACAGGGCCGCCGCCGCCATCAGGGTGACGGCCCCGGCGTAGCCGTAGCGCCAGGCCAGCTCGGGCATGTGGTCGAAGTTCATGCCGTAGATGCCGGCGATGCCGGTCTGGGTGGCCGCGATGGCCGCCCAGGCGGCGATCTTGCGCATGTCGTTGTTCTGCTCAACGGCGAGTTGCGCCAGGCGTGACTGGACGATCGAGGTGAGCAGGTCGTCGTACGCGGCCACCCGATCCACCGCCCGGCTCAGTCGGCCGTCGACGTCGACGAACCAGCGGTGCAGGGCGCGGGGCGGACCGTCGGGCTCGAGCAGCGTACGCATCGGCCCCTGCAACGGCAGGACCGCCCGTTTGAACTCCACCACCTCCCGTTTGAGCTGGTAGATGTGCTGGATGTCGGTCGTACGGTCGCGGGCGAACACCGCCTCCTCGACCCGCTCCAGGTCGCGTTCCACGTGCCCGGCCACCTCCAGGTAGGTGTCGACCATGCGGGCGCAGACCGCGTACGCCACCGCCCACGGTCCGGCGGCCAGCAGTGCGGGGCGGCGTTCGATGTCGGCCCGGACGCTGCGCAGCGCCCCGGCGGCGCCGTGCCGCACCGTGATGGCGAAGCGGTCACCGAGCAGCACCATGACGTCCCCGGTGTCGATCACCTCGGAGGTGTCGGTCAGCTCGTCGTGCTCCACGTACCCGGCGGTGCGCAGGACCAGCAGCGTGACCGACCCGTGGCGCTGCACGGTGGGCCGGTGCCCGTCGGCGAGCGCCTGTTCGACGGTCAGTTCGTCGAGGCCGAAGGTCTGGCCGACCGCGGCGAGCACGGCCGGGCCTGGATCGTGCAGTCCCAGCCACACGAAGGCGTCGCGGCCGTGCCGTGCCCGGGCGTACGCGTCGGCGTAGTGCCGTTGGCCGGGCTCCCGGCGACCGTTCACGTAGACGGCGCAGTCGACAACGGCGTCCGGGTTGGACCGGCGGGGGTTGGGGGAGTCGTCCTCGACCCGTCCGAGCAGTCGACGGGCCAGGGCGCGTACGCCTCGACCGGCCCGGTCCCGTACCGGTCGCTGATCCACCGCGTGCCTCCCCGTCGCCCGGCGCACCATCCCGATCAGGCATGGTGCCACCGCATTCTGCCGAGCAGGGTCGGGCTCCCGACAGCGGGGCGGCGGTGCGGGCGGCTCAGGCGGGCGGTCCGGCTCAGACGGGCGGTCCGGCTCAGACGGGCGGTTCGGTCAGACGCGCGGTCCGGCTCAGGCGGTGCGGGTGGCGAAGACGACGACGTTGTCGACGTAGTTGCCGGTGGCGGCGTCGAACCGGCCGCCGCAGGTGATCAGGCGTAGCCCGGCGGCGTCCGCCGGGCCGTAGACCAGGGTGGTGGGGAAGTGCTCCTTCGGGTACGCGCGGACGTCGTCCACTGTGAACGTGGCGACCCGTGCGTCGGCGCGGGTGACCTGGACCTGTTGCCCGGCGCGGAGCCGACCGAGGTCGAAGAAGACCGCCGGGCCGGACGGTGAGTCGACGTGTCCCACCAGGACCGCGTTGCCGGTGTCGCCGGGGCTGACCCCGTGCCGGTACCAGCCGGCGAGGGTGGGCCGGTCCAGTGGCGGCACCTCCAGGACCCCGGCGGCGTCCGCGCCGACGGGGACGATGTCGGCGCGGACGTCGATGGCGGGGATCTGCACCCGGACCGGCGCGGCGGATGGCAGCGGCGCCAGGTCCGGTGCGGGGTGGGTGCGTGGCGGCGCGTCGGCCGACGGTCGTGGTGGCCGCGCCGGGTCGGCGGTGAGGCCGACGGTGATCAGCCCGAGCCCGGTCACGCCGAGCAGGGCGACCATGGCCGGTAGGGTCCGCCGCCACCACACGTGTGCACCTCCGTACGGGATCGTCGGGTGCCCGCACCGGTGTCACCGGCGCGGGCACCCGTCTCAGGGATGGAACGGTCGCCGATCAGGCGACAGTGGACACCGGACGGCGCCGGCGGATCAGGATCACCGCGCCGGCGAGGGCGGTGCCGAGCAGCGTGCCGCCGGCGGCGAGAGCGCCGGTGTCACGGTTGTCGCCGCCGGAGCCGGCCGGCGCGCCGCCGATCGGGGTGACGGCGAATGTGGCGGTGCCGGCCGAACTGCCGTCGCCGCAGGTCGCCGCCACCGTGTACGTACCCAGGGTGAACCCGGCGGTGAAGAGCTCGGCGCTCAGCCCGCCGCCGGCGGCGGCCGTGGTGGACCGGACGTTCTGGTCGCGGTTGGGGCCGGTGACCCGGAAGATGGCGTCACCCGACTTCGGGTTGCAGGTCGTCGCTGTGAGCACGACGGTCCCACCGACCGGGGTGGTGGCCGGTGACACCGTGGTGTCGGCCAGTGCGGCGCCTGGCAGCAGGAGCGTGCCGAGGCCCACGCCGAGCGCCGCCGAGCAGAGTGCTGTTGAGACCTTCATACGCGTCTTCCCTCACTTTTCGTCCGCTGACTGCGTGGGACGTCGTTCGGGTGGCCAACTCCGTGACTAGCACCGGTGTGCCCAACACTAGGTGGGTTGGGTCCTCGATCAGGTGAAAATGAGAAATCCTCGTTGCCGTCACGTGTCCACCCGAAGGCGGGGAGAGCTGCGGAAAGGACCGGACGGCCCGACCGGCACCGGTGCTCCGATCGATGTCCATCCGGTCGGGCTGTCGTCGCTGTGTCGATGGCGAGGTATTGCCGGGGACGGCGGAAATGCACCGCCTGGCCGGCGCGATCCGCCTTCGGGCCTGGTCCAAGATCCGCACAAGAACAGGGATATAGGTGCCTCTGGAGGCCCCTATATCCGTAGAGTTGTGCGGACTTGGACCGGGGCGCGTCGGACAACCTGACTGCGGGCGGCTCTTCTGCCGGCGGGATAAATCCCCCGGCGGCCGGGGGAGACGCTGGTAGGTTCGCTCGCCGTGACACCGAACGTCGGAGCTGGCCTGGGAACGGCGTTCGCCCGACTCTGGGCGGCGAGCACCCTCTCGGCCCTGGGTAGCGGCCTGGCCACCGTCGCAGCGCCGCTCTTCGTCGCGTCGCGTACCGATGACCCGCTCGTGGTCGCCGGGGCGTCCGCCGTGGCGTGGCTGCCGTGGCTGCTCTTCGCCCTGCCCGGCGGGGTGCTTGTCGACCGGATGGACCGGCGCCGCCTGATGATCGTCATCGACCTGGTCCGGGTGGTGGCGCTCGCCGTTCTGGCCACGGCGATCCTCAGCGGCCGTGGCGGGGTGGTGCTGCTGTTCGCGGTGTTGTTCCTGGTCAACACCGGTGAGATCGTGTTCCGCGCGGCGAGCCAGGCCATGGTTCCGATCGTGGTGCCACGGCACCGCCTGGAGCGTGCCAACGGCTGGCTCAGCGGCGGCGCCACGCTCATGCACAGCATGCTCGCCGGCCCGCTCGGCGGCTTCCTGTTCGCGCTCTCGGCGGGCAGCCCGTTCCTGGTCAACGCCGTCACGTACGCCCTCAGCGCCGTACTGGTGGCGCTGATCGGCGGGAACTTCCGGGCCGCCGTCGGCGACCCGCACACACGCCGTACCCGCTCGATGGTCGGCGAGATCGTCGACGGGCTGCGCTGGCTGGCCGACCAGCGGTTGCTGCGCACGATGGCCGTGCTGATCGGTCTGCTCAACGTGACCCTCACCGCCGCGCTCGCGGTGCTGGTGCTGCTCGCCGGCGAGCGGCTGGGCCTCGGTTCTGTCGGCTACGGCCTGCTCTTCACCTGCATGGCCACCGGTGGGGTGCTCGGCGCCCTCCTCGGCGACCGGATCATCGCCCGGATCAGCGCCACCTGGACGATCCGGATCGGCCTGCTCGTCGAGGCGGGGCTGCACCTGGCGTTGGCCGCGTCCCGCAGCACCATCGTGGTCGGGTTCGCGCTGTTCGCCTTCGGCGTCCACGGCGGGCTGTGGAACATCGTGGCGAACTCCCTGCGCCAACGACTCACCCCACCGAACTTGCAAGGGCGGGTGGCCAGCACGACCCTCTTTGTCGCGGCGGGTGGCAACTGCGTGGGCGCACTGCTGGGCGGGCTGCTCGCCGCCCGGTTCGGCATCACCGCCCCGTACTGGGTCGGGTTGGTGGTGGCGATCGGCGTCTCCGCCGTGACCTGGCGGGTCTTCAACCGGGCGGCGGTGGCGCAGGCGTTCGCCGACCCGCCACCGGTCGAGGAGCCCGCCCCGGTGGCCTGAGCGCCGTTGCGGCCCATCCGGTGGTGTCGGGTGGCCGTGTGGCAGCGTGGTGCGGGTGACCGACTCCGCGCCGCTCGACGTCGACCTCGCGCTGCTCGGTGGTGGCGGCGCCGCGTCGTTGCTGCTCGCCGCGCTGGACCGGCACGGTGTCCGCGGCCTGCGGATCGCCATCGTCGACCCGGTGCGCCGACGCGGTCAGGACCGCACCTGGGCCTTCTGGGGCCACGCCGACACCGACCTGGACCCGCTGCTCAGCGCGAGCTGGCAGCAGGTCGAGGTGACGACGGCGGCGCGACGCCGCGTCCTGGACCTCACCCCGCTGCGGTACGCCATGCTCCGCTCCGGCCCGGTCTACGACCGGGCTGCCGACGCCGAGCGTCGCCTCCATGCCACCCGGATCGTCGCGCCCGCCGAGACGGTGCGCGACGACGGCGCCCGGGTGCGGGTGCGTACCGGCGACGGGCGCACCGTACGGGCCGGCTGGGTGCTCGACTCCCGCCCCCGCCCGCCGGCGCGAGCGGGGCGAACCACCTGGTTGCAGCACTTCCGGGGGTGGTGGCTGGAGGCCGACCGGCCGGTGTTCGACCCGGCGCGAGCGGTGCTGATGGACTTCCGTACCCCGCAGCCGCCCCGGGGTGTCTCCTTCGGGTACGTGCTGCCGGTCAGCGACCGCTACGCCCTGGTCGAGTACACCGAGTTCTCGCCGGACCTGCTCACCGACGCCGGCTACGACGCGGCGCTGGCCGGCTACCGGGACCTGCTCGGGCTGGACCCGGCCGGGCTGCGGGTGCGCGAGGTGGAGAACGGGGTGATCCCGATGACCGACGCGCCGTTTCCCGCCCGGCCCACACCCCGCGTGGTCCGGCTCGGCACGGCCGGGGGCGCGACCCGCCCCTCCACCGGCTTCACCTTCTCCGCCATGTACCGCCAGGCCGACCAGGTGGCCCGCGCTCTCGCCGCGGGACGACCGCCGGTGCCCGCGCCGGCGTACCCGCGTCGGCACCGCTGGATGGACTCGGTGGCGTTGCGGGCGCTGGACCGGGGCGGGGTGGGCGGTCCCGACTTCTTCGACCGGCTCTTCGATCGCAACCCCGCCGAGCGGGTGCTGCGCTTCCTCGACGGGGCTACCACCCCGGCCGAGGAGGTCGCGATCATGAATTCGACCCGGCTGGTACCGATGATCGCCGCGACCGCTGGCGACGCCGTACACCGCGTCCGTGACCGGCTGCGCCCCACCCGGCCCGCGCCGGCCATCCCACCAGCGGTGGTGGGTTCGGCGCCGACGGCTCGGCGCGGCGGCCCCCCGAGCGGGGAGGACGACGTCCGCGCCCGGTAGGTTGCCGGGCATGGTGGACGCGGCGGCCGGCAGGGGCGTGCAGATCTGGACCGACGGGGCGTGCAGTGGCAACCCCGGGCCGGGCGGTTGGGGCGCGTTGCTGCGCTACGGCGATCACGAGCGGGAGCTGTGCGGCGGTGAGGCCACGCCCACCACCAACAACCGGATGGAGCTGATGGCGGCCATCCAGGCGTTGGAGAGCCTGAACCGGCCGGTCACCGTGGAGCTGCACACCGACAGCACGTACGTGCGCAACGGCATCACCAGCTGGCTGGCGTCGTGGAAGCGCAACGGTTGGCGGACCGCCGCGAAGCAGCCGGTGAAGAACGCCGACCTGTGGCAGCGGCTGGAGGCGGCCTGCGAACGGCACGAGGTCACCTGGCTGTGGGTCAAGGGGCACAACGGGCACCCGGAGAACGAGCGGGCCGACGGGCTCGCCAACAAGGGCATGACCGAGGCGCGGGCCGCGCTGAGCAGCCGCTGAGCCTGGGTCAGCGGGTCGCGTCCGGGTGCCCCGGCATGCTGGAGCCACCGCCGCTGCTGCCGGACGAGCCACCGGCGACGCCCGAGTTGTCCGGCTCGGTCACGATGTCCGGCGAGGCGTCGGTGTCCGCTGGCGCGGGGACCTCGGTGTCCGTCTCGACCTGCACCAGTGGCGCCTGACCGGCCTCGTCCTCGCTGTGCTGCGGGTCGCCCGGCTGCTCACCTTGGCGATTTCGGTAGCCCACGCCGTGCCCCCCGTCAATGCCGGTCCGCGTCGGCGCTGGCTACCCGGCGTCGTCCCGGCCGAAACCTGACCCGCCAGCGGCGACCGCCGATTCGACCGTCTCGACCTGCGGTGCGGCGGACGGCAACCGCAGCGTCCGGCGACGGCTGAGCGCGACGACCAGCGCCAGCGCCAGCGCGCCGACGACCACCAGGAACGCCCAGGTGTTACCGAGGTGGTCGTTGACCACGCCACTGGTCGCGGAGCCGGCCGCGATGCCCAGCTGCCCGGCCGTCTGCAACCACCCGTACGTCTCGGGGAGCCGGTCCGCCGGGGTGGAGCGGGCGAGGATCTCGTCGGTGACGGCGAGGAACGGTGCCAGCGCGAGACCGAAGACCGCAAGCGCGACGGCCATCTGCGGCACGCTGCGCGGCAGCAGCAGCGCCACCGAGGTGGCGGCCAACGTGCCGAGCATCGTCAGGTACGCCGCCGCCGGGCTGCCGGGCCGCCCTCGGCTCGCCAGCAGTACGCCACCGGCCAGGCTGCCCACCGACCAGATGGTCACCAGCAGCCCGGCCTGGTCCGGGTGCCCGACCGTGGTGGCGAACGCGGGCACCAGCACCCACATGGCACCGATGCCCATCATGTATCCGATGTGGGTGCCGACGACGGTGCGGCGGGTGGCCCGGCCGGGCAGTGCGGACCCCTTCGCGCGAGGCTGCCGGTCGGTCTCGCGCGGCGGCAGCACGGCGACCATGCCGAGCAGCCCGGCGCTGCCGATCACGGCGAAGGCGAGCAGTGCGGCCGTGGGCCCACTGATCAGCAGGCTCAGCGTCACCGCGAGCGGGCCGCCCACGTAGAGCACCTCCTGCCCGACGGCGTTGACCGCGTACGCGCGGGCCAGCGCGGCGGGTGCGACGAGCCGGGCCAGTTGGGCGCGTCCGCTGCCGACGGCCGGTGGCGTGCTGAGCCCGGCCACGGTGGCCAGCGCCACGAAGGCCACCGGTTCGGTGGTGACGGCCAGGCCGAGCAGGGCGAGCAGGTGGGCGAGGCCGGTGGCGAGCAGCACCGGCCGCGCACCGAGCCGACCCAGGAGTCGGCCGACCAGCGGCGCGGTGACCGCCAGCCCGATCCCGCAGCCGGCGCTGGCCAGTCCGGCGGTGGCGAAGCTGCCGGTGTTCTGGTGACCGAGCAGCACGACGAGCAGTTGCCGCAGTGCGACCGGTAGCTGCGCCACGGTCATCAGCAGGATGAGCAGCATCGCCCGCCGGGGTACGTTCACAGGTTATGAATCTCGCTACCGGCGCCGACCCCGACGGGCGGGCGCCGAGGACCGGGCCGGCTGGCGGACCGGGGTGAGCGGCAGCGCCGTCCAGTGCGCCGGCCGGGTCAGCGTCCGCGGCAGCACGGTGCGCGTGTCACCCCGGGCGGCGTCCAGCTGGGACTGGTGCAGGAAGAGCGTGTCCCGCAGGTCCGCGCCCCGCAGGTCGGCCCCGCGCAGGTCCGCGCCGGTCACGTCGGCCAGGCCGAGGTCCGCTCCGCGCAGATCGGCGCCGATGAGCAGCGCCCCGCGCAGGTTGGCCCGGCGGAGGTCGACCCGGCGCAGGTCCACCCCGAGCAGGTGCGCGCCCCGCCGGTCGGCGCCGCCGGGGGCGCGGGCCGCGTCGCTGGCCCGGGACAGCAGCGGGTTGACCCGGCCCCGCTGGCCGGCGACGTCCACCGCGCGAAGCTGCGCCGGGTCACCGTCGGTGAGGGTCAGCGTCTCGGCGCGGGCCCGTTCCAGTTCGGTGCGCAGGTCGGCCGGCGGGCGCAGCGCCACCGCCTCGGTGAGGTACCAGAGCAGTTCGTGCAGCGGTCGTAGCACCGCGAACGCCTCCGCCATCGCCGGCAACGTCTCCGGCGCGTCCCGCCAGTCCCGCCCGCCGAAGGTCACTTGGGCGACCTGCTGCCCGGCACCGAAGCAGTCGAACACCGTGCAGCCGGGGAAACCGCGCTGCCGCAGCTCGGTGTGGATGCCGCAGCGGTGGTCGGGGCGCAGGTTGGGGCAGGGCGAGCCGGCCGGCTTGTCGATGGCGAAGTCCGTCGACGCGGCGAAGGCGGGCACCACGCAGCACAGGCCGAAGCAGCGTCCGCAGTCGGCGCGCAGCTGCGCCGCCCCGGACGGCGGTGCGGTGCGGTGCGACACGCCTACGGTCCTCCCGTCGATCAGGGTGGACCACCATTGTTTCCGGTGCCGAGACGACAGGTCCGGTCGGGGGTCACCGTGCGTGCGTGTCGCCGGCGGCCGCCGAGCGGGGCGCCGGGGTACGGGCATCACCCGGCGGCGGAACCAACCGGTAGAGCTCCCGCTCTCCGTCGCCGTGCCCGTACTTCTGGTCGAAGTGCCGTTTCACAGTGGCGACCGGGGTGCGGTCCCCGTCGGCGGGCTCGGCCAGCGCGAACACCGCAGGGGGTGCCCCGTGCGCGCGGGGCGGCAGCACGGCTCGCACCGTCACCGCCCCGGTCACCCGGAAATCGCGGCAGTCGACGTAGTGCTGCCCGTCCACCGTCACGTACGGCACGCGTACCTCGACCACGTCCGACTCGTCGTGGCGCAGCGTGACCGTGACCGACCAGTACCGGTCCAGGTCGAGGGTGGCCTGCTCGTGCTCCCACAGCTCCTCGAACCGGGCGTGCACGAACCCGCCCCACGGGCTGTCCATGTCCACCTCGAGCTGCGGCACGTTGAACGACAACTTCCCGATCGGGAAGAACGAGATCAGCGCCCGCCCGTCCCACTGGTAGAGCTGGATCGACGGGGAGGCGTCGTAGAGCCGGACCTGCAGGCGGTGCCGCAGCCGCGAGTCGAGCGCGTCGGCGAACGCGGCCAGGTGGCGCAGGTTGGTGCGGATCTGCCGGGGCACGTCCACCCGTTGCCGCTCCAGCTCCTCGGAGCGTTGCTGGGCGGCGGTGCAGTCGGGATCGAGCAGGAGCAACTGCACCTGAGCGCCGTTGGCGAGCGCCGCCCGCACCGCGCTCAGGGTCTCCTCGCGGTGCCGTTGCTCCAGCAGGATCGTCCAGGTGTCGAGGATGCGCACCCGCCGACCGGAGCGGTGCAGCCGCGTCACGAACGCCTGCTGGTCGAAGCTGAGGTGCTCCTGCACCCGCGCCTTGCGGGCCTCCTCGAACATCGGGTCGAAGATGACGTACGAGATGGCCGCGAGCACGACGCTGGCCCCGAGGTTGAGCAGCAGGTCGCTGAGGAAGCCGGTGCTGCGCCAGGCGGTCAGCAGCATGACGACGGCGACCGCGAACAGTGCCCCACCGACGACGAAGGCGCGTCGTTGCCGCCCGCCCCGACCAGCCCACCCGGGCATCCGGTCCCCTTCCGCCGTCGGTCGGCCCCACCGCCGCTTGCTGATCACCGGAGTTCGGAGAATACGTGCCCGCTTTGCTGGGCGCTGTCCCGTTCTCCGAGCGGCCGGTTCGCCGCTCGGACCCGGTGCACCGCTCATAGGGTGACGGTAACGGAGTCGTGCGACCACGGAGGGTGGCGGGGTGGACGAGAGCGAACGCGAGCAGGCGCTTCTCACCGTCCTGACCACCGAGCACTACGCGTTGCAGACGTCCCGCGCCGGCACCATCGCCGAGGCCACCGGCCGCGCCACCATCTTCCTGTCCGTCCTGTCGGCGGCGCTGATCGGCCTCGGCTTCGTCGCCAGCAACGACAAGCTGGTCCGGCCGTACCTGGCCGCGGTGCTGCCGACGCTGGTCATCATCGGGGTGCTGACGTTCCTGCGGCTGGTGGAGACCACCGTGGAGAACTCGTTGGACCTGCGACGGATCCAGCGCATCCGTGCCTACTACCAACACCAGCTCGCCGGCGAGCACGACTTCTTCGCCGACGCGGTGGTGGCCGAGGACGCCATGAGCACGGCCTGGAACCTGGTCGGCACGCGACCGGGGCGGTGGGAGTTCCTGCTGACCACGGCCGCACTCGTGGGCGCGGTCAATGCGGTACTGAGCGGGCTCGGCATCGCGCTGGTGGCCACGATCGTCGGGGTCAGGGGCGAGTGGGCGGTCCTGGTCGGGGTGCTGGTCGCGGTGGTGACGTTCGGCGTGCAGTTCGTGTACATCGTCCGGGCGTCGACCGCGCCGATGCGCTGATGACGCCCGCCGTGCTGGTCAGACCGATCGCCAGTCGTCGTTCGTCAACGCCGCGGCCTGGGGCCCCATCAGCAACATGCCCCCGTCGACCGGCCAGGACGCGCCGGTGACGTAGCTGGCGGCGGGGGAGGCGAGCAACGCGACCACGGCGGCCACCTCCCGGGCGTCGCCGGGCCGCCCCAGCGGCACGCCGGGCCGGTCCTGGGTGTACGGGTCGACATCCTCCTGACCGGTCATCGGCGTGGCGATCTCGCCCGGGGCGACGGCGTTGACCGTGATCCCGTCGGCCGCCAACTCCTGGGCCATCACCCGGGTCAGCAGCCCGAGCCCGCCCTTCGCGGCGCAGTACGCGGCGGAGCCCACCCGGGGCGCGTGCTCGTGCACGCTGGTGATGTTGATGATCCGTCCGCCGGCGCCGGTGGCCCGCATCCGTCGCGCGGCCCGCTGGGCGCACAGGAAGGGCGCGTCCAGGTCGACGGCGAGCACCTCGCGCCACTGCTCCCACCCGGTGTCGACGAACGGCGTCGAGGCCCCGGTGCCGGCATTGTTGACCAGCACCCCGATGCCGCCCAGCCGGTCGGCCAACTCGTCCACCACCGCCGCCGCGTCCGGAAGTCGGGTCAGGTCCACCTCGGCGACCTCGCAGCGCCGCCCCGTCGCGCGGACCTCGGTGGCCGTCCGCTCGGCGCCGTCGGGGTCGCCGTACCAGGTGATGCCGATCTCGAAGCCGGCCGTGGCCAGCGCCACCGCGCAGGCCTTGCCGATGCCGGAGTCCGCGCCGGTGACGACGGCGATCCGTGGGTAGTTCTCGTATCGCTGTGGCATCCTGCCGCACTACCCCGGCAGGGCCGGCCCAATCGCCACCGGCTTCGGCCGCCGGCCCGGAGGTCGCTCTCGGGGGCATCCCGGAACGGTCCCGGAAAGCCGGGCGGACGGCTGGTCGTCGCCTCAATATGAAGAGAAGCTACATGTAGCGACGCTTCTGGAGGTGGATCCTGTGTCTACACGACGACGACCCCTGGTCCGGGTGCTCATCGGTGTGCTTGTCGGAATGCTGGTGCTCGGCGTTGGCCTCGCCGGGGGCGCCTGGGCGCTGACCCGCCCCACCGACACCGTGGGCGCGGTGAACTTCACTCGCCCGCTTGCCGTGCCGCCGCTGGCTCCGTCCCGACTGGACGACCGAGGGCGGCGGGTCTTCGACCTTGTGGCCCAGGAAGGCTCACGTGACTTCCACGGCGACGGGCGGGCGACGGCCACCGCCGGCTTCGACGGTGGATTCCTCGGCCCGACACTGCGTGCCAAGCGCGGCGAACAGGTGCAGGTCAACGTGGTCAACAGGCTGAGCGAGGACACCAACGTGCACTGGCACGGCATGCACCTGCCGGCCCGGATGGACGGCGGCCCGCACCAACTGGTGCGCCCCGGTGCCACCTGGTCACCAACCTGGCGGGTGAGCCAACCGGCGGCCACGCTCTGGTACCACCCGCACCCGCACGGCGCGACGGAGGAACAGGTCTACCGGGGTCTGGCCGGCATGTTCATCCTCGACGACGACCGGGAGGCGGCGCTGCCACTTCCCCGCACGTACGGGGTCGACGATGTGCCGGTGATCGTGCAGGACCGCAGCTTCTCGGGCAGCGGCAAGTTCGACAAGACCCGCAACGCGTTCGCCGGCATCGGCGTACTTGGCGACACCCTGCTGGTCAACGGCACCATCGGTCCCTACCTGGACGTACGTACCGAGCGGGTCCGGCTGCGCCTGCTCAACGCGTCCACCGCGCGTACGTACGACTTCGGGTTCTCCGACGACCGGCCCTTCGCGCTGATCGGCACGGACGGGGGACTGCTGGACCGGACCGCCCGGCTGACCCGGGTACGACTCTCGCCCGGGGAACGGGCGGAGGTCGTGGTGGACGTCCGGCCGGCGGAACGGGTCATCCTGCGCAGCACACCACCCGACCTGGGCATCGGCGGGTTGTCCCGGCGCTCGGCGGGCGGCGCGGACCGGTTCGACGTGTTGCAACTACGCGCCGCCGACACCCTGACCCCGGCCCCGCCGGCCCCCGACGACCTGGTGCCGACGGACCGGCTGGACCCGGGCTCCGCGGTCACCACCCGTCGGATGGAGTTCAAGGGGCGGGGCATCAACGGCCGGTCGGTGCAGATGGACCGCATCGACTTCGCCGTCACCCGGGGTGCCACCGAGGTCTGGGAGGTGGTCAACTCCGACGGGACCCCGCACAACTTCCACGTCCACGACGTGCAGTTCCAGCTTGTCTCGGTGGCCGGCGCGGCGCCGCCGCCCGAGCTGGCCGGCTGGAAGGACACCGTCTTCCTGCCGCCGCACCGGCCGATGCGGATCGTGCTTCGGTTCGCCGACCACAGCGACCCGAACCTGCCCTACATGTACCACTGCCACCTGCTCTGGCACGAGGACAGCGGGATGATGGGGCAGTTCGTCGTGGTCGATCCGGGCCAGGCGCCAGGTCGCCCGCCCACGCACAGCGGCCACGGGGACCATGACTGAACTGTCGACGGCGTACGGTCGGCCGATGCGGATCACCCGATTCACGCACGCCTGTGTCCGCGTCGAACACGACGACGGGGTGCTGGTCGTCGACCCGGGGACGTGGAGCGAGCCGCAGGCCCTGGTCGGCGCGGACGCCGTCCTGGTCACCCACGAGCACACCGACCACGTGGACGTGTTGCGGCTCGCCGGTCTCGGGGTCCCGGTTTACGCCCCGGAGGGCGCCCGACTGCCGGATCTCGTCCCGCTGCCGGTGACCCGGGTCCGCGCGGGACAGCGCTTCACGGCGGCCGGCATACCGGTCAGCGCGAACGGCGGCCGGCACGCCGCGATCCACGACGGGCAGCCCGACTGCCCGAACCTCGGCTACCTGATCGGTGACGAGCTCTACCACCCGGGCGACGCGCTGCACGTGCCGGACGAGCCGGTGCGCACCTTGCTCGTCCCGGCCCAGGGGTCCTGGCTGCGCCTCGACGAGGCGATCCGGTTCGCCGGGGCGGTGGGCGCGGCGGCGGCGTACCCGATCCACGACGCGCAGCTCAACGACCGCGGCCTGGCCAGCGTCGCCGGCTGGTTCGCCGAGACGATCCCCGGCTACCGTCACCTGATGCCCGGCGACACCGCCTGACCCCTGTCGTCGCCGACCGTCGGGGTGCGGAAACGGGGCGCGGCGGTGGTGAGCACCGCGGCGGCCGTCGGGGTGGACCACCCGTCGGTCAGCTCCGTCACGAGGTCGGCGACCAGCCGTCTCACGGTCGGCTCGCCACCCGGGTGCAGCGCCTCGGCGACGATCAGCACCGACGAGGTGCCCGCCCGCACAGCCGACCAACCGCTCTGCCGGTTCGTCCACCGCCGGGCGTGCGCCCGCCCGGCGGAGTCGACGAAGGTCACCTCGCCCGGCTCGGGATGCTCGGTGTCGCCCGCGAAACTCAGGTACGCCTCGTCGCCGCGTGCCGGCCGGACCACCAGGTCGCCGTCGACCCGGTCCAGGTCGAGCACCGCGACCGGGATGGCGTACGCGGCCGAGATGGCGTTGCAGAGATCGACCAGCGGGTGCACCCGGGGCAGTTCGCCGTCCAGGCGCAGCCGGCGCAGCAGCGCCTCGGCGGCGCACCGGTACTTGGTGGGCCGTAACCCCATGGCCGCGTACGCCCGCCGCCACGCCTGGATCTCCGGGAACCCGCTCTCGGCCCCACCGGCGGTCAGTCGCCGTCGGGCCTCGGTGAGATAGTCGGCCGTGCGTCCGGTGACGTCGGCGGTGGCGGTGATCCCGGCGGCCTGCACCACACCGGCGGCCAGGTCGGGGTACGCGTCGCGAAGCTGCGGAGAGTGTTCGAACTGCACTGTGGTCCTATCGTTCGGTGAGGGCGAGGGTCACGCCGAGCGCGACGAACGTGCCGGCGGCGGATCGGCGCAGCCAGTCGCTTACCCGGGGTCGGGTCAGCACCCGGTCACGTACCCGGGCCGCGAAGACGCCGTAGCCGCTGAACACCACGAAGGTGAGCAGCATGAACACCGCGCCGCAGCCGAGCATCGCCCGGGTCGAGCCCGGTGCCGTGGTGTCCACGAACTGCGGCAGGAACGCGACGAAGAACATCGTCGGCTTCGGGTTGAGCAGGTTGACCAGCACCCCGGAGACGATCACCCGGATCGCCGAGCGGGGTGGGGCGTCGGTCGTCACCGCGAAGGCGTCGCGGTCCCGCGCCATGGACCAGGCCAGGTAGAGCAGGTAGCCGACGCCGAGGTAGCGGACGGTCTCGAACGCCGCGGCGCTGGTCTGCATCAGCGCGGCCAGCCCGGTCAGCGCGGCGAGCAGGTGCGGCAGCGTGCCCAGCGTGCAGGCGAACGCGGCCAGCACCCCGGCCCGCGCGCCCCGCGACAGGCCGGCGGAGAGCGTGAAGAGCACCCCGGTGCCGGGGGTGACCACCACGATCAGCGTGGTGATCAGGAACGGGATGGTCACGATCGTCCTCCGGCAGGGTTGCAGGTCTGGCTCCTGCTCACTCTGCTGCCACAATGGTCCGATGGGCAGAGCCAAACCAGCGGCGTCCGAGGGGTCCATATCGGCCGGGTCCGACTTCCTGCACCTGACCATCACCGACGCGGCGCCGGGCGGACGGGCCGACTGGCTGACCGACCGGCTGCGCCAAGCCATCGCCGAGGGCCGGGTGCCGGTCGGTGACCGGCTGCCCCCAACCCGGGTGCTCGCCGCCGACCTCGGCGTCTCCCGGGGCGTGGTCACCGAGGCATACCAGCGCCTGACCGAGGAGGGGCACGTCGCCGGTCGGGGCCGGGCCGGCACGGTGGTCGTCGCCGCGCCGGCCGCGCGTACACCCGCCCCGGCCGCCGCGCCGGCACCGGCCGCGACCTTCCCGCCGGCACCGGGCACCGACATCTTCGACGCGGTACGCGCGGCGCACGCGACCATCGACCTGACGCCCGGCGTACCCGATCTGGCCGCCTTTCCCCGCGCGGACTGGCTGCGCGCCGAACGGACCGTGCTGCGCCGCCTCGCCGCGGCCGACCTCGGCTACGGCGACCCCCGTGGCACGCCCGCGTTGCGCCAGGCCGTCGCCGCCTGGTTGGCCCGCAACCGGGGGATCAGCGTCGACCCCGTCGAGGTCATCATCGTGGCCGGCGTCTCCCAGGCGCTGGGGCTGCTCGCCCAGGCACTCACCGCCGCCGGCGTCGACCGGATCGCGGTCGAGGACCCGGGCTCGCTCGGCGTGCGGCAGCACCTCAACAACTGGCGGATGGACACCCCGCCGATCACGGTCGACGACGCCGGGCTACGGGTCGACGAGTTGGCGGCCAGTGGCGCACCGGCCGTGATGCTCACCCCCGCGCACCAGTTCCCGACCGGCGTGGTGCTCGACGGTGACCGCCGCCGCCAACTCGTCGCCTGGGCGCGGGCCGGCGGTCTGATCATCGAGGACGACTACGACGCCGAGCACCGCTACGACCGCCCTCCGGTGCCGGCGCTGCGTGGTCTGCTGCCCGAGCAGGTCTGCTACGCCGGCAGCGTCTCCAAACTGCTCGCCCCCGCCCTGCGGGTCGGCTGGCTGCTCGTACCGGCGCGGCTGCGCGAGGCGGTGGTGGCCGCCAAGCGCAACGCCGACCTGGGCAACGCCGTGCTACCGCAACTGGTGCTGGCGGAGTTGATGACCTCCGGCGCCTTCGAGCGGCATCTACGGCTGCTGCGTCGGCGACACATCCGCCGGCGGGATGCCATGATCGCCGCGCTGGCCCGCGCGTTGCCGTCGGCGACGGTGCACGGCGCCGCCGCCGGTCTGCACCTGATGATCACGCTGGACGACGCCGTGGTCGACACCGACCTCGCCGCCGCGACGCTAGCGCGCGGGGTGAAGGTGCAACCGCTGTCCTGGCACTGCCAGCGCCCCTACCGGCCGGGCCTGGTGCTCGGCTACGCGGCCCGTACGCCCACCGAGATCGAGGACGGCGTCACCGCCGTCGCCGCCGCGCTCGGCTCCGGCTAGGAGCACCCGCTCCACCGTGCTCGCCGGCGTATCCTTCGCCCGTGGCACTGCGGTTCGAGACGCGCGGCTCCGACTCGCCATGGGTCGACACCGTCTGGACCTGCACCAGCGAGCAGGTCACCGCGATGACGTCCGTGGCCGGGGTGCGCTGGGGCCTGGTGTTCTGGGAGCAGGCTGGCCGGACGCACGCGAGCATCACCGGCCCCGAGACCCGGACCGGCACGGCGCCGGTGCCGGAGGGCGCGACGTTCACCGGCATCGAGTTCGCCGTGGGCACCTCGTTGCGCGCCCTGCCCACGCCGACGCTCGTCGACGGCGGCATCGAGCTTCCCGACACCACGCGCCGGACGTTCCGGCTGGACGGCGCGCGCTGGGAGATGCCCGGCCCCGACGACGCCGAGGCCCTGGTCGACAGCCTCGTCCGGGCCGGGACCGTGGTCCATGACCTGCTCGTCGCCGAGCTGCTGCGGGGCCACCGTCCGGCCGTCTCGGGGCGTACCGTCGAACGCCGGTTCCGCGCCGCGACTGGCTTGACGCGCGGCGCGGTCCGGCAGATCGAGCGGGCCCGTACGGCGGCAGAGTTGCTGGCTACCGGCGGCCCGGCCGCTGAGGTGGTCGCCAAGCTCGACTACTTCGACGAGCCGCACCTGGCCCGGGCGCTGCGCACCTACGTCGGACGCACCGTCCGGCAGCTGCGCGAGGGCACCGGCGGCGCCATCGCCCTCGACCTGGATCAGCGCTTGACGTCGTAGACCAGCTTGAGTATCCCGTTCGAGTAACTCTCCGACTCCCGCAGCGTCAGCATGTGCTTGTCCCGGTCGGCCCGGCCGAACAGGCTCTTCCCGGCACCGAGCAGCACGGGGAAGACGAGCAGGTTGTACTGGTCGATCAGTCCCTCGTCGGACAGCCGCCGGGCCAGCTCCGCGCTCCCGTGGATGAAGATCGCTCCGCCCTCGCCCTGCTTGAGCGCGGCGACGTCCCCGGTCGAGCGCAGGATCGTCGTCGGCCCCCACCCGTCGACGAGCGCGTCGTCGGACAGCGTGCTCGACACCACGTACTTGGGCAACTCCTTGTAGCTGGCGTGGTCCTCCGAGCCGGGCCAGACCTGCGCGAACGCCTCGTAGCTGCGACGGCCGAACATCAGCGCCGTCGTGTCGACGAGCTCCTCGCCCTTCAGCGACCAGGCCTCCGGGACGAACTCCAGGTCCTTGAACACCCAACCGCTGCTGCGGTGCTCCTCACCCGGCCCGCCGCCGGGCGAGTCCACGACGCCGTCGAGCGACATGAAACCGGTGTAGACCAGGTCGCGCATGGTGGTGTCTCCTCCTGCTCGGGCGGGGCTGCCGGGTCCAGGCTAGATCGCGGTCGCCGCGCTGTCTTGGACGGAAACGACAGTGGTTCCACACGCTGCCAGGCCTGGCGGTGCCGCGATCGGGCCCCGGGCCCACCGGGCTCAGCCCAGGAACAGCTGGACGAGGACCAGCACGGCGAGCAGCGCCGGCCCACGGGAGCCCTGACGCAGCAGGTCGACCGGGATCATCCCGAACGGCGTGTTGACCGTCGCGCCGCCGTAGTCGATCGGCGGGCGGGTGCCGGAGCGGAACGCGGCGGCCACAACCCCGAGCGCCAGCGTCGGCGCCAACCAGGCTGGCCCCGGCTCGACGGTCGGCAGGGTCAGCAACCACCACACGCCCGCGCCGACCGCTGGCACCACCACGTGGATCCCGCGCAGCAGGTTGTCGCTGCCACCGAGCGCCCGGCGCAGACCGGGTGAGCGGCTGACCGCCCGCAGACCGCCGGTCAACCGGTCGGCGGCGAGGTACGCGAACACCACCTGCGCGGCCCCGGCCAACCCGGGCAGGGCCAGCGCGGCAGCGTACTGCACCCCGATCAGCGCCGCCCAGATCAGCACGGCGCTCGGGTGGCGGCGTAACCGGCGTACGTCGGCCTGGAGCAGCGCCCACCAGCCGGGGCCGGGCCGGAACCGGCGGCTGCGAACCCGCCCGATCCGGCGCCAGCGGCGGCTCTCCACCAGGCTGGCGAGCAGGCTCGGGTCCAGCAGGATGGTGGCCGTGGCGGCGGCGTTGGCGAACTGCGCGCCGGTGGTCAGGGTGGCCCGGTCGACCCGGGGCAACGCGCGTACCGCGAGGATCGTGCCCACGCCCACGAGGGGCACCGCGGCGGCGAACAACGCGACGGTCGGCGTCGTCGCCGGCCGGGGCAGCCCGTCACCGAGGCGACCGACGAGCACCACCACGGCGGTGATCCCCGCCGCCACCACCATCGGCACCGCCCCGACCAGGGTCGGCCAGCGTCGGCCGGAGCGGCTGCTCTGGGCGACGACGCTGAGCGCCAGCGCGGCCGCGCCCCACCCCGCGCCGGCCGCCGCCGCCCAACCCAGGACGGACGGTTCGGTGACCCCACCGAGCGCCGCCACGGCCACCCCGAGCGCCGCGGTGCCGGCCGCCGCGCCCACCAGCAGCAGGACGAAGCGCGGCGCCAGCCAGGCCCGGCGGTCGATGGGCGCGCTGGTCGCCCAGCTCTGCGTCGCCGGGGTGACCAGCAGCGGGCCGAGCGCGCGCAGGCCACGCCAAGCCAGCCCCGCGCCGGTCAGCAGCGCGGCGACCGCCAGCCACCACCGCACGCCCGGCTCGGCCTGCCCCACCGTGGGGGAGTCCAGCAGGTCGCGGCTGGCGCTGATCGCGAACCAGCCGTACATGCCCACGAACAGGACCATGACGTACGCGTCGCCGAGCACGTCACCGAGGGAATGGTCGTGGTGCCGGCTGCGGGCCCGGCGCAGGTGCGTCCGCACCTGTCGGGCGGTGGGCACCCCGGCCGGCGCGTCGGCGATCGTGGCCGGCGTGGCGGTCACTTGCCGATCTCGATGCGCTCGTCGACCACCGCGTCGATCAGCTCCGGGTCGTGCGAGGCCAGCAGCACGGCCGTGCCTGCCGCCCGTTCCCGCAGCAGTCGGTCGGCGAGCCACTGTCGCCCGCGGACGTCCAGCCGCTGCTCGGGCTCGTCCAGGATCAGCACCCGGCGTGGCCGGACGAAACAGGACGCCAGCGCCAGTCGGCGGCGCTGCCCGCTGGACAGCGTCACCGGCAGTTGGTCGCGGGCCGGTTCCAGACCCAGCTCGGCGAGGACCTCCTCGACCGACTCGGCGTCACCCCCGTGGGCGTACGCGACCAACTCCAGGTGCTCGACCACGGACAGGTCGGGAAAGAAGTCGATGTCGTCCAGGGCGGCCGCCACCAGCGCCCGCACCTGAGGATCGGTCTCGTCGGCCCGGCGGCCCTGCACCAGCACCTCACCCGCGTCCGGCCGGTCGGCGCCGACGACACACCGCAGCAGGGTGGTCTTGCCGCTGCCGTTGGGCCCCAGCACCACCGCGATCCGGCCCGCCGGGAGCGTGAAGCTCACATCGTCGAGCACGACCAGGTTGCCGAAGTTGCGGCTGAGTCCCCGTACCGAGAGCGCGTCCACGATCACAGAGTCTCCCAGAGCGGTGCCAGCGACCAACCCGAGCGACCTAGGTCACCCGGCTGTCGGCGTCGTCTTCCAGCCGGGCGTCGGCGGCGGCCAACCCCTGGGCGTCGGCGACCTCCTCGGCCACCGCCGCAGCGTCCGCCCAGTGCCGCCGCGCGTCGGCCCGGTCGCCCAGCGCCGCGCAGGCGTCACCCAGGTAGAGCAGGGTACGCGCCAGCCCAGCCGTCGGCCGCGCCTCCTCGCGCAGCCGGCGGCTCTCCGCCAGCAGCTCGTACGCCGTCCGCGCCTGCCCGGGGGTGCTGCTCAGCAGCGTCGCGCCGGCGTTGAGCAGTGCCGTCGCCCGGCTGGTCGGGTCGTTGACCGACTCGTACTCGCGCAGGGCTGCCCGCCACGCCTGGGCGGCGTCCAGGTGCTCGCCGAGCGCCGCGTGCACCAGCACCAGGTTGGTCAGCGCCGCCGCGTACCCGCGCGCGTCGCCCACCGACCGGAACGTGTTGGCCGCCCGCACCAGGTGGTGGTGCGCGGTGTCCGGTTCTCCCCGGGCCAGCTGGGCCGCGCCCAGGCCCAGCTCGGTGAGGGCGTGCCCGGCCCGGTCGGCGCCGGAGCGGTGTCGGCGGGACATCTCCAGGTGCTCCACCGCGTCGTCGAGCTGCCCCAGGTCGAGCAGGGCCAGGCCGAGGTTCATCCGCGCCTGGGCGTTGCCCCGCCGCCCCCGCTCGTTGACCGCGAGGGTGAGCGCGGCCGCCGCCCCCTGGGGGTCGTGCCGGCGGCGGCGCAGCACCCCCAGCTCGTTGTGCGCCCACCCGGCGATCTCCGGGCGGTCGTCGGCGGTCGGGGTGGCCAGCACGGTGCGGCAGACCTGCTCCCACTCGTCGAGCCGCTCGGCGTACGCCAGCCACCCGCACAGCGCCACGGCCAGCCGGAACCACCACCGGCGGACCCGGCGGGGCAGTGTCTCCTTCGCGCCGGCCGGCACCCGCACCACCGCCAGCAGCAGCTCCTGGTGCAGGTCGAACCAGCCGTACGGGTCGTCGTCCAGCGGCAGCGACCACTCCCGGTCCGGTGGAGAGCCGAGCACCGCCAGGTTGGCCGCGTGCCGTTCGGCCCGGCGGGCCAGGTGCCGGGTCAGCCGGGCCTGCGCGGCGACCCGGGCCCGGGCCGGATCCGCGTCCCGCAGGTGCAGTCGGGCGCTGCCGGCCAGCAGGGGGCGGATCTCGTACCGGTCGCCGGGCGCGCCGACCACGAACGCCGCGGCGGCCAACCGGTCGAGCAGCGCGGTCACCAGCTCGGGGTGCCGCCCGGCCAGCGCGGCGATGGTGGGCCGGTCCACCGGGGCGGGGACCAGCGACATCAGCCGGTACAACCGGCGGGCCTGGCGGGGCAACGCCCAGTACGCGATGTCCCGTTCGGTGACCAGACGGGCCGCCGGTGAGACGGCGAGCCGCTGGTGCGGTGGCGTCTGCACCGCGCGGCGCAGCGCGTCCAGCACGTCGGAGTGCCGCCAGCCGTGCTGGGCGGTGCGGTAACCGAGCGCGCGGACGGTGCGCGGCTGCCGCCCGCACAGGTCGACGATGTCGCGTACCGCCGGGTCGGTGCGCGGGTCGGCGCGCCGGACCCGGGCGGCGGGCGCGGCCCCGCCCGCCGTGGCGAACAGCTCCACCGCCTCGGACGTGCCCGGTTCGGCGATCCAGTGCGCGACCACACCCTCAAGACCGACGAGCGCCGGACCACCGGCGAGGAGCAGCCGGCAGGTGCGCGCGGTGGGCGGCAACAGTGGCCGGACCTGGTCGGGACGGTCGACGTTGTCCAGCACCAGCAGGATCTTGCGACCGTCGAGCTGACCGCGCAGCGCGTCGGCGGCGACGGCGAGCGCGTCCGGCCGGCCGGAGGTCGGCGGGGCGGTGCCCAGGATCCGGGCCAGCGCGGTGAGCACCTGCCGGGCCGAGCGGGGTCGGCCCCGGTGGCGCAGGTCCAGGTAGTACTGCCCGTCCGGGAAGTCCTCCCGGCACTGGTTCGCGGCCTGCACCGCGCACGCGGAGGTGCCCACCGCGCGCCGGCCCAGGACCGCCACGGCGTGCTCGCGCGCGAGCAGACCGACAAGCGCGTCGACGTGCTCGCCGCGACCGGTGAACTCGGCCGTGTAGGGCAGGTTGGGCGCCCCGGCGGCCGGGGTGGTGAGCACCTCCGTCGGCTCGGGGCCGACCTCGCGGCCGGCCCGGCGGCGGCGTACCTCGTACACCACGTAACCGACGACGCCGCCGGTGGCCAGGACGATGGTCACCGGCCCGAGCACGCTGGCCGCCAGTTCGGAGAGGAGATTGCCGGCCAGGTTGCTGGCCACGTTGGCGAGGATGCTGCCGACCACGCCGCCGATCGCGATCAGCGCCGGCCACCGCGAGCCACCGCGCCCGCCACCCGGCCCGGTCACCGCACGCCCCCGGAGACGAGCCCGGCGACCAAATGCCGCCGTGAGAGGACCACCAGCACCACCGGCAGCACCGACGCGAGCACCGAGCTGGCGGCCAACGCGCCACTGTTGCTCACGAAACTGCGGGTCTGCTCGGCCAGGAACGGCCCGAGCGGCGACGACCCCGGCCCACCGAACAGCCGACCCACCACCAGGTCGTTCCAGACCTGGACGAACTCCAGCACGGAGACCGCCACCACCGCCGACAGGTTGTGCCGGGCCAACCGGCGCAGGGTGTGCCACCACCGGCGACCGCCCAGCCGGGCGTCGCGGACCTGCTCGACCGGCAGGTCGGCGAACGCGTTGCGCAGCACCAGCACCGCGAACGGCACGCCCAGCGCGATGTGCACCAGGGCCAGGCCCTGGGCCGTGCCGGAGGAGAGCACCAGGCCCAGCACCTCGTTGACCGGCCCGGCGATGACCTGGATCGGCACGACGCTGGCCGCCAGCAGCAGCAGCCCGGTGGCCTGCGCGGCCGGCCCGGTCAGCCAGGCCAACGGGTACGCGGCCAGCAGCGCGACCACCAGCACCGTGGCGGTGACCGCGGTGGCCAGCAGCAGGGTGAAGCCCAGCGTGCGCCACAGCTCGGTGCCGGTGACCAGGTTGCGGTAGGACTCGCCGTTCGGCGGCGCCGACCACCAGCCGCGCGCGGCGGCGTCCACCCGGCCGTGCGCCGACGTGGCGACCAGCACCGCCAGCGGCACCAGCCAGGCGATCGCGGCACCCGCCGCGAGCAGCCGGAACACCCGCCGGGGTGGGGCGACCGGAGCGGGCTCCGGTGTCGCCTCCACGCGCGGCGGGGGCCAGGCCTGTCGGACGAAGAGCGCGGCCACCATGATCCCGCCGATCACCGCCACCAGCCACACCACGCCGAGCGCCGCGCCGTCGCCGGTGGTGGTGCCCCCGGAGGTCTGCCAGATCCGCAGCGCGAGCACCGAGGCCTCGTCACGGACCGAACCGGGGGTCATCACCAGGATGAGGTCGAACGTGCGGCTGGTGCCGACCGCCACCAGCGCGAAGACCACAGCGGTCGTCCGCAGCAGCAGGGGCCGCCACTGCGCGTCCCACAGCACGTGCCGGCGCCCACCGCCGTAGGCGCGGACCGCGTCGGCGAGACTCGGCGGCACCGCGTCCAGCGCGGAGCGGAAGACCAGCACCGCCAACCCGACCCAGGCCCAGACGAACGCCGACATCAACGCGACGGTGACCATCCCCGGCCCGAGCAACTGCGGCGCGTCCTCGACCGCGCGGCCGGACAGTCTCGTTGCGACCAGGGTGGCCAGCCCTCGGCTCGGATCCGGGTCGTACATCAGCCGGAAGGTGACCCCCGTGACGACCAGCGGCAACGCCACCGGCACCAGGAGGATCAACCGGACCAGGCCGCCCTCCTGGGAGCGGCGGGACGCGGCGGCGAGCAGATAGCCCAGTGCCGTCACCACCGCCGGCACCAGGAGGGCCCAGAGGACCGTCCGGCCGACCACCGCGCCGGTGCCCGGGGCGGCGAGCGCGGTCCGGAAGTGCGCCGCGCCGACCCAGCGACCGTCGGTGGTGACGCTGGCGTGCATGGTCCGCAGCACCGGCCACAGCACCAGCCCGCCGAGCAGCACCGCGGCCGGCAGCAGCAGGGCCGACGTCGCGCCGGCCGCCGGATAGGCCCGACCCCGCCGGGCCGGGCCGACGTCGTCGAGGACGGCCAGCTCGCCGAGGACCCGCACCTGGCTCATCGGCCGCCTCCCGCGCTGCGGGCCGCCGTGGCGAGCAGGCCGGTGGCCCGGCGGATCGCCTCGCTGGCCCGGACCCCGTCGGTGACGTCGGCGAAGAACCCCTGCATGATCCGCCAGATGCCGACCCCGTCCGAGCCGGTGAACGCGCCGGGCAACTGGTCGGAGAGGTCGAAGCGCAGGGTGCCGGGCGTCCGCATCTCCTCGGCGAGCCTCTGGCCGACGCGGTCCCGGTAGCCGCCGATCGCGACGTTGGTGTTGGGCGAGAGGTAACCGCCCGCGCGCAGCCATGGCTGGAACGAGTCGGCCCCGGTGAGCCACTCGACCAGCTCGACCCCACCCCGGGCGTCGGCGAACGCCACGGCCGCGTCCCCACCGACGATCAGGGGGCCGCCGCCCGGCTGGGCGCCCGGGAACCGGAACGTGACCGGTGCCTCCGAGCCGCGCTGGAAGGGGTCGGCGACGTCGGCGGTGAAGTCGGCCCCGACGAGCATCACCGCCCGCTTCGTGTGCACCACCTGGATCACCGACTCCTCGTACTGGGTGAGCAGGGCGCGACGGCCACCGCCGACGAACGCCCCGGTGATGCTCCAGAGGCCGGCGAGCCGGTCCAGCGCGTCGCGCACCGGTCTGCCCTGCCAGTCGGCGTCCGCTCGGGCCAGGGCGTTGTAACTCTCGGGTGCCACGTCGGCCAGGACGTTCTCGAACCAGTCGGTGAGCACCCAACCGTCCGCCGCGCCGATGGCCAGGGGCGCCGGCCCGCCGTCGCGGCGGGCGAGCGCGCCGAGCTCCTGGGTGCGCCGGACCAGCGCGTCCCAGTTGGCCGGCTGCTCGGGCAGCATCGAGGGCAGGTGCCAGACCAGCGACTTGTGCGCCGCCTTGACCCAGACGCCGTAGCGCTGGCCCTCGGCCGTCAGCAGCTCGCCCAGCCCGGCGGGTACCGCGTACTCGGTGGACGCGCCCACCGGGCTCAGCCACCCGCGCTGGGCGTACTCGGTGACCAAACCGGGGCGCGGCAGGATCGCCACGTCCGGGCTGGTGCCGGCGAGGTGTCGGGCCCGCAGGAACGCGTCGATGTCGTTGCCGGCGCTGACCACCTGCACCGGGGCGGGGTAACCGGCGACGACCTCGCGGAACCGGTCCAGCTCGCTGGTGCTCCAGACCACCGCGACCTGCACCGACCGGGTCCCGCCGGAGCAGCCGGCGGCCACGGCGGTGGCGCCCGCGGCGGCGGCGCGCAGCAGCGTACGGCGACTCACTCGGGCGGTCGGCCTCATCGGGTCGCCTCGCTCGGCTCGGTGACCAGCTCGTGCCGCACCGGTATCTCGGCCAGGGTGGCCGGGTCGGCGGTGCAGACCAGCACCGCCACCCCGGGGGCGTCCGGTGGCGAGAGTCGGGGCATCAGGTCACCGAGGCGGCTGTCGCCCGCCGAACCGGCCGGCAGGTCGACCACCAGCACCTCGGGCAGGCAGGCCGCCGCTCGGGCGAGCGCCACCCGGAACCGCTGGGCGGCGGAGATCTGGTGCGGCAGCAGGGCGAGGGAGAGCGCCAACTCGAGCCGGTCGACCACGGTGGCCGTCCAGTCGTTGGCCACCTCGTGCACCCGTTCGCGTTTGCGCTGGCCGTACTCGATGTTGCGGCGCACGGTGAGCTGCGGCAGCAGCGCGCCACCGGCGGGCACGTAGCCGATCTGCCGGCGGGGCGGGGGCAGGCCGGTGACGTCCCGGTCGCCGACGAGGACGCGACCGGTCACCGGCGGAGCGAGCCCGGCCAGCACCCGGGCCACCGCCGTGCCGAACCGGGGCGGCGCCACCAGGGCGGCGAGCGTGCCGGCGGGAACGTCGAGGGTCACCGGCCCGGTGCCGGGGACGGCGACCAGTGCGCGTAGCCGTAACGTGACCCTCACCTCCGGTGACCATCGATGACCGTCCCAGGGTGGCACACCGTGCCGACAATCGACGCCCCCGACCCTTCCACTGTGGAGAAGGATCCGGGCTGTTCAGGCGGGGGAGTAGAGCGCGGCGAGCCCGGCCGCCGTGGCGGCCAGCCGCTCGCGCAGCGCTGCCGGGGCCAGCACCT
This sequence comes from Micromonospora sp. NPDC050784, assembly GCF_044456765.1. Lineage (NCBI taxonomy): Bacteria > Bacillati > Actinomycetota > Actinomycetes > Micromonosporales > Micromonosporaceae > Micromonospora > Micromonospora sp. NPDC050784. Next base: position 14,459 of record NZ_JBITGG010000026.1, on the reverse strand, counting down.
CGACGTCGGCGCCGAGGCGCAGCAGCTCACCGTGGGCATGGGTGAGCGACTCGATCGGCAGCACCGCGGTCACCCAACCCCGGGCGTCCGGTGGTCCGGCGCTGCTGTCCATCGCGGTCACCACCGGATCGCTGCCGACCTCGCGCAGCCGTTGCCGCCCGGCGGGGGAGAGCCGGACGTGGGCGTCGTCGCGGTGCAGCCGGGCCCGGAACTGCACCACGTGCGCCCGCCACCAGGCCGGCAGGTCGAAGTCGGCGGGTCGGTCGAACTGCTGCGCGAGTGGGGTCAGCGCGAGAATCTGGTTGACCCGGTAGGTCGCCGGCGCGCCCCGGCCGGGCTGGTCGGCCACCACATACCAACGACCGCCCTTGAGCACGAGGCCGTACGGCTCCAGGACCCGGGTCACCTCGCCGTTCCAGCCGCGGTAGCGCACCTCGACGCGGTGCTGCCGCCAGACCGCCTCGGCCGTGCGGGCCAGCTCGGGGGAGGCGTCGCCGTCGGCGTACCACCCGGGAGTGTCCAGGTGGAAGCGTTGTTGCAGTTGGGTCGCCCGGTCGCGCAGCGGCGCGGGGAGCGCGGCGTGCAGCTTGAGTTGCAGCGCCGCCACCACGTCGCCATAGCCCAGCTCGTCGGCGGGGCCGGGCAGCCCGGCGAGGAACAGCCGGTCGGCCTCCTCGGCGGTAAGCCCGGTCAGTCGGGTCCGCCAGCCGTCGACGAGCTGGTAGCCGCCGGCGTGCCCGGCCTCGCCGTAGAGCGGGATGCCGGCGGCGTGCAGCGACTCGACGTCCCGGTAGATGGTGCGGGGGGAGACGGCCAACCGCTCGGCGAGCTGCGCGGCGGTCATCCGCCCGTGCGACTGGAGCAGCAGCAGGACGGAGAGAAGTCGAGAAGCCCGCACTTCACTGACACTAGTTGTCAGGGGACCCGTCCTACCGTCCCGGCATGGCATTTCGCGACAAGGAACTACGAACGCCCGGACCGGTGCTGGTAAACGGCCGGCACCTCAAGCGCTACCACATCGACCAGCCGGAGCGACCCATCGAACCCGAGGTGGAGAAGGCCGCGTACGAGCAGGTGCCCCTGCTGCTGGTCGACCTCGTCGACGACGGCACCCCGGCCGCCGGGTGGGTGGTGCTGCACCGGGGCGCGGACACCGGTGCCTACCTGCTGGCGTACACCTGGGTGTGGGACAACGCGGTGGAGGTCCGTGTCGCCGCCGCCGGGCAGCCGGCGCTGGACTGCCCGGACGACGATCCGACCAACTTCGTCGAGGTACGTCGACCCGCCGTCGGCTGCGTCTGGGAGCTGGCGGTGTTGGAGCACGAGAGGGCCGCCTGGGTTCGGCACGTCCTTGCGCCGGACGCCCCCAACCTGACTGGATATCTGGACGACACGCGAGCGGAAGGGCCGGTGGGCCGCTGATGGGCGACTTCGACTTCTATGTGGGCACGTGGAACGTGGCGAACCGGCGACTGCGCAAGCGGTTGGTGGGCTCCGACGAGTGGGACGAATTTCCGGGGGTGTCGGTCGCGCACAGCTTCTTCGGTGGTGGCGGTAACTTCGACGAGATCACCTTCCCGACCAGAGGTTCCGCGGGTGCCACCGTCAGGATCTTCGATCCGGTGCGCGAGGAGTGGTCGATCTACTGGATGAGCAGCGTCGACGGAGTGCTCGGCCAGCCACCGATGGTGGGCCGCTTCGTCGACGGTGTCGGCCGCTTCTACGCCGACGACCAGCACGAGGGGCGCCCGGTCCGGTGCCGGTTCATCTGGTCCGACATCAGCGCGACCACCGCTCGCTGGGAGCAGGCGTTCTCGGTCGACGGCGAGCAGACCTGGGAGACCAACTGGATCATGACGTCCACCCGGGCGTCCTAGGGCTCTCGCGGCAAGTTTCGGCCATCCGGGTGCGGTGTTAGGGTCCGATCACCGCCCCGGATGGAGGAACGCGATGGCCTCCGACCACGTCGACGTGCTGATCATCGGCGCCGGCCTGTCCGGCATCGGCGCCGCCTGCCACCTTCGTCGTGAGTGCCCCGACAAGACGTACGCGGTGCTGGAGGCGCGCGACGCCATCGGCGGCACCTGGGACCTGTTCCGCTACCCGGGCATCCGCTCCGACTCGGACATGTTCACCCTCGGCTACTCCTTCAGGCCGTGGACCGCGCCGAAGGCCATCGCCGACGGCACGACCATCCGGGAGTACGTGCGGGAGACCGCCCGCGAGTACGACGTGCCACGGCACATCCGCTTCCGCCACCGGGTGCTGCGCGCCGAGTGGGACAGCGACACCGCCCGCTGGACGGTGCACACCCAGCGCACCGACACCGCCGAAACCGTGGTGCTGACCTGCTCGTTCCTGTTCGCCTGCGCCGGCTACTACCGCTACGACGAGGGTTACACCCCACCCCTGCCCGGTGTGGACGCGTACGCCGGGCGGCTGGTGCACCCGCAGCACTGGCCCGACGACCTGGACCACACCGGCAAGCGGGTGGTGGTGATCGGCAGCGGCGCCACCGCGGTCACGCTCGTGCCGGCGATGGCGCAGCGGGCCGCGCACGTGACCATGCTCCAGCGCTCACCGACGTACATTCTGCCGCTGCCCGCCCGCGACCGGCTGGCCGACGCGTTGCGGGGCCGGCTGCCGGCGAAGGTCGCGTACCCGGTGGTGCGCTGGAAGAACGTGCTGCTGTCCACAGTCAACTTCCAGCTCAGCCGGCGTGCGCCCGGCCTGGTGAAGCGGGTGCTGCGCCGGGCCGCGCGGGGCCGGCTCCCGGTGGGATACGACGTCGACAGGCACTTCTCGCCCCGCTACGACCCCTGGGACCAGCGGCTCTGCGTGGCACCAGACGGCGACCTGTTCTCGGCCGTGCGGGACGGCACCGCGTCGGTGGTCACCGACACCATCGACACCTTCACCGCGACCGGTGTCCGGTTGGCCTCCGGCGCGGAGGTGCCCGCCGACATCGTGGTCACCGCGACCGGGCTCAACCTGCTCGCCCTCGGTGGCCTGACGCTGCGGGTGGACGGCGTCGACGTCGACCTGCCCAGCACCGTCGCCTACAAGGGCATGATGCTCTCCGGTGTGCCGAACTTCGCGCTGACCCTCGGCTACACCAACGCGTCGTGGACGCTCAAGGCCGACCTGGTCGCCGGCTACGTCTGCCGACTGCTGCGGCACCTGGACCGCACCGGCCAGCAGGTCGTCACCCCGCTCGCACCGCCCGACGCCGGGCGGGTGCCACTGATCGACCTGCGCTCCGGTTACGTGCTGCGCGCCGTCGACACGCTGCCCAAGCAGGGCGCGCACGCGCCGTGGCGACTGCACCAGAACTACGCCCGCGACGTGCTGCTGATGCGGCACGGCCGGCTCATCGACGAGGGTGTGCGGTTCTCGCGCGCCGGCGAGGTGACCGCGCCCGAGCGCACCCGACGTCCGGTCGCGTCCGGGCGTCGGTAACCGGCAGCAGAGGAGCAGGATCGTGCAGAGGTTCGACTTCGCCGGCGCGACCGCCGTGGTCACCGGGGCGGCCAGTGGCATCGGTGCCGCGCTGGCCAATGCGCTGGCCCGCCGAGGCAGCGATCTGGTCCTACTGGACCGCGACGCCGAGCGGCTGGACGCGGTCACCGCCGCGATCCGCGCCGAGCACCCGGATCGTCAGCTCGCCACGTACCTGGTGGACCTCGCCGACCGGACCGCGACCGCGCAGGTGGCCGCGGAGATCGGCCAGCGGCACCCCCGGGTCCGCCTGCTGATCAACAACGCCGGCGTGGGCCTCGGTGGTCGGTTCGACCAGGTGACGTTCGACGAGTTCAGCTGGGTGATCGACGTCAACTTCCGGGCCGTCGCGCAGCTGACCCACGCGCTGCTGCCCACCCTCCGGGCCGAGCCGGGCGCGCACCTGGTCAACATCTCCAGCCTGTTCGGGCTGATCGCGCCGGCCGGGCAGACCGCGTACGCGGCGAGCAAGTTCGCCGTGCGCGGCTTCACCGAGGCGCTGCGCCACGAACTGGTCGACGACGGCATCGGGGTGACCTCGGTGCACCCCGGCGGCATCCGCACCCGGATCACCGAGAACGCCCGGATCGGCAGTGGCGTCTCCCACGACGAGTACGCGGCCGGCCGGGCGCAGTTCGAGAAGCTGCTGACCATCGCACCGGAGCGGGCCGCCGAGGTGATCCTGCGCGGCGTGGAGCGGCGTCGGGGCCGGGTGCTGATCGGCTGGTCGGCGAGGCTGCCCGACCTGTTGGCCCGGGTCCTGCCGGCCTCGTACAACCGGGTCCTGGTCACCGGCCTGAACCGGGGAGTGGCGCGTTCGGCGCCGTCGGCCCCCGGCGTGCCCGCACAACGCCCCGCCGACACCGTCGTCGACCCGGCCCGCGAGGTGGCGTGACCGGCGACCCGGTCACGGTGCCGAGCTGCCCCGCTTCTCCTCCTGCGCCAGCACCGCCTCGCGATGTTCCGTCTCGTCGCGGCGGGCCAGTTCGGCGGCGAGGCGTGCATCGGCCACCAGCCGGCCCCGGTTGCGGTGCAGGAAACTCTCGAAACCCCCCGTGTACGGGCAGGCCAGGTCACCGAGTGCCCGCTCGGGCAGGTAGCGGCAGCCCGAGCAGTAGTCGCTGATTTCGTCGATTTCGGTGCCGTCCACCGCGTACGGTCGGGTGTCCACCCGGGCGAGGTCGGCGTACTGACTCATACCGATCACCGTCGCGTTCATCACCCAGTCGGTGCCGTCGACGAAGCAACGCTGGAACCAGTCCGCCAGTTCGGTCGGGCGCCACCCGCGTTGCAACGCGTAGTTGCCCAGCACCAGCAGCCGGGGCGTGTGGTGTGTCCAGGCCCGGTCCCGGACGGCGCCGAGGACATCGGCCAGGCAGCGAGCCTCCACCGCGTCGGCGTCCAACCCGGCGAACCACTCCGGGAGCGGCTCGGTCGCGGCCAGCCAGTTGGCACCCCGAAACGGTGGCTCGAAATACCAGTACAGCTGCCAGAGGAACTCCCGCCAGCCGAGCAGACCCCGGATGAACGGCTCGACGGCCGTCCGGGGAGCCGCGCCGGTGCGACACGCCTCTTCGGCGGCGCGCACCGCCGGCTCCGGGTCGAGCAACCCGAGGTTGAACGAGGACGACAGCACCGAGTGCGCGAACAGCGGGTCGTCGACGCTCATCACGTCGGCGTAGCGGCCGTACCCGGGCAGCCGGTGGGCCAGGAAGTGCGCCAGCCGGGCCTGCGCCTCGGCGTGGGTGGCGGGGTGCTGCCGGGGGCCGTCCCGGCCGACGAACCGCACCCCGTCCACAGCCCACCGGTCCAGCTCGCGGCGAACCTGCGCGTCGATGTCGTCCTCGACGATCGGTGGTGGTGGCGGCGGTGGCGGCGCCAGCGCGCCCCGGTTCTCGGCGCGGGGTCGCCGCCGGGCGCTCCCGGCCGGAGCGGTCAGGACGCTGTGGCGGCGGCGGGCGTGCCGGTAGAAGTCGGTCATCCGCAGCGTGCCACGCCGGGTCTGGTCCGCCCAGCCGGCGAAGTCGGCCTGACTGGTGATGAAACCCCGGGGTGGCAGCACGGTCAGCCCCGGCACCGACCGGGCGAAGCGCAACGCTGCCCGGGAGTGCGGGTGGCACACCTCCACCGGCTCGGCGACCTGCGTCAACGCCTCCCGGAACGTGTCGGTGCGCAGCAGCAGCGCCCGGTCGCCCAACTCGGCCGCACGGTGCCGCAACGCGGAGAGGATCAGGTGTGCCTTCTGCCGGTGCATCGGCCGTCGGCGGAAGAGTTCTCGGGTCTCCACCAGCAGCACCGGCTGGTCGGGGTCGTCGAGGAAGTGTGGCCCGAGTTGGTCGGCCAGCAACCATCGGCGGCGATGCATGACACGATTTTGCCCAATCGAGGGCCTTCGCGCTCGGTAGCCGGGCCGGAAAGTTCCGCAGGGGATCCCGGGCGGCACGAGGGGAATCAGGCCGAGTCGGCCACCGCCGCGCTCGGGCCCACGTCCCGGCCGCGAAACAGTATGGTCAACACCACGAGGGCGACCAGCAACGCCGCCACCGCGTACACCGGGGCCGGGCCGAGCGGCGCGAGCAGTGCCAGCAGCGCGACGGCCGGGAAGGCCACGACCACCGCGCCGTGCTGCTGCCGGCGTACGTGCAGCACCCAGACCGTGAGCAGGAAGACGGCGACCGGGACGGCCACCGCGTACCCGGCGACCCTTCCCGAAATGTGCGCGAGGTGCCGCTCGTGGTCCACCGACACGCTCAGACCCGCGCCGACCCCGGCGATCGCCGCGAAGACCAGGTAGTGGCCATAACCCCAGACCAGGGAGTACGGCAGCCGGTCCGGTGCCTCGTTGCGCCGATCGAAGTAGAGCCACCAGAGCGCGAACACGATCACCGCGCCCGCCACCGCGAGCAGCCAGAGGTCGTGTTCCCCGGCGTCGAGCCCGTCCTGGATCGCCAACGAGACGGCCGCCACCGCCTCACCGAGCACGATCAGGGTGAACAGCCCGTACCGCTCGGTGATGTGCGTCGGGTGCCAGGGGGTCATGCCGGGACGTTCGGCCACCGCCGGCACCAGCAGGTCGGCCAGCCCCAGCAGCACGAACGACGCGAGCCCCCACTCGACGGGCAGCAACAGGCGCAGCAGCCACCCGAGCTGCACGACCGTCACGCCGATCACGTAGCGGCGCGCCGCCGCACGGTGCGCGGGATCGCCGACCGCCGCTCGGCTCCAGTGCACGACGGCGGCCAGCCGCATCACCACGTACCCGTAGGTGATGACGGTGAAGTCGTTGTCGGCGAAGGCGCGTGGCACCCCGGCCGCCAGGATCAACGCCCCGAGGATCTGCACCAGGGTGGTGATCCGGTAGACGTCGTCGTCGGTGTCGTAGGCCGAGGCGAACCAGGTGAAGTTCATCCACGACCACCAGATCGCGAAGAACACCATCACGTAGCCGGTGACCGCGTGGGCGAGGTGGCCCTCGGTCAGGAGGTGGTGCAGGCTGGTCGCGGCCTGCGCCACGGCCACCACGAAGCAGAGGTCGAAGAACAACTCCAGCGGGGTGGCCGCACGGTGCGGCTCGTCGCGACGACGTGGCCGCATCGGCCGGTAGAACGGCCGCACCGACCGAGGTTGAGTCAATGCAGTTCCTCAGGTCGCCTCAGCCGAGCCGACGGCCGTGGGTCAGCCCCTCCAGCACCAGGGTCAGCCCCGCGCCGACCAGCCAGACGTCCTTGGCCAGCCCCGCGCCCTGCTGGGTCGGGCGGATGCTGCCAGGCTCGCGCATCCCCGGCGTCTTCAGGTACAGCTGCACCAGACCCGCGCCGAACGCGGTCAGGCCCAGCCCGACCAGGGGCGCCGGAACGAACGGCGTGATCAACGCGGCCCCCAGGGCGATCTCCGAGTACGACAGCAGCTTGGCGAAGCGCGCCGGCTCCAGCTGACCGAGCTGGGGCATGGCGGCGACCGCCATCCCGTGCATGCCCTCGGCGGCGGCGCCCTCCAGGTTGCGCTTGCCCAAACCCGAGTTGAGGAAGTACGCGCCGATGCTGAGCCGTAGTGGCAGGTGCGCGAATTTCATGGTCACTCCCGTTGGCCGTGGTCGAATGGGGCCCGCGTACCCCGGACCGCCCGCGATAACCCGCCGGGCCGGCTGGGCTGGCCGTGGTGGTCGCGGTAGGTTCGCCGGGGGCCCAGCGCCGAGCCCGTGGCACACCCGCCCACCCCGGCACCCGGCCCTGCCGCAGACCACCAGCAGGAGGCGAAGTGAGCCAGGAAGTCCGGGGAGTCATCTCCCGCAGCAAGGGCGCGCCGGTCGAGGTCACCACCATCGTGGTGCCCGATCCCGGGCCCGGTGAGGCGATCGTCCGGATTCAGTCGTGCGGGGTCTGCCACACCGACCTGCACTACCGCGAGGGCGGCATCAACGACGACTACCCGTTCCTGCTCGGGCACGAGGCGGCGGGCATCGTGGAGCAGGTCGGCGAGGGCGTCACCGACGTCGCCCCGGGCGATTTCGTGGTGCTCAACTGGCGGGCGGTCTGCGGCGTGTGTCGCGCCTGTCGCCGCGGTCGGCCCTGGTACTGCTTCAACACCCACAACGCCACCCAGCGGATGACCCTCACCGACGGCACCGAGCTCGCCCCGGCGCTGGGCATCGGGGCGTTCGCCGAGAAGACCCTGGTGCACGCCGGGCAGTGCACCAAGGTTGACCCGGCGGCCCGTCCCGCCGCCGTGGGTCTGCTCGGGTGCGGGGTGATGGCCGGGCTGGGTGCGGCAATGAACACCGGCAACGTCACCCGGGGCGACTCGGTCGCGGTGATCGGCTGCGGCGGCGTCGGGGACGCCGCGGTCGCCGGTGCGGCCCTCGCCGGCGCCACCACGATCGTCGCGGTGGACACCGACAGCCGCAAGCTCGACTGGGCCCGCAAGTTCGGCGCCACGCACACCGTGAACGCCTCCGAGACCGACCCGGTCGAGGCGATCCGCGCCGCCACCGGTGGCTTCGGCGCCGACGTGGTGATCGACGCGGTGGGCCGACCGGAGACGTGGAAGCAGGCGTTCTACGCTCGCGACCTGGCCGGCACGGTGGTGCTGGTCGGCGTACCGACCCCGCAGATGCAGGTCGAGCTTCCGCTGCTGGACGTGTTCGGGCGCGGCGGAGCCCTCAAGTCCAGTTGGTACGGCGACTGCCTGCCCAGCCGGGACTTCCCGATGCTCACCGAGCTGTACCTGCAGGGCCGACTCGACCTCGACGCGTTCGTCACCGAGGAGATCGCGCTCGACCAGGTGGAGAACGCCTTCGACCGGATGCACCACGGCGACGTGCTCCGCTCGGTGGTGGTGTTCCCGTGACCGCCCGCGTCGACCACACGGTCACCTCGGGCACGTTCTCCCTGGACGGGCAGACGTTCGACGTGGACAACAACGTCTGGGTGATCGGTGACGACCGCGAGTGCGTCGTCCTGGACGCACCGCACGACGTGGCGGCGATCCTCGCCCTGGTGGGCGACCGGCAGGTCCGGGCGATCCTGGCCACCCACGCCCACGACGATCACGTCCGGGTGGCGCCCGAGCTGGCCGAGGCCACCGGCGCGCCGGTGCTGCTGCACGCCTCCGACCGGGTCCTCTGGGACATGGTCCACCCGCACCTGCCGCCCAACGGCGAGTTGCACGACGGACAGAGCATCGAGGTGGGCGGCACCACGCTGCGGGTGCTGCACACCCCCGGGCACAGCCCCGGCGCGTGCAGCTTCCACGCGCCGGACCTGGGCACGGTGTTCACCGGTGACACGCTCTTCGCCGGTGGTCCGGGCGCGACCGGCCGCTCGTACAGCGACTTCGACACCATCGTCCGGTCGATCCGCACCCGCCTGCTGACCCTTCCGGCGGAGACGGTCGTGCACACCGGTCACGGCGACGACACCACGATCGGCGCGGAGGCGCCGCACCTGCAGGAGTGGCTGGACCGCGGCCACTGACCCCTGCGTACGTCTTGGTTGGGCTGGCGGACCGGCCTGCTGGCGTGTTGGCGCGTGGTCGACGGGCTCAGCGTTCGTCGGCCGCGCCCAGCACCGGTTTGACGTCCACGATCGGGGTGCCGTCGAGGGCCTCCAGATCGGCCACCTCGACGCGTAGCCCGTCCACCGCCAGGACCCGCACCCGGTGCAACCCGATCGGGTTGGGCCGGTGCGGGGAGCGGGTGCTGAACACCCCGGTCTCCGGCCGGTTCTCGTCGCCGCGTGGGTGCACCGCCAGCACGTCGCGCCGGGCGCGGTCCAACCAGGTCAGCACCAGCAGCTCCGCGCCGACCCGCAGGTCACGCAGGGCCCGCTCGACCTGCGGGTCGAAGACCAGCCACGCCGTCGGCGCGCCCTCGTCGCCCTGCCGTGGCGCGCTCGCCGCGTCGGTCAGCGGCGAGGCCACCCGGCCGACCGGGTGCAGCGGGTACGCCTCATCGCTCACTGCCTCGACCATCCTCGCTCCCTCCTGGACGGTCCCAACCTAACCCGGCCGCGGCGCTAGGATCCCGCTCATGGCCGCCGACCCGCCCGCCTCGCCCGCCACCGCCCACTCGCCGGGCTCGCCCGTCCCCGTCGTCCGTCAGTTGCGCCTGGTGGTGGAGGCCGCCGATTACGAGGCCGCCGTCGCCTTCTTCCGCGACGCGCTGGGCCTACCGGAGGAGGCGGCGTTCAGCGGTGAGGGCGATGCCCGGGTGGTGATCCTGGACGCCGGCCGCGCCACCCTGGAGATCGCCAACCCCGCGCAGAAGCGCCTGATCGACGAGGTCGAGGTGGGTCGGCAGGTCGCGCCGCGCATCCGGGTGGCCTTCGAGGTGGACGACACGGAGGCGACGACCGCCCGTCTGGTGGCCGCCGGGGCGAGCGAGGTCGCGCCGCCGACGCGTACGCCGTGGCAGTCGCTCAACTCTCGGCTCGACGCCCCCGCCGGCCTACACATCACCGTCTTTCAGGAACTCCTCACGCCGGACAAGGGTGTCGGGACGGGAGATGCGGAGTCCGGACAAGACGGCGACAGCTGAGGCGGACCACCCTGGAACTTCCGTCGTTCCCAGCGGTCCCGTCCCCACCGGCACTCTGTCCGGACATTGCCCTCCGGCCCTGGAAGCACCGTCCGTCACGGCCGTCCGGCCTGATGTGGGCAGAGCCGCCATGTCCGATTCTGTGCGGTGACCGGGGCCGCACCGGGCCGACCTTCGGGCGTTTCCGGAATGCCCGACACGTCAACCCGGTTGTGTCCCCCGTACCGCCGGAGCCCAAACCCTTTCCGCGGTCATCTCCCGAGGAGTGTTCACCCCGGAGCGCTTCGCACGATCGAAAGGGCAACCATCGTGAAGGTCGACTTCACTCGATGGCTCCCCGCCATCGCCAAGGACTCGTACCGCAAGACCGCGCTGAGCGTGGCGGGTGTGGCTGCCCTCGGCGGTCTGGCGCTCGCGCCGACCGCAGCCGCCGCCCCGGTCACCACCGGACCGCACCAGGGCGCCGTCGCCGCCATCGACCTCGCCACCGGCAAGGCCGCCACCTCGGCACACCAGGATGACCAGCCCGTCGAGTCGGGCCTGACCACCGGCTCCGCCACCGGCAAGCCGCCGGCCGGCAAGCCGAGCCGTGCCCAGCTGATCCCGCACGGCATCGAGGGCGCACAGTCGCGCGTACCGCTCGACGACGCGCAGCTGGCCAACGCCCGGGCCATCGTCGACGCCGCCAAGAAGACCGGCGTCGGTGACCGGGGCGCGGTGATCGGCGTCGCCACCTCGCTGCAGGAGTCGAAGCTGTACAACCTCGGCCACCTCGGCGCGTACAACGACCACGACTCGCAGGGGCTGTTCCAGCAGCGTCCGTCGTCCGGTTGGGGCACGCCCGACCAGATCACCGACCCGGAGTACGCCGCCACGGCGTTCTTCAGCGCACTCAAGAACGTCGGCGGCTGGCAGGACCTGCCGCTCACCACCGCCGCGCAGACCGTGCAGGTCTCCGCCTTCCCGTACGCGTACGCGCAGTGGGAGGAGCAGGCGGCGGACATCGTCCAGCAGCTCTGGTGACACCCGCACACGAGGCCGGCCGGCTCCCTTCGACGGGAGCCGGCCGGTTCTTCGTGTTCGCGTACCTCAGCAGGCCGGGTAGAGGCGGCGGGTGCCGACACCGGCCGCGTACGCGGCCCGGTCGCTGAACCGGCAGCCGTAGTCCGCTCGGGCCACCACCGCCGGGTCGGTCACTGTGTCGCCGGCCGGGCGCTTGTCCGTGCGTACCCAGGACACCAGGTCGTCCCAGGCGGCGCCGGCCTCCGCCGGGGTGAACTCGCAGTGCTGCGTGGCCCGGATCGCCCGCTGGACCACCAGCTTGCTGCGACCGTGACGCGCCACGTCGGTGGCGTACGCCTGCTCCATGCTGAACGGTACGAACATGTCCCCGAGTCCGTGCAGGCTGAGCACCGGCGCGGTCGGGCGGCCGGCGATCCGCGGCACCTCGGTCAGCGTCGGCAGGAGCCGCTGCCACACGTTCTCCGGGGCGACCCGCTGCACCGTGGCGTTGACGTTCACCGGGCTGTTCGGGGTGTAGCGGGTGAGCAGGTTGGTGGAGAGCTGACCGGGTCGTTGGGCGGGGGAGTTGCCGCTCCCGGTGGGCACGCTGATCGAAAAGAGGAAGTCCTTCCAGACCGCGAACGCGGCGTCGGCTCCCGGGCGCGGCCCGCCGGAACGGTTCACGGTGATGGCTCGCAGCTGCTTGCCCCGGTCCGTGGTGGTGTCCGGCCCGGTGGGGGTCAACCCGGCCAGGCCCAGGGCCACCTGGATGCGGGGCACCGCGTTGGTCAGGTAATCAGCCGGCGTGGGATAGGCCGGCACCCCGGCGAGCGCCTGCGCGACGAGGTTGTAGTCCAGGTAGAAGTCGAGCAGCGTCTGGTCGCCGAGCACCCCGCACATCGGCAGCGCGCCGTCGTAGAAGCCGGGGTACTGCTCCAGCGAACGACCGATGACGTACCCACCCATCGACACCCCGGCGACGTAGGTGTGCTGCGGTTGGCGGACCGTCCGCCCGAAGTGGTCGGCGAGGTCCTTCGTGCCCAGCACCCCGGAGCGGATGTCGAAGCCGTTGCGGTCGTACGAGGACGACGCCCAGGCGTACCCCTGCTCCAGGAGGCGCTGGCGCAGCCCGAAGGCCGGCGGTTCCGGTGAGAGCACCGTGCCCTGGCCGCGGTAGCCGTGCGCCCACAACACCAGGTCGCCGTTCCACCGGGCGGGCACCTCGATGATGTACCCGGCGTGGCGGTGCACGCCCTGACGTACCGTCGTCGGCTTGTCGCCCACGACCAACGGCGCCAACGGCGGGTTCTCGATGGTGTAGCCGGGCAGCGGTTCGCCGCCCTGCGCGTCACGACCGGTGGCGCCGGCCGGCGCGGCACCGGCCAGGCCGACCGCGAGGGTCAGCGTCGCGGTTGCCGCGAGCAGCCGGCGGACGGTACGAACGGGTGTGGACAGCATCGATGCTCCCCATCGGACGGATGTCGCCCGGGGGCGACCAGCGGGACGGTTGCCTACCGGCCGGTAGCATCCTGAACCTAGAACCGCCGTCGACCAGTGTCAATGGGTACGCTGATCGGCTGGTCAGCACGGCTGTCCAGTTGCACCCGGTCGTTCCGCCAATGGGCCGATCGGGTTGACTGGTCGCCGTGGACGAGTCGATCTGGGAGGCGGCCCGGGCGTCGCGCAGCTGGCTGGACGCGGCGAACGGCAGTGGGCAGACCGAGCTGACCTGCCGCATCCTCAAGCTGACCGAGGAGGCGGGGGAGGCGTCGGCCGCCTGGATCGGTCTGCTCGGGCAGAATCCTCGCAAGGGCGTCACCCACACCAGCGAGGACGTCGCGGCGGAGTTGGCCGACGTCGCCTTCACCGCGCTGGTGGCCATCGAAAGCCTGGGGCTGGACGCGCGAACGGCCCTGGACACCTGCGCCGCAAAGGTGCGCTCCCGCCTGACGGACCAGGAACGTCCCTAGCGTCCAGTCACGGCCGTCCACCCTTCCCGCCAGCCGTCATGTCGACCGGTCCGTGAACTCTGCGCCGGCGATGGGTGTTCTGCGCGGATCGCTTCATTCGTGATCGACTCGGTTTTCTTGATGTCGGGGTGTCCGGGCGTCCGGGATGCCCCGACTTCCGTGAACCCGAGCGGATCACCCCCGAGTGAGGGTCGGTTCGACGCCGTGGAGTGGGTGATGTGTGGGCCGTTTGTCCGATCCTGGGTGTTTGGGGTGGTGACCGGGTGCACCCGTGGGCCGGAATCATGGCCGGGCCGGGGTCGTTACATACCCTGACGATCGCAGCACCACCGACCCGCCGCCCGATCGCTGGGGCTGGTCGCGCAGGTTGGAATGCCAGCCTCCGCCCGGTCGTTACAGTCCCCACGAACGACCGCAGGCACCGCCACGATGAGGGTGCCGATGGACGGGCCAACCCCGGAATGACCCGGGCCCCCCGGTCGTTACACCTGGACCCGGCGCCACGAGCCCCCGCTCGCTAGGCCGCCGACCCCGACGCTCGGTAAGCGTCAACCCCAAAGACTTTCCCCCTTGTACGTGCAGCGCCGGACGAGGTGCTCACACCCCACCGCCGTTCCCCCCTTTGGCGGTCGGGGTGTCCTACCCCCGAAGGAGCTACCCCTCATGAACACGATCTTCCGTAAGAGCATGCTGTCCGTTGCTGGTCTCGCGTTCGCCGGTGGTGTGTTCGCCGGCCCGGTCGCCCACGTGGCCAACCCGGTAGACGCCAAGCCGGTCGCCGTTGCGGTGCAGGCTGACAAGCCCGACGCCAGCAAGCTGATCCCGCACGGCACCCAGGGTGACCAGTCCCGTATCACCCTGAACGACGAGCAGACCGCCAACGCCAAGGCGATCATCGCCGCCACGAAGAAGGCCGGCCTCCCGGAGCGGGCCGCGGTCATCTCGATCGCGACCAG